>JAMFRU010000089.1 GCA_026224875.1 Acidocella sp.
CTACAACCAGGACGACCTCAACGACGTCGCGCTCAAGCTAAATACTCGACCCAGAAAAACCCTTGGCTTTCAGACGCCAGGAGCTACATTCGCTCAGGCCGTTGCGCTCATCAGTTGAACCCACCGCAGCTTTTTGAAAAAAGACTGCTTAGCGCGCTCGAACCAGTGGCGCGCGCTGCGCAGACCGAAAAACTTTGGACTTTAAGGAATGGCTGCGGAAGCACGCGGCCATTCCTTAAAGTCCAAAGTTTTTTTGGGTACCTTTTTGTTCACAAAAAGGTACAACTTACTTCATGACTCCCATCCGCCTTATCGAAACCATTCTCTTCGCCAGCCGCTGGTTGCTGGTGCCGATGTATCTGGCCCTGCTCGTCTTGCTGGTGTTGCTGGGCGCTTATTTCATTGGCGAGCTGGTGCATGCTTTGCCTCTGGTGACGCAGCTTACCGAGAACCAGCTGCTGGTGTTGTCACTCTCGCTCATTGATCTGCTGCTGACGGCCAATCTCGTGGTGGTGGTGATCATTTCCGGTTATGCGAGTTTCGTGCGCCGCCCGGAGTTTCACGCGCAGGATGCCTCGCCGGAGTGGATGGGGAAGATCAATTTCTCCAACCTCAAACTGCGGCTGCTGGCTGCCATTACCGTTATCGGTGCGGTGCATCTGCTGCGCAGTTTTCTGGAGGTTGATAGTGAGACGGACCATGATTTGCTTTGGCAGGTCGTCATCGTTCTGGTGTTTGGCGTACTGTCCCTGATGCTCGCCGTAACCGACAAGCTTACCGAGAGCGGCGACAAATAACACCCAGGTTTTAGGCGGCGGCTTTGGGGGGCTTTTTCGTCGAGGGCACCGGGGTTTTTTCCTTGTAGGTACACCAGGCGGCACCGGCGCAGCGCCAGCATTCCGGCGTGCGGGCCTTGCACAAATACCGCCCGTGCAAAATCAGCCACAGATGCGCGGGTTTGAGCATATCCTGCGGAATGCGCTTGAGCAGCCCGTCCTCCACCGCGCGCGGCGTGGTGCCGGGCGCCAGCCCTGTACGGTTGCCGAGGCGGAAAATATGCGTATCCACCGCCATGGTCGCCTGGCCGAAAATCTCGTTGAGCACCACATTGGCGGTCTTGCGCCCCACGCCGGGCAGCGCTTCCAGCGCCTCGCGGTCACCCGGCACTTCGCCGCCGTGCCGGTCCATCAGCAGGGCTGAGAGTGCGGCCACATTCTTGGCCTTCGCACTCCATAGGCCGATGGATTTGATGAACGGCCCAATCCCCGCCTCGCCCAGTTTCGCCATCGCCGCGGGGCCGGGGGCTGCCTTGAATAAAGCCGGCGTTACCTTGTTCACCGCGACATCGGTGGTTTGCGCGGACATTACCACCGCGACCAGCAGCTGGAACGGGGTGGCGTAATGCAATTCCGTCTTGGGGTCCGGATTGCCGGCGGCGATGGCGGTTAAAAAAGCCGGAATATCGGCATGTTTCATAAGTTTCGGCATTTTATCCTTGGGGGTAGTCCAGCTGCGCGCGATATATGCGGCATGGATGCGCCAAGCGGCAATAACGGGACCTTATATTTCGAGGCGGAACTGCACCCGCATCGCAGCCTCTCGCGCAAGGCGCTGTTGCTGGTGCTGGGTGGCATGATGTTGGGCTCGCTGTATGTGACCACGCTCATGTATTTTCTGGGCGCCTGGCCGGTCATTGGCTTCAATGGCGCGGATATCACGCTGGCCGCTTTGCTGTTCTGGTTCAATGCCCGCGCCGCGCGCGCGAAAGAGATTATCCGGCTGTACGATACGGTGCTGGAGATCACCAACATTTCGCCCGGCGGTAAAAAGCAGGTGAGCACTCTTTCGCCGGATTGGGCGAAGGTGGAGTTACAGGAACGCCCCGGCGCCGTGCCCCGCCTGATTTTTCGCGCGCGCGATGCCGTGGCGGAGGTCGGCCGCCAGCTTGGCGAGGTGCAAAAACGCGATCTAGCGGAAGCTCTGAACCGGGCGTTGGTACGGCGGCGTGAGCCGCGGTTTTAGGGGTACGCATATGAGGGGTTTGCCGCTTAACGGCCGCCTCTGGTGCAAAGCCTGCATCTGTCTGAATGTCTGTATCGGGCCGGGTGTTGATCAATTTGGTTTGGACGGGCGGTCATAAATCTCGAGTTTTGAAACGCCCGTTGTCCAATAGTTTGGTACGCCTCGACAACTCTAGGAAATATCGGCAGATCATGTGCCCATGACCACGGAACACCTCGTCCCAGATGATTTGCGCGAACTATATCATGTTCGTGAATGGAGGAACGCGACGGGAATTCTGGCGACAGCCTGCCCCGACGAATGGGAGGAGATTGTTGATGTATTACGCACATTCCGTTTGCTACGCTCGGAAGTACAGGCGGCTGGCAAGAATCGGTCTCCCATTTCTCGCCAGTTGGATAGCGCTTTTTACCAGCTAGGCTGGAAAGAGACGCAGTTCAACACAGCAATTAAAGTCGATGATGTCGAATACGCTAGTCCAACCCATAAGGTTGATTGTTTTAAGGGCAAGGTAGCCCTCGAAATGGAATGGAATAACAAAGATCCGTTTTTCGACCGCGATTTGAATAACTTCCGCCTTCTTTTCGATCTCCGAGCCATTGATGTGGGCGTTATCATTACACGCAGTACGGAACTCCAGGGTATTTTCAATAGTCTGGGAAAAGGCGCCTCTTATGGCGCTTCAACCACCCACCACACAAAACTTTGGCCAAAGGTCGAAGGCGGGGGAGGAGGGGGTTGCCCGATTCTCACCTTCGCAATCACACCGAAGCTTTACATTGACGATGGCCAACCAACGGCGGCTACAGTGAAGCAGATGCCATTAGTAGACCCGGACGAGGACGCAGAAGCTTAAGCTCATTCGGCCGGAACCACAGAGCGTCGTTCAGCGGCCGAATTATGAGCATAAGTATCCCAAGTGGGTTCATAAGCACCATCGGCTTGGTTACCCCATACCGTCCAGCCCTTCCGCGTTCCACGAGAAAACATTTCCAAACGGGGACCGGGGCTGCACCCCTCGATAAGGTCATATTGTTCGTCCGGCTTGCGGCTATGCTCCCGCTTGCGAGTGCCCATATAATTCACTTGTGTGCGCCCCTGTTGAAGGGTGCGAGCGTTTTTACCGCGAACGCCAAATAAAAGAATTTCCGTAACGTTACGGAAGTAAAAGCCAACGCCTCTCCCGTCGGAGCCGCCGTCTTTCCGTAGTTTGTGCCAGATGATATTGGATTTATATTGAAAGCCCCATGCCTTCAACACCTGCAACCCATCCGGCAAGAGAGCATTGGGAACCCATAAATACAGATGAGCCGTAGGCGTTAGAGCGTGTTCGACCGGCAACGCGCAAATTTCATCGAGCTTCATCGTGCCGTAGCGATTCAGCCGACGATGCTCGGGCGCAACCTTTCCCGTTCTGTTTATGAATTGCCACGGCGGATCGGCCAAAACCGTAGAAAACTTCTTTTTTCCGATGGCGGCAAGGAAATCGGCGGCGGGGTCAATGTCTTCCGTCGTCATTTCTTCGTTCCTTGAGCTGGTGCAGCGTGATCGTGGGTGTGTTCGTAGTGGTGCCAAACCTCAACGAACAGTTCATTCGGCTCCATGCCACGTAGTGCGGCAGCGGATTTAAAAGCGCGCTTTACCTTTATCGGTATTCGCACCTGTAACGGCTCTTTCTCCTGAGGAGAGGTCTTCTTTGTATTGGCGGCGACCATGCAAGCATGGTCGCATGCACAGATTCGAGCCGTCAATCTCAAACGTACATAATTCTTGACTGACGCGCCACTGTCCGCTCACAGCGCTTCATCCTCCACCCAAAAACGGCCGGTCTCGCAGCCCATGCAAAGTCACTTCGTCCCAAACAGCCTATCCCCGGCATCGCCCAGCCCCGGGCGGATATACGCATGGTCATCCAGCTGCCGGTCCAGCCCGGCGGCAAACACCGGCACGTCCGGATGCGCGTTTTGAAACGCTGTCACCCCTTCAGGTGCTGCAATTAAACAAACGAATTTGATCGCCTTCGCCCCCGCTTTTTTCAGCCGCGCCACGGCGGCAATGGCGGAATGGCCAGTTGCCAGCATCGGGTCCACGACCACGCACAGCCGTTCTTCCAGCGCATCGGGTACTTTAAAATAATACTCCACCGGCTCGTGCGTATTGGGATCGCGGTACAGCCCGACGTGGCCCACGCGCGCGGCGGGCACGAGGTCCAGCATGCCGTCCAGAATCCCCTCGCCGGCGCGCAGGATTGAGATGAAGCAGAGTTTTTTGCCTTGGACCTGAACGGCTTCCATCTCTTCGAGCGGGGTGGTGATGGTAATGGGCTCCAGGGGCAGGTCGCGCAGCACCTCGTACCCCAGCAGCAGTGAAATCTCGCGCGCCAGCCGGCGGAACTCGCCGGTGGTGGTGCAGGTGCGGCGCAGCAGGGTGAGTTTATGCTGCACCAGCGGGTGGTCGATGACTGTGAGCATGTTTTTGTCCTGCCGGTGGGTTAAGATCTAGCCGCGCCGCCTGTTATCCATTCGGCAGGAATTTTTGTAGCATTTCGGATGTAGCGATGAAATCTTTTCCGAGCCGGGACGGTGCCCGCTCTCTATATCTGGAAGACTGATCTGGAAGACTGTTTCCAACTGATTCCGGTGACCATATTCGTCATCCCCGCTTTCGCGAGGATGACGGGAGTGGCGCGAGGCTGACGGGGACGGCGTGGGAATGAGGGGGCGGCGTATTGAGGGGCCGTTATCCGCCGGCCTTGGGTAGCCTGATCACGAACCGGGCGCCGACAATATTGCCATCCTCATCGCGCCGGTTCTCGGCTGAAATCCGGCCCTGGTGTGCCTCGACAATCTGGCGCGAGATGGACAGGCCCAGCCCGGAATGGCTGCCGAACGTCTCTGTCTGCGGGCGTTCGGAGTAGAACCGGTCGAAGATGGAATCCAGTTTGCCGTCCGGAATGCCTGGGCCTTCGTCTTCCACCGAGAGCTCCACCAGCCCGCCTGTCTCACGGCCATGCAGGTAAATTTTTGCTCCGGGCGGCGAGAAGGAGATGGCATTGCCGATGAGATTGCGCAGCACCTGCACCAGCCGTGCTTCGGAGCCACTCACGTACAACCCCTCCACAGGTGCATCGACCAGCATGAATGGGCTGCCCTCCTTGCGGGTGGCATCGTGGATTTCCGCCAGCGTGGACAGCAGCTTCGCCATATCGACAATTTCCTGGCGGGAGCGCGACAATTCAGAGTCCAGCCGGGAGCTGTCAGAAATATCGGTGATCAGCCGGTCCAGCCGGGCCACATCCTGGTTGATGATGTCCAGCAGCCGCGAGGCCCGGGCCGGGTCTTCCACCCGCGTCAGCGTCTCGATTGCCGAGCGGATCGAGGACAGCGGGTTCTTGATCTCATGGCTCACGTCGGCGGCGAATTTCTCAATGGCATCCATCCGCGCCCACAAAGCCTGGGCCGAGCTTTCCAGCGTGCGGGCGAGCGTGCCGATCTCGTCATTCCGCCCGGTTACCGCCTCGGGCAAAGGCTGGGTGCGGGTGCGCCCCTGGCTCATGCGCTCCGCCGCCGCGGCCAGGCGCGAGAGCGGGCTGGCGATGGTGCGCGACAGATAGAAGGACACGATCACCGTGAGCAGCAGTGCCAGCGCGAACAGGAGCAAAATGGAAATCCGCACCGCCAGCACGGCGGCATCCACCTCGCTGGCCTCGCGCGTGAGCAGCACCGTGCCCACCACCTGCTGGCCCGTGGTAATCGGCTCGGCCACGGTAATCAGCAGCGTGCCTTCCGAATCCCGGCGCACGAACGGCGGCGTCTCCTGGTCCGGCGTGGCCGAGGTCAGCTCCAGCGCCGTGCGCGCGTCCGGCTGCCAGCCCAGGGTATCCGGGTTTTCCCCGGCGCCGGAGCCGATTACGCCGGATTCATCCTGCGCACCGATCACCGAGCCCGAGAGGTGGTCATAGATAAAACTGATCGTCCGGCTGAGCGCGCCCGGCGGCGGCGGGGCCGAGAGCGGCTCGGTTACAATCCCCCCGCCGGGCCCAGGGTGTACGCGCGAATTGGCAACCAGCGTGCCGTCCGGCCCGTAAATCAGCGCCTGGGCATTGGGCGTGGGCTCGGTGAGCGAAAACAGCAAAGGCTGTGCGAGGTCCGGATTAACCGAAACCTGGCCGTTATTGCCCTGTACCGCGGTCTGCGCAATCGCCCCCGCATAAATCCGCGCCTGCTCGCGCAGCGCCGAAACCTCGGCTGAAAGCAGCCCTTGCTGGTACTGGTCCAGGTACAGAAGCGCCGATAAAATCAGCGCCAGCGGCAGCAAATTCACGAGCAATATGTCGCGCAACAGGCGCGACAGGCGGGGTTTGCGAGCCAGGATCAGATGTCCTTGTAGCGATAGCCAATGCCGTAAAGCGTCTCGATCTGGTCGAACTCACCATCCTCATTGCGGAATTTTTTGCGCAGGCGCTTCACATGGGAGTCGATGGTGCGGTCGTCCACATACACGTTCTCGCCGTACGCGGCGTCGATCAGCTGGTCGCGCGACTTCACCATGCCCGGCCGCTGTGCCAGCGCTTTAACCAGCAGGAACTCCGTCACGGTGAGCTGAATATCCAGCCCTTTCCACAGGCATTGGTGCTTGGTCTCATCGAGTGTGAGATCGCCCCGCGTGAGCACGGCGGCGGGCGAGGCGCCGGAGGCCTCGGCGCGGGTGGAGTCATTGCGCCGCAGCAGGGCGCGGATGCGCTCCAGCAGCAGCCGCTGCGAGAAGGGCTTGGTGATGTAGTCATCGGCCCCCAGCCGCAGCCCCATCAGCTCGTCCAGCTCGTCATCCTTGGAGGTGAGGAAGATTACCGGCATGGCCGAGCGCACGCGCAGTTTCTGCAGCACTTCCATCCCATCCATGCGCGGCATTTTAATATCCAGCACCGCCAGATCCGCCGGCTTGGCCAGCAGCGCCTGTAGCGCGCTCTCGCCATCCGTATAGGTGCGGACCAGGAAACCCTCGGCCTCCAACGTCATCTGCACGGAGGTGAGAATGTTGCGGTCGTCATCGACGAGGGCGATTGTGTGTTTCATACCGGGACCCATGCTTGGCTATATAATACAGCCGTTGTGCATCTAGGGAGTGACGGGATTATGGCAGCAAATCAAGAGCAGGAACGTTTGCGCGCGGCAGCGCAGTTGTTGATAGCTGCCCGCAGCGCCATGCTCGCCACGATTAGCGAAGGCCTGCCCCACGCCTCGCTCGTCACCCCGGCTTTGGATGAGGACGGCCAGCCCGTGTTGCTGCTCTCCTCGCTCGCGGCCCATACCAAACACCTGCAAACCAACCCCGCCTGCGCGCTGCTCATCACCGGCACGGCGCAAAGCGAAAACCCGCAAACCACGCCGCGCCTCTCCTTAAGCGGCATTGCGCAAATAATACCGGCAGAGCCGGTCCGCGAACGCTTTCTGCAAACCCATCCCTACGCCGCGCAATATGCCGCTTTCCGCGACTTTTCTTTCTGGAAGATTACCGTTTCGACATCGCAGTATATAGGCGGCTTCGCAAATGCGGGATATTTGGATTTTGCCGCATTGCAGCACGAAATTTCTGCGTTTTTGCGCGCCGGTTAAGGTTGATGGTGCGTGACCTGCTGCTTATGAACGTATAGACTTTAGATCCCGCACGAGAGGACCGACCCGAAGTGAACCATATGGCCGATATTTCTCCGCTCCGAGATGCCGCCCCCCTCGCCGGTACCGGCGTGCGTGTTGCAGCCGAACTCCATGCCAACCTCACCGCCCCCGCTCTGGTGGCGCATTCCTTACGCAAGGGCGAGAGCCGGCTCTCCGCCGAGGGCGCGTTGATTGTGCGCACAGGTGTGCACACCGGCCGCTCCGTTGGCGATAAATTCATCGTGGACGAGCCCGAGACCAGCGGCGATGTCTGGTGGGGCAAGATCAACCAGCGCCTGCCGCGCGAAAAATTCGACATTCTAAAAGGCCGCGTCACCGCCTATCTGCAGGGCCGCGAGCTGTTCACCCAGGATCTCTACGCCGGCGCCGATCCGGAAAACCGCATCCGCGTGCGCCTGGTCACCACCGGCGCCTGGCACGCGCTGTTCGCCCGCAACATGTTCATCCGCCCCAAGGCCGAAGAACTGGCCGGCTTTGTACCCGATTACGTGATCATCCACGCCCCCTTCTTCGAGGCCGATCCGGCCATCGACGGCGTAAAATCCAGCTCCGCCGTGGTGCTGTCCTTCGCCGAGAAGATCATCCTCATCGCCGGTACGCAATATGCCGGCGAGATCAAGAAATCCATCTTCACCGTGATGAACTGGATTCTGCCGTCCAAGGGCATGCTGCCCATGCATTGCTCCGCCAATATCGGGCATAAGGAAGATTCCGCCATCTTCTTCGGCCTCTCCGGCACCGGCAAAACCACACTCTCCTCCGACCCCACCCGCCGCCTCATCGGCGATGACGAGCACGGCTGGGGCCCGCATGGCGTGTTCAATTTTGAGGGCGGCTGCTACGCCAAGGTCATCGACCTGTCGCAGAAGAGCGAGCCCGAAATCTGGGCCGCCTCGCACCGCTTCGGCACCGTGCTGGAAAATGTGGTGGCGGACGCCCATGGCCAACTCGACCTCACCGACCAGACTTTTACCGAGAACACCCGCAGCTGCTACCCCGTAGAGTACATCCCCAATGTGGAGCTCTCCGGCCAGGGCAGCCAGCCGAAAAACGTGGTGATGCTCACGGCCGACGCCTTCGGCGTGCTGCCGCCGATCTCGCGCCTCACCCCGGAACAGGCCATGTACCACTACCTCTCGGGCTACACCGCCCGCGTCGCCGGTACCGAAAAAGGCATGGGCTCGGAACCGCAGGCCACCTTCTCCACCTGCTACGGCGCGCCCTTCCTGCCGCGCCACCCGCAGGTGTACGGCAAATTGCTCCAGGCGCTCATCAAACAGCACAAGGTCTCCTGCTGGCTGGTCAATACCGGCTGGACCGGCGGCGCCTATGGTGTGGGCAAGCGCATGTCCATCGCCCATACCCGCGCTTTGCTGAATGCGGCTTTGGCCGGTGAACTGGATGATGTGTCCTACCGCACCGATCCGTTCTTCGGCCTGCGAATCCCCGAACACGTTAACGGCGTACCCGACGAAGTGCTCGACCCGCGCTCCGTCTGGACCGACAAAGCCGCCTACGACACCGCCGCCAAAAACCTCGTCCACGACTTCGTTAACAACTTCGCCTCCTTCGCCGACCACGTCGACGACGACGTTAAAGCCGCGGCGATCCGGGTCGCGGCTTAAGGAAACAGCGGGGAGCTTTGCCCCCCGGCCTTTTTCTCTAGCCTAGAGATCCAGATCGCTGAGGCCAGGGTGGCCGGCGGGGCGGGGGCCGGGGGGCCAGTGGAATTTGCGGGTTTCTGGGGTGATGGGGATGTCGTTGATGCTGGCGTGGCGGCTGCGCATCAGGCCGTTTTCGTCGAAGTCCCAGTTTTCATTGCCGTAGCTGCGGAACCATTGGCCGGTTTTATCGTGCCATTCGTAGCAGAAGCGCACGGCGATTTTTGTATCGGTGAAGGCCCAGAGTTCCTTGATGAGGCGGTATTCAGATTCGGCCTGCCATTTGCGCGTGAGAAATTCAACGATGGCGGGGCGGCCCTGGAGGAATTCCGAGCGGTTGCGCCATTGGCTGTCGCTTGTGTAGGCCAGTGCCACGCGGGCCGGATCGCGGCTGTTCCAACCATCTTCGGCTTTGCGCACCTTCTCGGCGGCGGTTTGGGCGGTGAAGGGCGGCAAAGGCGGGCGCTGTTCGTCGGTCATTTGTATCTCCGTTCGGCGGCGAACTGCGCCGGGTCTGATGGGAAAAGGCCAGGGCTCTGCCCTGGCCTTTTTCCTATCAGTGCCCAGCGTTCTCGGCGTCGAAGTCCGGGGTGAGGCCGGAGGCGGAGAGTTGGGCGGCGAGGGCGGCTTTCAGGTTGGTGAGGCCGGCCTCCGAGCCGCTTTCGGCGCGGGCTACGAGTACGGCCTGGGTGTTGGAGGCGCGGAGGAGCCACCAGCCGTCTGGGGTGTTTACGCGTACGCCGTCTGTGTCGGAGACATTTTCGCCGGCGGCTTTCAGGCGTGCGGCGACTTCGGCGACGACGGTGAATTTGCGGTCGTCGGCGCAGTCGAAGCGCAGTTCGGGGGTGTTGATGACGACGGGGAGCGAGGCGCGGAATTCGGCCACGGTTTCCGTGCCGCGCGAGATGACGCCGAGCACGCGCAAAGCGGCGTAGAGGGCGTCGTCGAACCCGTACCATTTGTCGTTATAGAATATATGGCCGGACATTTCGCCGGCGAGGGGTGAGCCCAGTTCGGCCATTTTGGATTTGATGAGCGAGTGCCCGGTTTTCCACATCAGCGGCTTGCCGCCGGCCTTGGCGATTTCGTCGAACAGCACCTGGCTGGCTTTAACGTCCGCGATGATGCTGGCGCCGGGGTGGGATTTGAGCACGTCACGCGCCATCAGGATGAGGAACTGGTCGCCGAACAGGATATGGCCTTCGTTATCGACCAGGCCGATGCGGTCGGCATCGCCGTCGAAGGCGATACCGACGTCGGCTTTATGCTCTGCCACGGCGGCGACGAGCTGTTCCAGGTTTTTCGGCACGGTCGGGTCTGGGTGGTGCGCTGGGAAATTGCCGTCGATTTTCTCGTTCAGCAGGATATGCGTGCCGGGGAGTTGTTTGACGAGCTCGACCAGCACGTCGCCGGCGGCGCCATTGCCGTTGTCCCAGACGATCTTGAGGTCGCGCGTGCCGTCCCAATCTTTGACCATGCGCGCGATGTAGGCTTCGGACACGTCCTTGGCCGCGACACTGCCTTTGGCTTCGGTCACGACCTCACCAGCGGCGGCACGGCTGCCGAGCGTCTGGATTTTCTCGCCGAAGAACGGCTTGTTTTGCAGCATCATCTTGAAGCCGTTGTAGTTCGGCGGGTTATGGCTGCCGGTTACCATCACCGCGCCATCGGCATTATTGTCGAACGAGGCGAAATACAGCATCGGCGTGGGGCCCTGGCCGACATCGGTCACATCCATGCCGCTCGCGATGAGCCCGCGGATGAGGGCGGCGGATAATGTGGGGGATGACAGCCGCCCATCGCGCCCGACGACGATCTTTTTGCCGCCGGTTTCGGCCACCATGGAACCGAACACGCGGCCGATGGCAAACGCATCCGCTTCGCTCAGGGCTTCACCGACGATGCCGCGAATATCGTATTCGCGCAGGCTGCTGGACGAGAATTTATGCGTAAAGCTCATGCGGCACCCACTTCAAGAGTTAACGTAGTTCTTCAAAAACGCGCGCACGGCGGGCCCGAGGTCGGGCCGGGCCAGCGAGAAGGCGATTTGCGCTTCAAGGAAGCCGATTTTATCGCCGCAATCGAAACGCTTGCCTTCGAATTTTAGCCCGTGGAACGGCGTATGGCCGATCATCTTGGCCATAGCATCGGTCAGCTGCACCTCGTTGCCGGCGCCGCGTTCCATCAGCGAGAGATGTTTCACCACCTCGGGCAGAAGAATATAGCGGCCGATGACCGAGAGGTTGGACGGCGCGTTTTCAGGTGCTGGTTTTTCCACCAGCCCGGTGACCTCAACGCGGTCGCCATTGGTCTCGCCCACTTTGAGAATACCGTAGCGGTTGGTCTGTTCGCGCGGCACTTCGGACACCGCGACCACATTACCGCCGGTTTCGTTATACACGTTCACCAGCTGCGTCATGCAGGGGGTATCGCTCAGTACCAGATCATCGGGCAGCAAAATCGCGAATGCGTCGTCGCCGATGAACGTGCGGGCGCACCAGATGGCATGGCCGAGGCCCAGCGGCACCTGCTGGCGCACGGTGGTGATGGAGCCGGGCGGCATCGCCTCTTCACGCAGCAATTCCAGCGCCTCGCGCTTGTTGCGTTCGGCCAGCGTGGCTTCCAGCTCGAAGGCGATGTCGAAATGGTCGATGAGTGCGGTTTTGCCGCGCCCGGTGACCATACAGAACTGCTCGATACCGGCGGCGCGCGCTTCATCCACCGCATATTGGATCAGCGGTTTATCGACGACCGGAAGCATTTCCTTCGGCATGGCTTTGGTGGCGGGCAGGAAGCGTGTGCCGAGGCCTGCGACCGGAAGCACGGCCTTGCGCAATGGTTTAACCAAGAAATCCTCCTTGTGCTTATGGGGGAGCGGATAGGCTGTCCATGTCCTGCCATGGCAGCTGGCATGCGGCAACCGATGATCAGGTAAAGAATTTTTTATTGAACAACCACAATGTCGTTACGGCCTGCGCCGGTTAGGCGGTAACCGCCTGTGCCGCCGGTATCTTCATCATGGTTCCCGTCATGGGAATGAAGAAGCAGCCCATATCGCGGCGTGAGTGGATCTTTCCGGCGGCATCCTTGTGGTAAATGTAGAACACCTGGCCCTGCTTGAAGGGCTGGCCGATGGGGATGATCATCCGCCCGCCCGGTTTTAGCTGCTGGAACAGCGCCGGCGGGGCGTATTGGGCGGCGCAGGTTACGATGATGAGATCGAAGCCGTCTTTCTGCTCCGGCCAGCCGTAATAGCCATCGCCCACGCGCGAGCTGATGTTGTCATAGCCCAGAGGGGCGAAAATTTGCTTTACCGCATTGCCGAGCGGCTGGATGATCTCGATGGAATAGGCGTGGCTGACGATGCGTGAGAGCAGCGAGGATTGAAACCCGGAGCCGGTGCCGATTTCCAGCGAGACATCGCCCGGTTTGGGGGCCAGCACCTGCGTCATATAGGCCTGGCCGAGATAATCGGAGAGCGCCGAGCCGTAGCCGAGCGCCCAGGGCTTGGGCGGCTGGTCATAGGCGTCGCCGCAGGTGGTGTGATGTTCCTGGTAGTTATAATGGTAATATTCGCGCGGCAGTGCGGCGAAGGCGGCCAGCACCAGCGGGTCTGGCGAGCCGAGGCGCTGGGTGAGGTAGCTGGAAATCAGCTTCATCGCCGCCGGTTTGCGGGCCTGGATGGCGTTGAACTGGTCGTCGGTGAGTGTCACCGGGCGGCCAGACGCGCTCATGGCCGCCTGGAATGCGGCGCGGTCCCATGGCTTGCCGTTGGGCGTGGCTGGGGTCGGCAGCGTGGCCGCTGTGCTTGGCAAAGCGGGCGGCGCATTGTTTGCGGCGGCGCTGTTGGTGGCGAAAGCGGCGGTAGCAAAAGCCGGGGCGGTGGCGCAGGCGGTCAGGCCGGCGATCAATCCGCGGCGGCCGAGCGTCTCAAAATGGGGAGCCAATTTGTTTTTCCTTCAGGGACGGGGAGGCTTAATGTCGCGACAGCATAGAGCAGAATTGCGCCGCCTAAAACCGCATGCAACCCGATATTACGCAGCAAAAGATTAGCCAAGGGCGGGGCGACGACCGAAAGTGCGCCGTTCAGCCCCCAGGCCCAGGGCAGAAAGAATTTTTGGGCGCGGACCCGTTCCAGCCCGAGCGGAAACGGTATGCCCATGGCGAGGCTTACGGGTGCCAACGCCAGCACCGCCAGGGCCACGCGTACCCCGTAAGTCAGCCCGCCGCCCGCCAGAACCGCCGGGCCCGCGGCGAAATACATCAGCGCGCCCCAGGCGGCGATGACGGCGAATGCACCGGCCACGGCCTTGCCGGGGTGGGCGGCAAACCGGCCGGAGAGGAAGCTGCCCAGCCCCGAGAAGGCCAGCAGCACGCTGAGCACGAGGGAAAATGCGGTGGCGCGGTCGTTCAGCAGCAGGCTGACACGCTCGATGGCGAAGATTTCGAGAAACATATAGGCGAGCGCCAGCGCCGAGAAATACAGCGCCGGGCGCGGCACGGAAAACCCGCGCCGTTCGCGTTTGGGGGCGGCCAGCGGCACCAGCAGGACCAAGGCGGCGATGATCATGGCCTGGGCCAGCACGGCCAGGTTCACCAGCGCGCCAATCTCCGCCTGGGGTAGAATTTGCAGCCGGGCGAGCAGCAAAGACAATTGGTTAAGCCGCAATATGGCGAAAAACGCTGGGCGGTCGTCGGTTACGGGGCGCAGATCAAACGCCTGGGACGACACTGTGGGCTCCCCCGCGAGAATGCCGGCGGCTTCGTCGGCGATGGAGTCATCCATTGCGGTTTCATCCGCCGTGCCGTTTACGAAGGAGACGGCGGGGAGGTCGTTATAGAGGTTATCCCGGGCCGCTATGGGGTCGAAACCTTTGTAGTAGGACACATCGAAGGAGCGGTCGTCGCACCATTTGGCCGCTGCCTGGATGTCGGCGGCGGAGAACGGTGTGTTGCTGGCCAGGAGGCGTACGTTCCAGGCTGAGCGATACATGATCACATACGGCCCGGCGTCGTTGATCCCGCGCATGCGGTAGGCTTCGCGCATCGTCGCCAGCAGGCGCAGGGCATAGGCCGGGAAATCCTGGATCGAGATTGGTACCGAGAGCATGCCGCCGGGGGTGAGTGCGTTCAGATCCGCGGCGAAGGCCTGGGCCGAGACGGCGTAGACATTGGCGGGGGCGGCATCGAGGAAATCGGGGGCGATATCGATCACGTCGTAACGCTGGCCGGTGAGAACGGCGGCGCGTGGATTGTCATTGAAAATTCGCAAGGAGGGGTCTGCGGCCAGAGGTGGCGAGGCCCCGAGACCCTGCGTCATGGCCCGGTACAGCACCGGCTCGGGCTCCAGCGCATCCACATGCGCGGCACCCAACGCCAGGGTTTCCGCGGTGCGGAACCCGCCGGAGGTGCCGATGAGCAGGGTTGAGGCATGCGGGCGTAAAACATAGGGCAGCGCATCCAGCGCGCCGGGGGCGTAACCCGTGCCACTCACGCCTGGGCGCGGCAGGCTCGCGATGCGGATACCGTCCCGGTACAGCCCATAAGAGCGCGGCGGGCCGGGGTAGCCGAGCATCGCGGAATCATTGGAAATATCGGTGTTCACCCGCTCGGTGAAATCATCGAGCAGCATGTATTCGCCGCGCGGGCTGTGCAGTGTGGCGAGGATTTTGGCGTTCGGCGTGTGCAGCGGCGGGTAGATGGGTTTGTACTGGCTTAGCGCCGCCTGCGGCCCGAGGGCCAGAAGCGCCTCGCTCAACCCCAGGGCCAGTACCGCCGCCAGCACGGCGCGCTTGCGGTAGCGCTGCGTGAATAGACCGGCCAAAGCCAGCAGCGGCAGCAGGCAGGCGGTTAACGCGAAGGCTGGTACCAGATACATCAGCCCCAGCACGAGGATTGTGCCGAGGCCTGCGCCCAGCATGTCCGCCGCATAAACCTTGCCCAGCTGCACGGTGGCGGTGGTGAAACACAGCGAGATGAACAGGCCGGTGAGGTAGAAGAATGGCAGGAGGGCGATGTAATACAGCCCGATATTCTGCAATTGAGGCAGCCAGGTCGCCTGGTTTTGCAGTGCCAGCGGGTTGAACGGGTTGAGGATGACACCGCAATAGCCCAAGGCCGCGCTGAGGGTGAGCAGGGCCGGGAGTGCGGCGAACAGCCGCTCGGCATGGCGGAGCAAAACCCCTTCGGCCAGGGCCAGCGTAACACCGGAAAACGCAAACCCGGCCATGACGATGGAAATCACCCAATAGCCATAATCCGACCAGTTCGCGACGGCGAAATAGCGGGTCAGCGCCGTCTCCAGCCCCACGGCGGCGGCCGAGACAAAAAACAGCGGCAGGAGTCTCATGGCGCGTTCATGTTCGCGCTAGCAACTCAAAATCTTCATCTGCCTCATCATAATAGAAAATCTGCCCATTATCCGCCTTTATAATTATTCCCTTCCCTTTATATGCCCAACTGGTTTCAGGAAACTCTTGGCTATATATCCCATCATCAATGGAGCAAACTACAACTCCACACACACTTGGCCAGAGCCTTACTCGATCCCCAACGTTAATTTGATCTCCACTATAATATTTCATTTCGAACTAACTCCAAACTTAAGGAGGCATCGGCACTGAGCCTGGCGGCGGCTCAGTCACTGTCGTTTCATTGGGGCGGGACGTCAGTATCCAGGAAATGTTGCAGCAAATCGTTAAACCGCGTGGGTTCGTCGACAAACAGCGCATGGCCCGCTTTGGGGAATACCGCAATGGTTGTGTTGGGCCGGTCTATGAGCAAATTGTTGGCTTGGCCCTGCAAATGCGGCCGCACCACGTACAGCACCGGCACATCGGTGGAGAGGATGGCCTCTTTCCAATAGGTTCGCGGCACGGGGTAGCGCAACAACTCGGCGGCATAAGGGGCGGGCAGGCGCTCGCAGCTTGCCGTCAGCCGGTCGAGATAGGCGGCGGGTTGGCGGGTGCGAAACATGCCGGAAACGAATTGCGCCATCGTCGGTGTGGGGCGTGGCGGGCCGCGCGGGGCGGTGGGCGCGGGGTTCTCCCCAACGGAATTATCGATGAACACCAGCCCGGTGAGCCTGCTGTTCCCGCCTTGATGCACCCAGGCCAGCGTATCCAGTACGCCGAGCGACCAGCCGATAACCACCACCTGGCCCGGTAGCCGGTCCACCAGCTCGCCGATATCCTGCCCGCGCCGGTCCTGGTTATAGCCGCTGCTGGTGATCTCGGACTCGCCCTGGCCGCGCGGGTCGAACAGGATGACGCGGTAATGCGTGCCGAAGGCTGCCAACTGGGGGGCAAAGATCCAGCTGGGCATGGTCCAGCCGGGCACGAACACCAGCGCTGGTGCGTTGGTTGGCCCGGTCTGGGTGTAATGCAGCCGCGCGCCGTCCGAGGCGGTAAAATACACATCTTCGGCACAGGCTGGTGCGGCGGAAATCATGAGTAGGAGTAAGGACAACAGGAACCGCATTGGCGCAATCTGCGCTTGGCTCCCGCTTGCCTGTCAAATGATGTTTTTGCCGCTTATGTCGTGGCGGGGGGATGCTGCTCTCGTCAGCCGGTCGTTTATGGCGAGGCCGAGACCGTGGTTTGGCACGTGCATGGCGGCAATGTGCGTAAGTCCGCGTTTGGCGCCCTCGGCGTCCAGCACATGCAGCCCTTCGAACAGGCGCGCGGCGGCTTGCCGCAGGTTTTGGGTTTCGGAGAGCTGGAATACCAGTGCCGCACCTGGCAGCGGGGGGCCGAAGGCGAGCAGCGCTTCGTCTGCCGCTGCGCTGGTGGCGTTCAGCCGTACCGGCAGAGTGGGCGCGTAATGCGAGAGCAGCATGCCCGGCGAGGCCGGCGCGTTGGAGTCCCCCGAGGCGCGCTGGATGGGGCCGATTTCCGCCTCCAGCGCCTCGACACTTACCCCACCCGGCCGCAATATCACCGGCAGTGGGCCGGACAGGTCCAACACCGTGGATTCCAGCCCGACCGCGCAGGGGCCGGAATCCAGCACCGCGGCAATCCGCCCATCCAGCTCGGAGAGGACGTGAGCGGCGGAGGTGGGGGACATGCGTCCGGAGCGATTGGCCGAAGGGGCTGCCACCGGCCCGCCAAACTCTGTCAGCAATTTCAATGCTGTATGGTGTCCTGGTACCCGCACTGCTAGTGCCGGTAAACCTGCTCCGGCCAATTGTGATACCGGGCAGTTTTTTGCGCGCGGCAGCACGAGGGTTAACGGCCCGGGCCAGAATTTCGCTGCAAGTTTTTCGGCTAGAGGCGTGCGGGTAACGTAACGGAACGCCATCTGCGCATCGGCAAAATGGCAGATGAGCGGGTTGAAACTTGGCCGCCCCTTGGCAGCATAAATCGCCGCCACGGCATCGGCATTACAAGCATCGGCCCCCAGGCCGTACACAGTCTCAGTGCCGAACGCGATGAGCGAGCCCGCGCGGAGGAGTGCTGCGGCATGGGCAATGTCGTTGGGTGTAAGGCGTTCCGTCATCATGTCCCCGTTACGTCCCACTGCCTATTCCAACTTGGCCGTCACGTTCCACTCCCGTCCCGACCCGCTCCTCCGTCATGCTCGCGAAAGCGGGCATCTCTTCTCACCCATGCCCTTAAAGAATTCCCGCATACAAATCATTCCAAGCCGGGTTCGTTGTAGTGATCAACTCGTCTTTCCAGGCACGGTTCCATTTTTTGAGTGTCTTTTCCCGCAAGATCGCATCGCGGATATCGTCATGGCGTTCAAAATACACGGGCTGATATAGCCGGTAACGTTGAGTGAAGCCTTCAATTTCTCCAGCCCGGTGTTGGCTGGTCCGCCGGATAAGGTCGGCGGTTACGCCAATGTATAAAACGCCGCCTGGCTTGTTGGTCATCATATAGACCCACCCGCCTTTGGCTCCCATCGCGGTTTATTCTTGTGGCGAGAAGATGCCCGCTTTCGCGAGCATGACGTGGTTTGTGGGGGCTGGCCGGCTCACTTTCGCGGGCATGACGGGGTGGTTGTTGTTTGATTCCGCAGTTCGCAGAGCCACCGCAGGCAAACTAATGGGGGTCCGGGGCCTCAGGCCCCGGCGGGTGCAGGGCAGCGCCCTGCGACTCTTCCTTCAAAGCTGCGGCCTCCTGCTCCGCCTTTAACGCCGCGGCTTTGGACTCAGCCGTCAAATCGCGCGCTACTTCCGCTTTGTGCAGCAGTTTGTTGATTTTGGTCGCCTGCTCCAGCGCCTCGTCCTTTACAAACTTCAGCTCGGGCGACACCCGCAGCCCCAATCGTGGCGCGATCTGCGCCCGCAAAAACGGCGCGACACGCTTCAACGCCGGCAACAAAGGCGTAATATCCTTGTGCCCCAGCACAGTCGCGAACACGAGCGCGTGCCGCAAATCCGGCGACATGCGCACTTCGGACACGGTCAATTTCTCGCGCGCGAGCACCTTGTCGTGGAACTCGGTGCGCAGAAGCGCATCCGCGAGCGCATGCCGGATTTCCTCGCCCACACGCAGCTGGCGCTGCGAGGGGGTGTTAGGCTGGGACGATTTCGGTTTCATAGCACTCGACCACGTCGCCTTCACGCAGATCCTGGAAGCCCGCGAACGACAGGCCACATTCATAACCGCGCGCCACTTCCTTCACATCGTCCTTGAAGCGCTTGAGCTGGCTGAGGTCGCCCTGATGGATGACCACGTTGTCGCGCAGCAGGCGCACGCCGCAGCCGCGCTTGACCAGACCTTCGGTGACATAGCAACCCGCGACCTTGCCGGTCTTGGTGATGTTGAACACCTGGCGGATTTCCGCGTAACCCAGGAACTTCTCGCGATGCACTGGGGCGAGCTTGCCCTTGACCAGTTTCTCGATGTCATCGGCGACTTCGTAGATGATCGAGTAGTAGCGGATATCCACGCCTTCGCTCTTGGAGAGCTCACGGGCCTGCACATTGGCGCGCACGTTGAAGGCGACGACGATGGCGTCCGACGCTTTCGCCAGCTGCACATCGCTCTCGGTAATCTGGCCGACGCCTGAGTAGATGACGCGCACGCGCACCTCCTCGTTGCCGACCTTGGTGACGACCACGCTGATGGCTTCGGACGAACCCTGCACATCGGCCTTGACGACGATCGCCACTTCCTTCTGTGCGCCGGCCTGAATACGGGCCAGCATTTCGTCCATCGTGCCACGGCCGGCGGTTTGCGCGGCGGCCTGGCGGTCGCGCAGTTTTTGGGCGCGGTATTCCACAATCTCACGGGCGCGCTGCTCGTTCTCAACCACCACGAACGGCTCGCCAGCTGTGGGCGTACCGGACAGGCCGAGGATTTCCACCGGAGAGGAAGGTCCGGCCGATTTCACGGGCTGGCCCTGGTCGTTGAGCATGGCGCGGACGCGGCCCCACTGGGCCCCGGCCACAACCGTGTCGCCCAGGTTGAGCGTACCCTTCTGCACGAGCACGGTCGCAACCGGGCCACGGCCACGGTCGAGACGGCTTTCGATGATCGCGCCTTCGGCAGCGCGGTTCGGGTTGGCGCGCAGCTCGAGCACTTCGGCCTGGAGCACGATGGCTTCTTCCAATTTGTCGAGGCCGAGCTTCTTCAGCGCGGAAACTTCAACATCCTGGGTATCGCCGCCCATTTCCTCAACCACGATCTCGTATTGCAGCAGCTCCTGGCGGACGCGGTTGGCATCGGCGCCCGGGCGGTCGATTTTGTTGATCGCCACGATCAGCGGCACGCCGGCGGCCTGGGCGTGTTTGATCGCCTCGATCGTCTGCGGCATCACGCCGTCGTCGGCGGCAACCACCAGCACCACGATGTCGGTGGCGGCGGCACCACGGGCGCGCATGGCGGTGAACGCCTCATGGCCCGGGGTGTCGAGGAAGGTGATCAGCGCGCCGGACGGGGCTTGCACCTGATAGGCGCCGATATGCTGGGTGATGCCACCGGCCTCGCCAGCTGCAACGGAGGTTTTGCGCAAGGCATCCAGCAGGCTGGTCTTACCATGGTCAACATGGCCCATGATGGTGACGACCGGCGGACGGATCTGCAGATCGGCATCGTCATCGACTTCGCCTTCGAGCCCGAGCTCAACGTCTGAGTCGGACACGCGGCGGGATTTATGGCCGAATTCGCTCACCACCAGCTCGGCGGTGTCGGCATCGATATCCTGGGTGATGGTCGCCATCACACCCATCTTCATCAGGGCGCGCACAACCTCGCGGCCGGGGGCGGCCATACGGTTGGCCAGCTCCTGCACGGTGATGGTTTCGGGAAGAATAACCTCGCGGACGACTTTAACGCCATCGGCGCGCAGCAGTTCGAGCTCGGCCTGGCGGCGTTCGCGGTCACGCTGGCGGCGCACGGAAGCAAGGCTGCGCACTTTCTCGTCGGCACCCTCGAGGGCTGCCTGCACGTCGATACGTCCGCCGCGGCGGTTGCCGTCGCCGAGTTTTTTAACAGCCGGGACCGGCGCGCCGCGCTTGGGCGCAATGGTCGTCAGGCGGCGCACGCCACCGGGGCCACGCGGGGCCTCGTCGTCGTCTTCGGCGCCGGCGGGGCGTCCGCCGGGTTTCAGCTGCAATGTTTCGCGCACGGCGGGCGTTGCCGGGCGGGCAGGGGTTGCGGCCTGCGCGGGTCCGGGTGCGGGCTCCGCCACGGGCAGCGGCACATGCTCGGTGCCGGCCAGCTCGGCGGCTTCGCGGGCTGCGGCCTCGGCTATGGCGCGGGTTTTGGCATCCTCAAGGGCCTGGCGGGCGGCATCCTCCTCGCGGCGGCGGGCCTCCTCGGCGGCGGAGAGAATGGAGATTTTTTCCTGCTCGCGGCGCTCGGCCTCGCGCTGGGCGGCCACGGCCAGCACGCGCTGGCGGGTGGCCTGCTCACCAGCGGTGAGGGCGCGGTTGCCGGTGCCACCCTGGCGCGGGCGCACAAGCTGCGGCGCCGGCGGGGCGAGGGTTGCGGCCGGACCCGGCGCCGGGCCAGGGGACGTAGTGGGGGCAGCGGTTGCGGCTGCGGGGCGCTCGGTGTGCTCAACGCGCTCAGCCGCGGCTGGGCTCGCGGCGGCTGGGCTCAGGGCAAGAGTAACAGGCGCTGCTGCCGGGGCAGGGGCTGCGGCAGGCACTGGGCCCAGGCCGCGCTTTTTGCGCACTTCCACCTGCACAACCTTCGAGCGGCCATGCGAGAAACTTTGCCGGACGGAACCGGCATCGACAGTATGCCCTGCATCGCCGCGCGCCACCGGGCGCAGCGACAGCCTGCCTTTGGTTTCATTCTGGTCGTTGCCGTCACTCATGCTCAAATCCGGTCCATTCACGTCTTGGCTGGGGTTACCCGGCCTGGTTGGGCTCTACTGCCCGCTTGTCTCGCCGTCCGCAACACCTTGCAGGCGCAGCGCTTCGATTTCGATCATCTTGGCCAGCCGCCCTGGCGAAATGACCGCATGTACCGTGTGATCACGGCCAAAAATTTTGCCCAGCGCGGCGGCGTTAAGGATCGCCACCACCGGGATATCGCGCCCGCCCACAAACCTTGCCCGCTCGTCGATACTGCCGTCTGCGGCTTGCACCACCAGCCCGGCTCCACCGATCTGCAACCACTCCCGTGCCTTCTCGAAGCCGGAAATAGCGGCACCGCTGCGCCGGGCGAGGCCCAGCAAATCCGTCAGTCTTCGTGTCAGCGCGGCAGTCACCTCGTCAGCCAGACTGGGCGGTACAACCACCTGCGCCTTAGCCGCGCGGGCGAAAACCCCGCGGCGGATCGCCTGATGTAGCACGCCCGGCTGAGCACTCAACCATAATCCACGTCCGGGCAGGGTTGCGGTAACGTCGAACACCACCCTGCCGCCCGGTGCCATGGCAAAGCGTAGCATCTCTTCGCGCTTGCCTTGCTCGCGGGTGACGAGGCAGCGCCTGAGCGGCCCCTTCTCCGGCTCGTCTTCCTCAAACGCCGCACCTTCCTCAGTTGAGGCGGCTGCCTCGGTTGGGGCAGCTTCCTTGTCTGGGGTTACGTCCTCATGCGGGGCGGTTTCCGGTTCAGGCAGCTGGGCCGCCCTCCCCTTCGAACCAATGCGCACGCGCGGCCATGATAACCTCATTGGCCTGCTCTTCGGTCAGAGCCTCGGCACCCAGCATTTCCACCAGCTCGTCACCGGCGAGGTCCGCCAGATCGTCCAGGGTTTTGACGCCCTTTTCGCCAAGCGTGATCAGATCCTTCGCCGAAAGCGCCTCGATGGCGGCAATCTCGTCGGATACGCCCAGCTCGACGCGCTTCTCTTCCTGCTCATTGGCCTGGCGGGTCAGGAAGTTGTCGGCACGGCGCTGCAATTCGGCGGCGACGGTGTCGTCGAAGCCTTCAATCGTGCCGATCTCTTCCACCGGGGTGGTCACCAGGTCCTCGATGCTCTCGAACCCTTCCTGCACCAGCAGCCCGGCGATCATGTCGTCCACATCAAGTGCCTCGACGAACAGACCTGTTTTACGGCGGAACTCTTCCTGGCGGCGCTCGCTCTCTTCGGCTTCGGTCAGAATATCGATGTCCCAGCGCGTCAGCTGCGAGGCCAGGCGCACGTTCTGGCCGCGGCGGCCGATGGCGAGGCTAAGCTGGCTATCCGGCACCACGACTTCAACCCGCCCGGCGTCTTCATCCATCACGACCTTGGAGACTTCCGCCGGTGCCAGCGCATTCACCACAAAGGTGGCGATGTTGGGCGACCAGGGGATGATGTCGATCTTCTCGCCCTGCAATTCGGCGACGACCGCCTGCACGCGCGAGCCGCGCATACCGACGCAGGCGCCGACCGGGTCGATCGACTGGTCACGCGAGATCACGGCCATTTTGGCGCGTGAACCAGGGTCGCGGGACACGGCCTTGATCTCGATGATGCCGTCGTAGATTTCCGGCACTTCCTGCGCGAACAATTTGGCCAAAAAGCCGGGATGCGTGCGGGAGAGGAAAATCTGCGGGCCGCGCTGCTCTTCGCGCACGTCGTAGATGAAGGCGCGCACGCGGTCGCCGTTTTTCAGCTGCTCGCGGGGAATGCACTCGTCACGGCGCAGCAAAGCTTCAGCCCGGCCGAGATCAACCATGAGGTTGCCGTATTCGGTGCGCTTGACCACGCCGTTGATGATCTCGCCGACGCGATCCTTGAACTCGTTGAACTGCTTGGCGCGCTCGAATTCGCGGACGCGCTGCACGATCACCTGCTTGGCGGTCTGCGCGGCGATACGGCCGAAATCGATGGGCGGCAGCGGGTCGATCAGATACTCGCCGACATTCTTTTCGGGGGCGAATTTTTTGGAGATGGCGACGGGAATTTGGGTTTCCTCGTTCTCGACAACCTCGACGATCTCGGTCCAGCGCGAAAGCCTCACATCGCCCGTCTTGCGGTCGATGATGGCGCGGATGTCCTTCTCATGCCCATATTTGGCGCGGCCGGCTTTCTGGATCGCCTGTTCCATCGCTTCGAGCACATCGTCGCGCTCAATCGATTTTTCGCGTGCCACGGCATCGGCGACAAGCAGCAATTCCGGGCGGTTGACTGCGGTATCCATGGGAATCCTCTAATGGCTCTCTTGAGGTTGGGTAATATCAGGCAGCGGGGTTTCAGAAGAAGCGGCTTCAGTCGTCGTAAAGGCGATCAGCGCATCGGTCAGCACGAGCTTGGCCTTGCGGATGTCGGCACGTTTGAGTTCGATGACTTCGTCTTTTTCCATGCGCAGGCGGACGATCTCGGAATCGGTCTCAGCCAGTTTGCCGGTAAAACGCTTGCGGCCGCCGGGGCCGGGGAAGTTCAGCTCGATTTTAGCATCATATCCGGCATAGCGGATGAAATCCTTGGTCCGGGTCAGCGGCCGGTCGATGCCGGCGGAGGAGACCTCCAGCGTCCAGGCGGTGCTGATCGGGTCTTCCACGTCCGTTACGGCGGAAACCAGGCGCGACACGGCCTCGCAATCGCCCAAAGTGAAGGAGGCGCCATCGGCACGGTCGGCCATAATCTGCACGGTCGGGGTGTCGGTACCGATCACCTGCACGCGCACCAGCTCATAGCCCTGGCCTTCCAGGGGCTCCATGATGATATCGGCAATGCGGCCTTCGAGGCCGGTATGAACGGGACGGTTGTCGGACAAGTGCGGTTAGATCCACGGGTCAAAAGCCCATCAGGGCGAAAAGCAATAAAAAAGGCGGCCCTTTTAAGGGGCCACCCAGCGAAAGACGGGTAATGTTGAGGCGCTGCATAGCCGGTTAGGGGCAAAACGGCAAGCGGTTTTTGGGGTAGGCCGCGGAGCGCCGTGCGGTTTTTCTGGCATACGCATGGACTATGTGGTAACGCATCCATATTGGAGCTATTTTGGAACCATGCCTGTCAATCTTTCCATCAAGAACGCGCCGGACGATATCGTGGAGCGCCTGCGCGTCCGGGCTGCTTCCCACCACCGCTCGCTCCAGGGCGAGCTTATGGCGATCATCGAGGCGGCGGTGGAGCCCCCACGCAAACTCTCGCCTGTAGAGCTTGTGGCCGAGGTCCGCCGGCGTGGCATCAGCTCCGGCGAAAGCTCAGTGGATATGATCCGCGCTGACCGGGACCGCGACAATAACCGATATTAAAGTCATCGATGCCTCGGCACTCGCGGCGATGTTGTTCGGAGAACCGGCGGCGGAGCGCATCGCCGCGCAGTTACAAGGCGCTCGGCTGATCGCGCCAACGCTCATCGAATACGAGCTGGCCAATGTTTGCCTGTTCAAAATGCGCCGGGGAAAATCTCGCAGGGATGAGTTGCTGGATGGCTTCGCTTTGCGCGGCACGATCGGTATCGAGCATGAGGATGTGGACGCGGCCGAAATCCTCACGCTCGCGGATGCCACGGGGCTCACCGCCTATGACGCGAGCTACCTCTGGCTGGCCCGCAAACACGGCGCCGATCTTGTAACGTTGGATAAACAACTGGCCGCTGCCCATGCCGGCGTTTGAGTCCCAATAAAAAACGGCGCCCGAGGGCGCCGTTTCGTCTCTGCCCGCCGGGGTTCCCGCTTTCGCGGGAATGACGGTGTTTCGCGCCAATGACGGCGCGATGAAGTTTTAGGCCGAGTAGTACATTTCGAACTCAACCGGGTGCGGTGTGTGTTCGAAGCGGTACACGTCCTTCCACTTGATTTCGATGTAGCTCTCGATCTGGTCCTTGGTGAACACGTCGCCCTGCAGCAGGAACTCGTGGTCGGCGGCCAGGGTTTCCAGCGCTTCGCGAAGCGAACCGCAAACCGTGGGGATGCCTTTCAGCTCTTCCGGCGGCAGCTCGTACAGATCCTTGTCCATCGGGTCGCCCGGGTGGATCTTGTTCTTGATGCCGTCGAGACCCGCCATGGTGAGGGCCGCGAAGGAGAGATACGGGTTCGCCGTCGGGTCGGGGAAACGGACCTCCACGCGCTTGGCTTTCGGGCTGGTTGTATACGGAATACGGCAGGAGGCCGAGCGGTTACGCGCGGAATAGGCCAGCAGCACCGGGGCTTCGAAACCCGGGATCAGGCGCTTGTAGCTGTTGGTCGAGGGGTTGGTGAAGGCATTGATCGACTTGGCATGCTTGATGACGCCGCCGATGAAATACAGACACATTTCGGACAGATCCGCATAACCATTGCCGGCGAACAACGGCTTGCCGGCTTTCCAGATCGAGGCGTGCGTGTGCATGCCCGAGCCGTTATCGCCATAGATCGGCTTGGGCATAAAGGTCGCCGTTTTGCCGTAAGAGTGAGCGACGTTGTGGACGCAGTATTTATAGATCTGCATCTGGTCGGCCATCGTCGTCAGCGAGTTGAAGCGGGTCCCCAGCTCATGCTGGCTCTGCGCCACCTCATGGTGATGCTTCTCGATCGGCAGACCCATCTCGCCCATGGCGGAGAGCATTTCGGCGCGCAGGTCAACGTCGCCGTCAACCGGGGCGACGGGGAAATAGCCGCCCTTAACGGTCGGGCGGTGGCCCATGTTGCCTTCGGGGTAGTCCTTCATGGAGGAGCCGGGGCCCTCGATGGAGTCCAGCTGGTACATGCCGAAATTGCCGCCGGTGCCGAATTTTACGCTGTCAAAAATGAAGAACTCAGCTTCGGCGCCGATGAGAATGGTGTCACCGATGCCGGTGGCCTTTACATAGGCTTCCACGCGCTTGGCGGTGGAGCGCGGGTCGCGCGAATAGCCCTGGCCGGTGGCGGGTTCCACGATGTCGCAGAACAGGATCAGGCTCGGCTTGGCCGTGAACGGGTCCATAACCGCGGAATCGAGGTCCGGCTGCAGGATCATGTCGGACTCATTGATGGCTTTCCAGCCGGCAATGGAGGAGCCGTCGAACATGAAGCCGTCTTTGAGCGAGTCGGCATCAACGGTGCTGACATGCTGCGCGGTGTGCTGCCATTTGCCCTTGGGATCGGTGAAACGGAGATCGACATATTCGACCCCGTTTTCCTTGATCAAATTCAGAACTTTAGCGACGCCGTCGTCGCTCTCGGCCTTCTTAGCCATTGCTCAATTCCCCGTTTTGTAAAAAGTTCAGGTGTAAGTTTTAACCGTTTATCCGGCAAAGGCGCATGACGCGTTTTGCCTGAAAGGCGCTTAATCTGGATTGCACCGGGGTCATGTTAAGCAAGCATGACCCCGGCGGCAATGTTATAAGCGGGTATTTTAAGCGATGATTAGACCGCCGCCTCGCCTTTTTCGCCGGTGCGGATACGGATGACTTCTTCAACGGTGGAGATGAAGATTTTGCCGTCGCCGATGCGGCCGGTGCGGGCAGCATTCATGATCGCTTCAACGGCGCGTTCGACGACGCTGTCCTCGCAGATCACTTCGATCTTCACTTTCGGGAGGAAGTCGACCACGTACTCGGCACCACGATACAGCTCCGTGTGGCCCTTCTGGCGGCCGAACCCTTTGGCCTCAACCACGGTAATGCCCTGCAACCCGACTTCGTGCAGCGCTTCCTTCACTTCATCCAGTTTGAATGGCTTGATGATCGCTTCGATCTTTTTCATCTGGTCCACGCCAGGCCTTCGGCCCGCGTCCTCCTCTATTTCGTGCGGATAGCGCGATTGTTCTGTCTGGTGCGGACAACGCAATTGCGCGCCAGCCAACGGGCTGACGTAGGCTTTCTAGCATGAGCCGTGCCAGCGCCGGATTTTGGCTGCAAACCGTGGTGGAAGCAGGGTTAGGGATGTGGAATTTGTTACTTTGCCCAACACATGGCTGTTATTGCCCAAAATTTATGCAAGCTTGCCGCCCGCTTGCGGCCCGCTTGCCGCGGGGCCGCAGGACGGGTTACTCGTCCCCGGACGCAGGAGCGAAACCGTGAAACCAGCCAATGCATTGCTCGGCCAGACCGGCACCACGATCTTCACCATCATGTCCGCACTGGCCGTGCAGCATAATGCCATCAACCTCGGCCAGGGGTTCCCGGATACCGAGGGGCCGGCCGATATCGTGCAGGCCGCGGCCGATGCCCTGGGCGACCAGCGCAACCAGTACCCGCCGCTTACCGGCCTGCCGGAGCTGCGCGGCGCCGTGGCCGCCGCCAACAAAAGATTCTACGGGCTGGATATCGACCCGGTGGCGGGCGTGTGCGTTACCTCTGGCGCCACCGAGGCCATTACGGCGTGCCTGATGGCGCTGCTCAACCCCGGCGACGAGGTGGTGCTGATCGAGCCGCTATACGATACCTATTTGCCCGTGGTGCAGATGCTGGGTGCCGTGGCGCGGCTGGTGCGGCTGGAGCCGCCGCTATGGGAGCTGCCGCGCGAGGCGCTGGCCGCCGCCTTTGGGCCGAAAACCAAGCTGCTGTTGCTGAACTCGCCGATGAACCCTACGGGCAAGGTTTTTACGCGCGACGAGCTGGATTTCATCGCCGGGCTTTTGCGCCAGCACGATGCCTATGCGGTGTGTGACGAGGTTTACGAGCATCTGGTTTTTAGAGGTGCGACACATATCCCGCTGATGACCCTGCCAGGCATGGGGGAGCGGAGTTTGCGCATCGGCAGTGCAGGCAAAACCTTCTCGCTCACCGGCTGGAAGGTCGGTTATGTGTCTGGCCCGCCGGCGCTGATTTCCCTGGTCGCCAAGGCGCACCAGAACCTTACCTTCACCACCGCCCCCAACCTCCAGCGCGCCGTCGCCCTCGGCCTGGCCAAGCCGGATGCGTATTTTGCCGCTCTGGCCGACGGGCTGCAGGCTGGCCGCGATCTGCTGGAAGCCGGGCTGCAACGCTTAGGGTTCCTCACCCTCCCGGCCCAGGGCAGCTATTTCATCACCGCCGATTTCACCGCTCTGGGCTATGCGGGGGACGATGTGGCCTTCGCCCGTACCATCACCGCCGAGGCTGGTGTCGCCGCCATCCCCGTGTCCGCCTTCTATGCGGAGGGCGGCCCGCGCTCTTACGTCCGCTTCGCCTTCTGCAAACAACCTGCCGTGCTGGAGGAAGCCCTGCGCCGCCTGGAAGTCTGGCTTACTAAGTAAAAGCCCCGCAGGGCGCAGCCGTGCAGTAAAAGCATTGACGGGCTAGGCCAGAGCGCGTTACGAGGCCCCACCCTGGATGGCGGACGTAGCTCAGTTGGTAGAGCGCCGGTTTGTGGTACCGGTTGTCGCGGGTTCAATCCCCGTCGTTCGCCCCAGGTTTTACTCCCCCCTTGCCTGCCCCGCCCTTGCGGCCCAGTTTACCGGCGAGCACTAATTCGAGGGAGCAACACATGACCTTGCAAACACGCGAACTCGGCCGCGGCGGCCCGAAAGTTTCCGCCATCGGGCTTGGCTGCATGGGCATGAGCCAGTCCTACGGCCCGGCGGACGAGGCGGAATCCATCGCCACTTTGCACCGCGCCTTGGAGCTGGGCTGCAATTTTCTTGACACGGCGGAAGTCTACGGCCCGCACACCAATGAAGACCTCATCGGCCGCGCCCTGGAAGGGCGCCGGGGGCAAGCCTTCATCGCTACCAAATTCGGTTTCCGCATCGTGGACGGCAAGCAGGCCGGCGCCGAGCGCGATAGCACGCCCGCCAATATTCGTGCCGCCGTCGAGGGCTCGCTGAAGCGGCTGCGCACGGACCATATCGACCTGCTCTACCAGCACCGTGTCGATCCGAATGTGCCGATGGAAGATGTTGCCGGCACGGTCGCTGGGCTCGTGGCTGCGGGTAAGGTCCGGTATTTTGGGCTTTCGGAGGCTGGTGTCAGCAACATCCGCCGCGCCCATGCGGTGCATCCGGTAGCGGCGGTGCAGAGCGAATATTCCCTCTGGGAGCGCAATCTGGAGCCCGAGATCATGCCGCTGCTGAACGAGCTAGGCATCGCGCTGGTGCCCTTCTCGCCGCTCGGCCGTGGCTTTCTCACGGGTGCGGTGTTGCCTGCCGAGGATTACCCCCAAGGTGATTTCCGCCGCAACGACCCGCGCTATCAGGGCGAGAATTTTATTGCCAACATGCGCGCGGCGGCTGTGGTGAAAGACATTGCGACGGAGCTGAGCGCGAAGCCCGGCCAAGTGGCGTTGGCCTGGGTGCTGACCAAAGGCGAGCGCGTAATTCCTATTCCCGGCACCAAGCGGCGTACGTATCTCGAAGAGAATCTAGCCGCCGCCGCACTCACCTTGAGTTCCGTCCAGCTGCAAGCGCTGGATGCGGCCATGTCCCCCGGCAAAATCGCCGGCGACCGCTACGCCGCGGCCATTATGGCAATAATCGACCGTTAACCATTGATTCAAAAATTTTTTGGTGTCGCTTTTTTACAAAAAAGCGGCTGTTTTTTCTTAAAACGCGACTTGTTTTGAGTAAAATTTTTACAAAACTTCCTAATTTACAATTAAATCCACACTGTTTTACGCGTGTTTTTCACAAAACCGGCGATTTTTTTACTTCCTTCCGTAAGCGTTAGGTGTATGTGTGCGCCGCAACATAGACCTCCAACCGCGAACGGATGTGAAGAATGTCTTACCAAGACCATATCAGCGACGTCACTGGGCTGATCTCTGCGAAGAACGGTACCTGGGACGGGATCAGCCCCGAGGCGGTGGCCCGTATGCGCCTCCAGAACCGGTTCCGCACCGGTCTGGACATTGCGAAGTACACCGCGAACATCATGCGCGCTGATATGGCTGCTTATGATGCGGACCACGCCAATTACACCCAGTCTCTGGGTTGCTGGCACGGGTTTATCGCGCAGCAGAAGATGATCTCCATCAAGAAGCATTTCGGTACCACCAAGCGCCGCTACATCTACCTCTCGGGCTGGATGATTGCCGCTTTGCGTTCCGATTTCGGCCCGCTGCCGGACCAGTCGATGCATGAGAAAACCTCCGTGCCGGCGCTGATCGCGGAAATCTATACCTTCCTGCGCCAGGCCGACCAGCGCGAGCTGGGCATGCTGTTCCGCGACCTGGATGCCGCCCGCACTGCCGGCGATCTTGCCCGCCAGAAAGAGGTTCAGGCCAAGATCGACCATTACGAAACCCATGTCGTGCCCATCATCGCCGATATCGACGCTGGTTTCGGCAATGCCGAGGCGACGTATTTGTTGGCCAAGAAGATGATCGAAGCCGGCGCCTGCGCGCTGCAGATTGAGAACCAGGTGTCCGATGAGAAGCAGTGCGGCCATCAGGACGGCAAGGTTACCGTGCCGCATGAGGATTTTCTTGCGAAGGTCCGTGCCTGCCGCTACGCCTTTCTTGAACTCGGCATTGAAGAGGGCATCATCGTTACGCGCACCGACTCACTCGGCGCCGGGCTGACCAAGCAGATCGCCGTTTCCAAGGAGCCGGGCGATCTTGGCGACCAGTACAATTCCTTCCTGGATTGCGAGGAAGTACAGCCGGGCGACGCGCATAATGGCGATGTCATCATCAACCGCAACGGCAAAATGCTGCGTCCGAAGCGCCTGGCCTCCAACCTCTACCAGTTCCGCGCCGGCACGGGCGAAGACCGTTGCGTTCTGGACTCCATCACGAGCTTGCAGAACGGCGCTGATCTGTTGTGGATTGAAACCGAGAAGCCGCATGTGGAGCAGATCGCCGGCATGATGGACCGCATCCGCGCCGTCGTCCCGAACGCCAAGCTGGCCTATAACAATTCGCCGTCCTTCAACTGGACGCTGAATTTCCGCCAGCAGGTGTATGATGCAATGAAGGCCGAAGGCAAGGACGTTTCCGCCTACGACCGCGCCAAGCTGATGGGCGTCGCTTACGATGCCACCCCGCTGGGCATAGAAGCCGACGAACGCATCCGCACCTTCCAGGCCGATGCCGCAATGCGCGCCGGCATCTTCCACCATTTGATCACTTTGCCGACCTACCACACCGCGGCACTGTCCACCGACAATCTGGCGAAAGAGTATTTCGGCAGCCAGGGCATGCTCGGCTACGTGCTGAACGTGCAGCGTGAGGAAATCCGCCAGGGTATCGCCTGCGTGAAACATCAGAACATGTCGGGCTCCGACATCGGCGATGATCACAAGGAATATTTTGCCGGTGAGGCCGCGTTGAAGGCTGGCGGTTCGCATAATACGATGAACCAGTTCGCCGCTTAGCGCAGCACATACTGCAGATAAAAACGGCCCGGAGCTTCTGCTCCGGGCCGTTTTTCATGGCACCCAGATCGGTTGCGGAGATGCTTGACAAAGCCCTGGATTGGGGCTGCCAATAAGCCGGCATCGGGATAATAAGGGAGAGACGGCGCCGTGAAATTCCTGCACCATCAGGCCGGCGTTTTGGCCATCGCCGCCAGCCTTGGTTTTGCGCCCTCTGCATATGCCGATGCCGATTACCACGTGCTGGGCAATGACGCTGCCTGGGAGGTTGGCACCGGCACGGATTCCCAGGGCAATGAATATTGCTCGATTCAGGACCAGTCGCAGGACCAGAGCTACGGGTTGCTCCTGCTCATCTACCGCTCGGCGACGATCCGAGTTTTGAGGTCCACGCGTTCAAGGACAGCTGGTCGATCCCGGCCAATGCCGATGTTCCCACCAAGTTCAATTTTTCGGACGGCGGCAGCTGGGATGCCGATGGGGCCGCGGCAAGTGATGGCAGCTCGGTTGTGGATTATACCATCGACATCAAGGATATGAAGGATTTCCTCGCCGATTTTTCGCAGTCCACCAGCCTGGACATCATGTTCACCAACGGCACCGAACCGACCTGGACAACCGACCTTACCGGCAGCTCCCAGGCCACGGCTGATCTGCTGAAATGTTCCAACAAACTGCTCAACGATAATGGCGGCGCTGGCGGGGGCGGCAACACCGAGCCGTTTAGCCCGCCGCCGGATAATTCCCAGCCTTTTGCGCAACCGCCGGACAACAGCGCCCCCGCGCCGCCGGATAATTCGCGGCAGCAGACTCTGTAATGGCGGACATCGCGGAACTCACCACGGCACGGCTCATCTTGCGCGGCGTAACGTTGGCGGACGCTCCCGCGATCCAGCGCAACTTCGACGATTACGAGATCATCCGTTACCTCGCCGCTGTCGTGCCCTGGCCCTACCCGCCCGATGGCGCGCATAATTTTCTGAATGTGGTGCTGGCTTCGCAAGGTGATACCCGTTGGGTCTGGGCGCTGTTCCTGAAAGACGCACCGGAGGAAGCCGCCGGCATCGTCGATCTGCGCCACGGCGAGGGCGAGAACCGCGGTTTTTGGCTGGCGCGCCGGCTCTGGGGACAGGGGCTGATGACTGAAGCCTGCGATGCTGTCACGGACTATGCGTTTACAGCGCTCGGCTTTGAGAAACTGACTCTCTGCAACGCCGCCGGCAACACCCGCTCGCGCCGCATCAAAGAAAAAGCGGGCGCCACGTTTCTACACGTGGAACCTGCTTCTTTTGTGGACCCAGCGCTCACAACGCACGAAGTCTGGGAGCTAAACCGCGCCACCTGGGCAGCCCGGCGCTAAATTCCCAAAAGTTTTTTGCGCCGCTTTTTTACAAAAAAGCGGCTGCTTACTTCTAGTCCTCAGCCAGAATATTACCCAGCTTCTTGCCCCAGCCAGACGGCCGGTAGAACACGATGCCAATCAACAGCCCGCCCAGCCCGATGATCTTGGTAGGTTCATCGAACTGGAAGAAAGCGTAAATTCCCAGCACGAACAGGATCAACGCGCTGGCGGCCGGAATGATGACATATTGCACGAAATTGCCGGGTGAGGATTTACGGTACACCCAGGCGCAAACCAGCCCGGCCAGGCCGTAATAATAGCACACCTGCACGGCAATCGCCGCGACTGAATCCGACAGGATTTTCGCGACCGAAGAGGCAAAGCTCGAGGCGAAGATCATGACCAGTCCCACGGCGAGCAGCAGATACATGGTACGCACCGGGGTGATCGTTTTCTCGTGTACCTGGCCGAAATAGCCCGGCAAGGCACGGTCGCGGCCCATGGCGAACAGGGTGCGCGAGAATTGCAGCATCGTCGTTTCCAGCGTGGCCACCGAAGAGAGGATCAGCACCAGAATGGCGGAATAGGCGCCAAATTTGCCGAGCCCCGCGGCGATTGCCACATGGTAGATCAGATTATCGGAGAACCCGCTGGCATCGGCCAGCGTGAACATCATCAACGCCGCGACCGTGAACGCCACGAAAGAGGCAATGGTGATGAAAATGCTCAGAAACCCGCCCTGGCCGGCGGCATTCGGCGGGTGCCCCTTGGTCTCTTCCGAGAGGTTGCTGGTCACATCCCAGCCCCAGTACAGAAACACCACGATGAGCGCCGAAGAGGCAAACGTACCGGGCGGGTAGTCGAAGCTGAACCACGAGGCGGAGAACGAGGTGACCGCGCCATGTGTGCCGCTATGCACGAAGGCTGCGATGGAGATGATCGCCAGCAGCCCGAGCTCGATGCTGCTCATCACCACCTGGATTTTGCTGGTCAGCTCAATGCCCGTGATCAGCACGATGCCGATTGCGATAAACCACACCGCACCAATGCCGGTGGTGAGAAACACATTGCTGGCAAGATTGGGGTCGAACAGATCGATTGTGGCGGTGCCGAGCGGAACCGAGCCCGTGACCATGAACACCATGGCGGCGATCAGCAGTGCCCAGCCGGAAAAATACCCGAAGAACCCGCCAAAAACCGATTTGGTCCATTCATAGGCGGCGCCGGCATTCACCATTTTCGCGGTGAGGCCTTTATAGGCAACGGCAATCCCCAGCATGGGGAGTGCGAACAGCAGCAGTGCATTGGGCGAGACCTTGCCTGCCGCCGCCAGTAGCCCGGCGATTGCCACCGCAATGGAAAACCCCGGTGCGGAACCCGCTACACCCATGATGATAGATTCAAAAAACGATAGAGAATCAGCCTTTAATTTTGTACTCACCCCGGCCCCCCGCTTGTTTAGGTGTATGTTTTGTTTACGTGCCGCCCTTTGGTTGCTGCTGGGTGATGCAATGGATATTGCCACCCCCCAGCAGAATTTCGCGCGCCGGCACCATAACAATGTCACGTCCGGGAAACAGCCGGGTCAGCACATCGCGCGCCGCCGCATCCGTCTCCACGCCGAAACCCCCGCCACCAAAAGAGGGCGCAATTATTGCGCCATTCGCGATATAAAAATTCACGTAGGATGCCGCCATGCGGTCGCCCGCGCGCCGGTTCATGCCCGAAGGTGTTGCATCGAGCCCGCTAACCTCCTCGGCGGTGTAGAACATCGGGGTGGGCATGGGGATGCGCTCCACCTTGATCGGCCGCCCCTTGGCATCACGGGCTGCCAGCAGCCGCGCCTCGGCATCGCGGCTCACCGCATAATGCGGGTCCGCAGGGTCGTCGCACCAGGTGAGCAGCACCACGCCGGGTGCCACAAAACAGGCGAGGTTATCGACATGCCCGTCGGTCTCATCCTCCGGCACGCCCTGGCCCAGCCAGATAACATGGCTCGCACCCAGATAATCCTTGAGCACCCGCTCCATCTCCTGGCGCGTCGGGTTCTCGTTACGGTTCTCGTTCAACACACATTGCTCGGCCACCAGCACGGTGCCCTCGCCATCCACATGGATTGCCCCGCCTTCAACCACGTTGGGTGCCCGGAACCGCCGCGCCCGCTCAATGCCCAGCATTTTCGCGGCCACCTGATCATCCAAATCCCAGGGAAAATACAAGCCGCCAATCAAGCCGCCCCAGGCATTGAACGGCCAATCAACCCCGCCCAACTTACCGTCACGCCCCAACAAAAACGAGCACCCGACATCGCGCGCCCAGCTGTCGTTAGTGCTGACCTCAACCACCCGCACCGCCTCAGGCAAAACAGTCCGGGCATTCTCAAACTGCCGCGCACTCACCATCATCGTAACAGGCTCATACCGTGCAATGGCACTGGCCACCGCCACAAAAGCCCCCTGCGCCGGCTTAGCCCCCAACCGCCAATTATCCGGCCGCTCCGGCCAAATCATCCAACACCCCGCATGCCCGGCCCACTCCGCCGGCATGGCAAACCCGGCTTCCCGCGGTGTGGTCATGAGGAAGACCTGGGGGCTGCGCCCCCTTGCCCCCTACGAGGGCTCCGCCCCTCGCCCCCGCTGGGGCCTGAGGCCCCAGACCCCCAACAATCGGGTTTGGGAAGGGGATGCCCTGCATGGGCTTTCCACGCGCACGGGCGTGACAGGGCATCCCCTTCCCAAACCCGGGTGGGATCCAAGGGCCCTTCGGCCCTTGGTGGGTCCAGGGCGGAGCCCTGGTAGGGGGCAAGGGGGCGCAGCCCCCAGGTCTTCCTCACAACCGCACCGCGGGAGACCGGGTGGTGCCATCTAGCGTGAGCAGGGGGGTGTACAGCTCGGGGCGGCGGTCGCGGAATACGCCCCAGCCGTTGCGGATGGGGGCTATGTGGTCGAGGTCGAATGTTGCGACCAGGACTTGTTCTGTTGAGCGGTCTGCTTCCTGGATTTTGGCGCCGTAGTGGTCGGCTATGAAGGAGGAGCCGTAGAAGGTTATGCTGGTGCCGTTTTTACCGTCCTCGGTGCCGATGCGGTTGGAGGCGATTACGGGTGTGAGATTGGCGCCGGCGTGGCCTTGCATGGTGCGTTGCCAGTGGCCGGCGGAGTCTATGCTGGCGTCCAGCGGTTCGGAGCCGATGGCGGTGGGGTAGAATAACAGCTCGGCACCCATCAGTGCCATGGCGCGGGCGCATTCGGGAAACCACTGGTCCCAGCAGATGCCCACACCGATTTTCGCGTGTTTGGTGTTCCACACTTTGAATCCGGTATCTCCTGGGGAGAAATAGAATTTCTCGGAATAGCCTGGCCCGTCGGGGATGTGGGATTTGCGGTAGTGGCCCATGACGGTTCCATCAGCATCGATGATGACGACGGTGTTGAAATTGCTTTGCCCGGCGCGTTCGTACACCGAGATCGGCAGCACGACGTTGAGCTCTTTGGCGACGGCTGAGAAATGTTTCACGGCCGGGTTTTCATCCAGAGGTTTCGCCAGGCTCAGCAGATCGTAGATTTCATCCTGGCAGAAATACGGGCCCTCGAAAAGTTCCTGGATGAGAATGATCTGCGCGCCTTTGCTTGCCGCCTCGCGGATCAGCTTTTCCGCGCGCGCGATGTTTTCAGCGCCACTCGAGGAACATGCCATTTGCGTGGCGGCAACGATAACCTGTCTCATACGCTCGTCCTTATGCTTCGGTCAGATAGGCATCATATTCCACATCGGAGATACGCTTGCGCATTTCCGAAATCTCCTGGCGTTTGCAAGCGGTATAGAGACGCTGGAACTCTTCGCCGAAAATTTTTCCGATCACTCCCGATCTCGCGAATTTATCCACAGCTGTCGACCAGGCGATGGGCAGCGGCGGCGCGCCCTTGGCGCGTGTCAGGCCGAAACTCTCAACCCCAGGGTCGGCTTTTTCTTCCAGCCCGATCAGCGCAGAGCCGAGCAGCGACGCAAAGGCAAGATACGGATTGCAATCCGCGCCCGCGACGCGATGTTCTACGCGGGAAGCCGCAGGGTCCGCGGTAATAACGCGAAGGGCCGCCATCCGGTTGTCGTGCCCCCAATCGCCATAGGTCGGCGCATGTACGCCGGGCGCGAAGCGGCGGTAGGAATTGGCATGCGGGGCGAGGGTCAGCATGGTATCCGGCATGGCGCGGATGATGCCGCCCACCGCATGATACAACCGCTCCGAGCCACGCTCCGGTGTGCCCACAAAAATATTGTTGCCGGCCTCATCCAGCACGGACATATGCACATGCATGCCCGAGCCCGCGCATTGCCCATAGGGCTTGGCCATGAAGGTGGCGGTTAGCCCATGCTTGCGCGAAATCTCCTTGATCGTGCGCTTGAATAACGTCGCATGGTCGGCGATGAGCAGCACGTCGGTGCTATATTTCAGCGTTACTTCAAACTGCCCGGGCCCGTTTTCGGAAACCAGCGTTTCCAGCTTAATGCCCTGTATCTTCGCGGTGGTCATCAGCTCGCGCAAAATCGGCTCATATTCGCGGATTTCGCCAAGGCCCACGGCATCCACATGCCAGCCGCGCCAGCCGGATTCATCGGCGCCGCGCGGGGCGATCGCCATGCCGCCGTGCTTGCCCGTATCGACGAGGTAGAACTCAAGCTCCACACCCATGGCAGGCTGCAGCCCCGCCGCCTTATAGCGGTCCAGCACGTTGGACAGCACGCCGCGCGGGTCGAGGCAGAAATAGCTGCCATCGGCCTCGCGCATCGTCAGCAGCGCCTGGGTCACATTGCCTTCGGTCCAGCCCATGCGGGTGATGCTGTGCGGCACGGCGGTACAAATACCGTCAGGGTCGCCGGTGTCCTGGGCAATGCCGCCTTCGATAATGTCATTGCCCCAGATATCGAGCAGATAGACCGAGCGCGGCATGGCGATGCCGTTGCCGAGCAAGGCTTTCGCCTTCTCCGGCTGCAGCCATTTGCCGCGCAGCACGCCGTTCACATCCACCGCGAACGCTTCAACAAAATCGCTCTGCGCCATGAGCGCCGCTTTGGTGGCAATCATTTCTGCCGAAGTGTGCATCTCTGCCGTATCTGGTGCGGAACTCACAATGCCACCTCATCCTTCACCTTGTCATAGGTCTGGCCGACAGATTTTTTAAAACGCGCAACGAGGATATCGATTTCCGCTTCCGAAATGGTCAGCGGCGGTGAGAACAGCATGGTGTCGCGCGTGGCCCGCATGATCAGTCCGTTTTCGATGCAAAAGTCGCGGCAGATGGTGCCCACGCTGCCGACTTTACCAAACGGTTTGCGCGTGCGTCTATCCGCCGTCAGCTCGATGGCGCCGATCAACCCGACGCCACGGATTTCACCCACCATAGGGTGATCGCCAAGTGCCTCGATCATCTTCCGGCGCAACAGCTCCCCCTTTGGTCCGGCCGTTTCCACCAGCTTCTCATTCTCAAGAATATCCAAATTCGCCAGCGCCACGGCGCAGGAAACCGGATGACCAGAATATGTAAACCCGTGATAATATTCGCCGGTCTGGTTGATCATCACCTCGGCAACGCGGTCGTGCACCAGCAAAGCCGAGAGCGGGATATAGCCCGAGGTCAGCCCCTTCGCGGTGGTGATCATATCCGGCTTGATCCCGAAATAATCGGAGCCGAACCATTTGCCGGTGCGCCCGTAGCCGGTGATCACCTCATCGGCGATCAGCAATATATCATGCTCCTTGCAAATCCGGTTGATCTCGGGCCAGTACGTCTCCGGCGGAATGAGCACGCCGCCCGAGCCTTGAATTGGCTCGCCGATGAAGGCGGCGATATTGTCAGCGCCCAGCTCGAGAATCTTCTTCTCAACCTCGAGTGCTGCGTAAACCCCGAACTCTTCCGGGCTCATCTGCCCGCCTTTGCCATACCAATAAGGCGGCAGCACGTGATGGAAATTCGGCATGTCGCCGGCCTGGCGGTGCATATCCTCCATCCCGCCGGCCGAAGCGCCGAGTGTGGTGGACCCATGATAGCCATACTCCCGGCCGATCACGTGCTTCTTGTTGGGCTTGCCCAAAGTCTGCCAATAAACCCGCGCCGTCCGCAGCGCGGAATCCACCGCTTCCGAGCCCGAACAGGCAAAGAAAACATGGTTGATCCCATCCGGTGCCAACTGCGCCAAACGCTGTGCCAGCAGCACCGCCGGCTGGTTCGTGGTTTTGAAAAACGTGTTGTAATACGGCAGTTTGGTCATCTGCGCGGCGGCGGCATCCACCAGCTCTTTGCGGCCATAACCGGCGGCGACGCACCACAGCCCAGCCATGCCGTCCAGAATCTCATTGCCATCGCCATCGCGCAGAAACACGCCCTGCGCCTCGGTAATCACCCGCACCCGGCGGGCGTGCAAATCCTTATGGTCGGTAAAAGGGTGCAGATGATGCGCCGCATCCAGCCCCTGCCAATCCACAGTGTCATTTATAATATCAAGCATGGTATTTACTCCGTATCTGTAACAAAATAGCCCGCGCGCGTGGCGTAACCAGCCGCGCGGGGTAGAAATCGTTAGATACGGGGCGGGCTGAAGCCGATGCGTGCGCAGAGAATGAGCATCTCTGCTTCCAAATTCAGCGCAGCAATGTGGGCTGCTATAACCATGGCCAACTCTCGCATGGCGGCAGGAACCGTTCAAGAAATATTTGTTAATAAAGCTTCAGCCGAGGCAAAAATCCTCTACCACTTGCCCCAGACACAGATGATGCGGCACAAGCGCCCCATGTCCGAACGCACTGCAGACCTCGACCAGCTCCTGGAATCCCGCGGCAAAACCGCCCAGCTCGGCGCCTATGTCACCGCCGCCTGTTTTTCCGCCTCCGGCCAGGCCGCCTTCGCGCTTGGCGACGGCACCATCCGCCTCGGCCCCGATTTCACCCAAATCCAGGCGCATGGCGGCGCCGTGCTGAGCCTGGCCCCCCACCCGCTGGGCGGTTTTTGCTCCGGCGGCGATGACGGCCGCCTGGTTCACACCACGGATAAACCCACCGAAATCGCTAAATTCGGTTCCAAATGGGTCGAACAACTGGCCGTCTTCGGCGGTAAAACCCCCCTGATTGCCGCCGGCGTAGGTAAGACGGTACATCTTTTCGACGGCAAAGGCGGAGCAAAAATACGCGAACTCGCCCACCCCAGCACCGTCACCGGCATTACCTTCGACGCCAAAGGCAAACGCATCGCCGCCTCGCATTATAACGGCGCCTCCCTCTGGTTCACCGGCAGCACCGCCGCCCCCCGCGTGCTCGACTGGAAAGGCAGCCACACCGGCATCGCCATGCACCCCGAAGGCCAGGCCCTCGTCACCTCCATGCAGGAAAACTCACTGCACGGCTGGACCCTGCCCGAAGGCAAACACATGCGCATGGCCGGCTACCCCACCAAAACCGAATCCATGGGCTTCACCAAATCCGGCCGCTGGCTCGCCACCGCAGGTGCCGAAAGCGTCGTCCTCTGGCCCTTCTTCGGCGGCGGACCCATGGGCAAAGCCCCCACAGAACTCGGCATGGGGGACGGCATCGTCCGCCGCATAGCCTGCCACCCCCAACACGAAGTGGTAGCCGCAGGCTTCGACACCGGCCTAACCCTGCTCATCAACATAGCCCAGGAACAAATAATCCCCCTATGCGGCCCCGGAAGAGGCGCAATAACCGCCCTAGCCTGGAGCCCCACCGGCAGCCACCTAGCCATTGGCACCGAACCCGGCTTCGCAGCCCTCATCGATTTTACGGGTTAACCCTCGTTCGGGGAGTGACTCGCAAGGGGACTTTGTCCCCCTGCACCCCCTACCAAGGGCCGAAAGGCCCTTGGATCCCACCCGGCTCTAAAAGAGAGAGGCCATCCCGTGCTCGTGGAACACACGTGCTGGAATGGCCTCTCTCTTTTAGAGCCGAATTGTTGGGGGTCTGGGGCCTCAGGCCCCAGGCAGGGGGTGCAGGGGGGCAAGGCCCCCTTGCGAGTCACTCCCCGAACGAGGGTTTACCCCGCAAGTCCGAGGAGGGTTTCGGCCGTGTGGTAGGGGCGGCCGAGGGCTTCGGCTACGGCGGCGAAGGTGATTTTGCCTTCGGCTACGTTTAGGCCGTTTCTGAAATTCTTGTCGTCGCTTAGGGCTTGGCGCCATCCTTTGTCGGCCAGTTTCAAGGCGTAGGGCAGGGTGGCGTGGTTTAGGGCGAAGGTGCTGGTGCGGGCTACGGCGCCGGGCATGTTGGCCACGCAATAGTGGACGATGCCGTCGACGATATAGGTGGGGTCTGAATGGGTGGTGGCGTGGCTGCTCTCGAAGCAACCGCCCTGGTCGATGGCGACGTCCACCAGCACGGCGCCGGGGCGCATGTGCTTCAGCATGGCGCGGGTGACGAGTTTGGGGGCGGCGGCACCGGGCACGAGCACGGCGCCGATGATGAGGTCCGCGCCGAACACGGCTTCTTCCACGGCTTCGGTGGTGGAGTAGCAGGTTTTCAGATGCGGGCCGTAGAGGTCGTCGAGCTGGGCCAGCCGGGCGAGGGATTTGTCGAAAATCGTCACGTCGGCGCCCATGCCGTGGGCGATGCGCGCGGCATTCGCGCCCACCACGCCGCCGCCGAGCACCACGACTTTGCCGGGCGGCACGCCGGGCACGCCGGCCAGCAGCACGCCGCGCCCGCCATTGGCTTTTTGTAAGCTGACAGCGCCAACCTGCACGGCCATGCGCCCGGCCACTTCGCTCATGGGGGCCAGCAGCGGCAGGCGTCCGGCGGCATCGGTCACGGTCTCGTAGGCAATGGCGATGGCGCCCGAGGCTTCGATCAGTTTCGCCTGTTCCGGGTCCGGCGCGAGGTGGAGGTAGGTGAAGAGGATTTGCCCCTGGCGCAGCATTTTGCATTCCTGCGGCTGCGGCTCTTTCACCTTCACCACCATCTGCGCGCGGGAAAACACTTCGGCGGCCGTGTCCACAATCTCGGCTCCGGCTTTAATGTAGGCCTCATCCGGCGCATCGATGCCGGCACCGGCATTTTTTTCCACCAGTACCTGGTGCCCGTGTGCCTTCAGCTCGCGCACTGATGCCGGGGTAAGCCCGACGCGGAATTCATTGTCTTTGATTTCACGAGGCAAGCCGACGAGCATGGGGTTCTCCTGTTGTGGTCCGCTGTGATAGTCCGGGCGCGGCGGCTTATAGTTTAAAATATTAAACTCATCAACAAAGTTATGCGGCGGGCTGGGCGTGGTAGGCCAAGAAACAAAAGCATGAGCAAGCCGGTAGCGATTATATTAAACAGCCTGCAAAGCGCACCGGAACGTCAGGTTCAGCCGCACCGCGCCCAATATGGGGTGGGTGCCGGGCTTCACCGGGGCGATCCCATGAAAATATAGCCGTTCGGTGCCGCCCCACACCAGCACATCGCCATGCTCCAGCGGCAGTTTCACGGTCCCGCCGGTCCGCTTCGGTCCGCCCCATAGAAATACCGCCGGCAGACCCAGCGACACCGACACGATAGGTGCTGCAAAATCCGCCTCGTCGCGGTCCTGGTGCAGCCCCATTTTGGCGCCCGGCGCGTAGCGGTTCATCAGGCACACGTCGGGTGTAAAATCCGCGAACCCCGCCTGCGCTGCCGCCCGCACCGCCAGATCGCGGAACACATCCGGCATCTCCGGCCATGCCGCGCCGGTTTCCGGGTCAAGCGTCTGGTACCGGTACCCGCGCCGGTCACTCACCCAGCCCGCGGCCCCGCAATTGGTAATTGCCGCGGACATTTGCGCCCCACCCGGCACCGCCATCACCCGGAATGGTGACGCCGCCGCCACAGCCTCGGCCGCCGCCAGCAGCACCGCCTCATCATCCAAAGCAAAACCAGGCAAAAAAATCAGCCCAGGGGCCGGCTTCCCCCCGAACAGATCGCCGTTCACAGCGTCAGCGTGCCTTTGATGCAGGTGATGGTTTCCCCGCCGATCCAAAAATCCGTGCCGTCATATTCAACATGCACGCGCCCCTCGCGCCCCAAACACGTGCCCTGCGCCGCCACATAGCGTGCCGGCGCGATACCGGCGCCAATCAGCCAGCGCGCCAGCCCGGCATTGAAGCTGCCGGTCACCGGGTCCTCACCACTGACTTCCGGCGAAAACGCCCTTACCTCGAAATCCGCCGCGCCATCGGGCCAGGGTGCCACAACCCCAAGGTCCATCTCACCCAGCGCGGCATAGTCCAGCCGCACTTCCAGCACCTCTTCGCGGCTTGCCAGCAGCACGCCGATCCAGCGCGGCACGGCCGCGGAAAGCGCACACGCGGCCAGAATACCGGCCACGGGAATCCCCAAGGCCCTGGCCAGGCGCGGATATTCCGCCACGGGCACATCCTGCTGCGCCGCTGGCGGGGCGGCAAAGGCCAGGCGCTGGCCTTCCCGGCGGATGCGCACAAGCCCCGCCTTGCATTCCTGAATGATCAACTCGCCTTTGAGGCCCTTGGGCACACCGCCGGCCTCCAGCCAGGCGTGGCACGAGCCCAGGGTCGGATGGCCGGCAAAGGGTATTTCGCCGGCGGGCGTAAAAATCCGCACGCGGTAATCCGCCTCGGGCCTTGTGGGCGGGAGTAAAAAAACCGTCTCGCTCAGATTGGTCCAATTGGCGAAATCCGCCATTGCCGCATCATCCAGCCCCGTGGCGTCATGCACCACGGCCAGCGGGTTGCCCTTGGTGGCGCGGGCGGAAAACACATCCAGCTGCCGGAATTCAAACACCGGCATGGCCTCAACCCACCAGCATCAACGCGCCCACCAGCGCCACCGCCACGGCCTGCAGGGTTACGCGCCAGCGCATCAGCCGGTTGGATTTATGCGGGTCGTGGTTCCGGTCAACCATGCCGAACACCCCGGCCAGCATCACCCCCACCACCGCCAGCATGTCGGCCGCCAGCAGCACCATCAATATGATTTTCATGCCCCCATTATAGACCCGGCGGCGAATTTGCCTATCGGTGTATGCGCTTCGTTTGCGCTGCGTATGTGCGGCGTAGAGTTGACTTCTCCCGCAATCGCCCGTCAGGCTCCCGCATGCGCCCCGCTTTATTCATGTTTCTGCTCTTGCTGGGTTTTGGCATCACCGCCCCAGCTACGGCACCAGCCCAGGCCCAAACCGCGGCCAGCCTGCTCGGCGGGCACCACCCGCCAGCCACCCCCGCCGCCAAAGCCGCCGCGACGGCAGAACCCGCCCCCGCCATCATCCCCGGCTCGCCGCTGGCAGCCCTGGCCGGTGCTGGTGCCGCCGCCCAGCCCGCCCAGCCCGCAGCCACCACCGATGCCGACACCCCCGCCCCCTTCGGCACCGATGAGCTTGGCTTCGTTATCTCCGGCGCCGTGGGCGGCGAGGCCGTGCATGCGTTCAACGGTTTCCTCGATGCCGTGCGCGACTCCACCCGCCTTACCCCGGTAACCGCCTGGCTGGCCGCCACCCGCGACAGACCCGCGCGCGGCGCCGAAGCCGATGCCATGCTCCTGGCCCTGGTCATCGTCATATTCCCGGCGGCACTGGCCGATGCCATCATCCGCCTCGGCCTGCGCCGCCCGGCGGCGTTGTTCGCGAAATGGGCCTTGCCGAAGCAGGAGGAGTTCCTACCCGACGCCGAGGCCCCAGACTCTGAAACAAACACCCAACCCGTGGCGCCCGCCGGCCCCGCCGGCCCGGTGCGTACCCAGCGCTACGTCTCGCTGCGCGCCTGGGGCCGCCGCCTGCTCTTCGCTTTGCTGAAACTATTGCTCGCCATGCTGCCGCTCGCGGGTTTTATCGTCACGGCACAGGTGATTCTCTCCTCCGGCTTTATCACTCACCGCGCCGGGCAACTCGCCGTTACCGGCATCGCCAACGCGTATCTCGCCTGCCGCCTGGCGCAGGAGCTGGCGCGCTTCCTCGTCAGCCCGGCCGCGCCCCCGCTGCGCCTCATCGCCATGCCGAGCGCGCGCGCGCAGTCGCTGATGGGTTTTCTGCTCATCGTCCTCTCCACGTTGCTGTTCGCCAGCGGCATCATCTCGGGTGCGGTCATCCTCGGCCTGCCGCACGAGGGCGCCAAAGTCCTCGTCCGCATCGCCGCTCTGGTTGTGCATCTGGAGATGGCCATCGGCATCTGGCGCTGCCGCCGTGTCGTCGGAACCTGGCTCATGGGCGACCCCAAAGCCACCGGCGCGCTGGCCTGGCTGCGCCAGCGCCTCGGCAAGTGGTGGTATCTGTTCGCGCTGTTTTACGTGCTGGCGCTCTGGGTGGCCTGGGCCGGCGGCGTGCAGAATGCCTTCGGCGTGCTGCTGCGCGCGGTGGCCGTGCTCATCGCCGCGGTGGTGGCGGGCCGGCTGGCCTGGACCGGCAGTTCCATTCTGCTGGACCGCATGTTCCCCGACCCGGCCACCGCCAAAACCCGCCAGGCCGTGCTGCTGTCCCACGCGCATGCCTATAACCCGTTCATCCGCGTTCTCATCCGCGCCGCCATCGCCGCCGGCGTGCTGCTGTTCATCCTTCAGGGCTGGGGGGTGGATGCACTTGGCTGGCTGCACAGCAATACAATCAGCCGCGCGCTGATCAGCGCCTTAACCTCCGTGCTCGTCACCACCAGCATCGCTTTGGTCCTGTGGGAAACGGTTAATTTCGTCCTGCACAGCCGTGTGGACAGACTGACCAGTTCGGGGCGCAAACGCCAGGCCTCGCGGCTGCGCACGCTGGTGCCGATCCTGCGCGGCGCCATCGGCACCTTCATTTTCCTGGTCGCACTGGTGGTCTGCCTGTCGGAAATCGGGGTCAACACCACGGGCCTGCTCGCGGTTTCCTCCATCGCCGGCATCGCGGTCGGCTTCGGCTCCCAAAAACTGGTGCAGGACATCATCACCGGCCTGTTCATGCTGTTGGAAGACGCCATCCAGGTCGGCGATAACGTCACTCTGGCCGGCATGTCCGGCACGGTGGAAAAACTCTCCATCCGCACCATCCATCTGCGCGGCGGCGACGGCTCGCTCAACATCATCCCCTTCTCTTCGGTCACCACCGTCACCAACACCACGCGCGATTTCAACAACGCGCAATTCGCCATCACGGTCTCCTATGGCGAGAATATCGACCATGTTTTCGCGGTGCTCACCGATATCGGCCGCGACATGCGCGCCGAGCCCGGCTGGGGCAGCATGATGCGCGACGATCTGCAGATTTACGGCCTGGATAAATTCGGCGAGCAGGGCATGGTGATCAGCGGCGTCATCCGCACCGGCCCCGGCCAGCTGGACGCCGTGCGGCGCGAATTGTTCCGCCGCGTGCAGACGCGCTTCGCCCAGGACGGTATCTCCATGCCTTTCGGCAAACAGAGCGTGTTCCGGCTGGAAGGGCCCGAGGCGGAGCGGCTCCAGGCAGACATGCTGGAGCAGCCGCCAATAGCGCCTGAAACAGCCAAGACACCAAAGCCGAAAACGCCCAAAGCTGACGCGGAACCGAAGCTGCCGCTATGATTGCCCTCTAAATGATTGTCCCTTTGCTGCGAATGCGGCTGATCTTCGCCATGGCGGGGCTCGGCATTTCCGTCTGGGCGCTTACCGTGCCCTTCGCCAAAATCCGCTTCCACCTTAGTGACGGTACGCTCGGCTTCATGTTGCTGGCCGGCGGCATGGGCGGCACGCTGGTCATGCCCTTCGCCGGGCTTGCCGTGGCCCGCTGGGGGAGCCGCGCCACGGTCATCGGCGCCACAATCGGCGTGATGGCGCTGATGCCGCTGCTCGCCATCGCCCCCACGCCTTTCGCCTTCACCGCCATATTGCTGTTCTACGGCGCCTGCTTCGGCCTGCTGGATATTGCCATGAACGCGCAGGGCGCGGTGGTGGAGGCACGCGACGGCCGGCTGCAGATGTCCGGCTTCCACGGCTGCTACAGCATCGGCACGCTCGGCGTATCGCTGGCCATCATCCTGCTCCTGCGGCTGCACCTCACCTACCCCTTGTGTTCCGTACTGGCCGCAATCGTAATGGGCCTGATGTTGCTCTCCGCCCGCGGGCTCATAGGCAAATCCGGCGACGCCCCTGTCTCAGGCCGCCATTTCGCCTGGCCCAACCGCGCCACCATCGTGCTCGGCCTGTGCTGCTTCGCCTGCTTCATGACCGAAGGTGTGGCCACCGACTGGAGCACCATCTACCTGCGTTTTAATCGCGGCATGGCGCTGGACACGGCCCCTTATGGCTACGCCGCCTTCGCCGTAGCCATGACCGCCTCGCGCTTCCTGGGCGACGCCGTGGCAACCCGCCTCGGCAAACCCGTAATCATGCGCCTCGGCTGTGCTTTGGCGGTGCTGGGCTTTGGCCTGGCCATATTCATAAAAACCGGCTGGGTAGATGTACTGGGCTTCGGCCTGGTCGGGCTAGGCACTGCCAATATCGCCCCGCTGGTCTTCTCCGCCGCTGCCCGTGTCCCCGGCATGTCCGCCAGTCACTCTGCCCCCGCCATTATGGCCCTGGGCTACTCGGGCTTCCTGATAGGTCCTGTCATCATCGGCCTCGTTGCCAACCATCTGGGTTTGGGCTTCGCGCTGGGCGTGGATGCGGTACTACTAGGGGCAACATTTTTCGCTGCAAAAGCGGTAGTATAAGCAGCGCTTTTTTGTAAAAAAGCGCGCAAAAAACTTTTAGCCCTTTAGGCTGAAGCCGTTTCACGGCTTCAGCCTAAAGGGCTCGGCATCACGCGTTGATGAACTGCAAAAACGCCGGTGCGCCCAACGGCCAGAAATCGAACAGACTGCCACCCCGGGCCATGCCCTCCATCGCGACCTCCCAGGCATCCTCGGGCCCAATGAACTGATAAACGACGATGCCGCTGTTAACCTCGATTTCGGCCATAGCCAGCCTCCCGTGTTTTTTGTCTGCGGCAGGATGGAACTATTAATTCGTTCTGATGTCTACAGCTGAGTCCGGTTGCTTTTGCCAAAAATATACAACTAAAATCGCCATCAATTGATGGCAGAATTATCAAGTAACAGCACGGCACGGAGGAGGACAACGAAAATTGTCATGTCCAAATCGAAATATATACATGGGAGAGGAAGTGCGAAGGGTTTCGTTATTTTCCTGGCCGCTGATGCGCCCTGCGGCAGTGCTTAAATGCGGTGCCTAATAGAGTCCGGCGCGTGCGGCGGCAATAAGCCGTATCCACGAACATCTATCGTTACGAAAAAGATGCTTCGCGTTTCGTTGGATGACTGTACTCGTTCGGCAAGCGCTTGTTCCAACGCATCTCGTAATGTCTTCCCGTTCACCGGCCTCGCCCTCAAAGCCCTGCGCTGGGTCGCTCCTTCACCCACAAGGGCAGCCGAGCACTTCCAGGACAATCGAAACCGAGCCACATAAACGGCCGCAGTGGTTAATGGATCGCCCTGATCCCCTCCCTTGCAGGTGTTCGGTAACGGAGCTATCAATAGCGCAAGGAACAATCACATCTAGCAGGATTTATAAGATGCTTTCCATTACGGGGGTGGTCTTGTCATATTATAAGGCTCTAGCAGATAACGATGGGGCGGCTGCCCGCCGGATGCTGGAATCTCTTGAGGATGAAGCCTACCAAAATGAAGCAGATTGGAAGGTTATTGCCGAATTCCTAAAGAAACTAAATCTTGATGCAAGGCTTGAAGTTATTACAAGGCGCTTGATCGCACGTAAACCAATTGAGAACTCAAAGGTTTATTTCGTGCTCGCTTCTTTATTGCGGAAGTCTGGCCATGCGGAAGAGATATATCCTTTAATAAAGGGCCGAAAATTGCTTCTTACGCACACCAGAAGCGACCATTGGGAGTTCTTACAACTGCTTTTTTCGACTCAAAATTTCTCGGAGTATTTGGAAGAATCAGAACAATTTAAAAATAAATATGGGGCAGATTTCCCCCTCGGAATTATGGAAGCAAAAACATATTGGATGATGGGGGAACGCCGCATTGCTCGCACGAAGTTGAGGGGTTTGAATCCGCTAGTGGGTCAAAAATTGGGAAACTGGATATGGTACTCAAACGTTGCTGCGGATTTCGGTGAAAGAAAACTTGCCGAGGATGCTTTAGTAAATGCTATTCGGCTGATCGATTGCGGTGTTGCGTCAATAAGTCGTGAGGTTGTGGAGGCTCTTAATAGAAGAGACTATAAAGCAGAGGCACGGCGATTGATTGGTATTGCCAAACCACAAAACGGAGGGACCATTTCAGAATATCTGTATATTTACAAAACAGCTTTGGACTATGGGTACATAAAGGTCGCGCAGGAGTTCGGTAAAGCAATACTTCACGCGGACGCTACCCACGAACTCCGCTCTGAAATTGAAGGACTGGCGGTCAACTCTGGGTTTTTAACCTCTTAAGTTGCGTGGAATCAGTTTTATATTATATTTGACAAAGTCCGCGTCGATCACCACGAAGCAAGGCGACAGTCATTTCGAGTTCATTGACAATCGGCGTTACATCGACACGTGCCGACTGTATACCGTCGATCAGATCTACTATTTTGTGAAATGTAGTTTCTTTACCGAGGGTGATTCTAGGCATATGATAGCCAAGCGCTGAAGCATAATCCCGGTATTTAAACCCAGCACCTTCCAGTTCTCTGCCTTCACTAAAGACCAACTGACAATTTCGAATACCAAACGCATCCGCCGCAACAATCCCATGTAAAGATGAAGATGCGATCCTGCGGCAAGCTGCAATCTCAGCCAAGACTTGATCAATAGGGGCCAGGATATCAATGATCTTCGTGTTTGGCCAAGACATCATACCTAACGCTCTCGCTGAATTGACGTCCGACATATGGGGTATAATGCCAAGATCATATTGCCTTGCAATATTGTCAGATGAAAACAATTTATTCACTAACAAACCACCGTCCCCGATAACCATTTCCACTGGTTTATTCGGCGCAATCGCAGCGTCTGTATGAAATCCACGAACCCCCAAAAAGCGAATGCGATTATTATAAGCAATGGGTTGGGATTTCGGATACATAAAGCCAGACGACCACACCACAATAGGTGTATGATTCTCACGCACCCGGTCTAGGTTGCTCCCTATTCCGAGGAGATCAGCTTCTTCGAAATTCTTAACGAGTTCAAATGGCACATTATAGTGCTTCAAGATAGCCGGTGTTAGCGCATCTCCAAAATTCTTTAAAGAAAAGCACCAAAGCTTCCATGGAGCAGATGTAAATATCGGCGGAGCCGCCAACTCTGAGTTGAAACCTAAAAGCTTTACGCTTTCTTCGAAAAGCCGGCCAGTATTTCCTGCGAAGGGTTCGGGACTATCAGAAAAGGGAATAAGGGAATCAGCGGTTAGGTACGTATTTTTGATCTCTGGTACGTTCGAAGTCCCTAGTGTGCGGACACTATGGCCTTTGTCGTGCAACATTCCTACGTCTTTAACACGCGCAACGACGGGGAAAACACAAAACAGTTGTTGATCGCGGCAAAGGTTACACACATCCTCGTCTCCGTGAGGCTGCCCGCGGATACTCCCAAACATGTCCCATTTGGCTTTTGTCGTAAAAAAGCAGGTTGAAGGAACAAAGTTGAGCTTCACGTATTTATTAAAGTAGCCTCGACGGTTAGCCTCACTAATAGCGACATCAACATACGCTGGGTCAACAGCTGCCCTTCTGGAATCAAAAAAAATGGACTCGCCTGCTAGCGCTATTGTGTCCTTTTCAGATAAAATGCCAGATTTATAAAGCGCTGTACCCCATGCAAGGGCATCACGCGCAAGTACCGTATCGTCTTCTGTAAATGCCACGAAATCATAGGACTGGAACGCGTAATCGAGAGCGCTCTGACAGGTTTTGCAAGTTCCGAGGTTAACATCATTGGATTTTACCTCAATCGAAGCAAATAGATGGTCAAAATCGGTACAAAAGGACGCTATATAGTCGAATACCGCTGCGTTTGCATCCGAATCGCCGGTATAAACAGAAGTCGTTTTGACTTTGTCAACCCAGAAGATGAGGTTGAAATTTTCAAGTTCACTGCATTCAACAAGACTTTTACATAGAGCGTCTAAGGTATCTACCTTAATGTAGCACTGAACGATAAGACCATAAGTCATTCCTGAAGACCCTTAGTAAAATTTTTTAACGCTAACACTCAGAAACTCTTGGTACGTAGAAAGGAGCCACACCCAAGGAGATCTCCGCAGAAGCCAAAATTTAGACAACCGCGGCAATTTAGTTTAGATGACTTCGCGTCCCTAAGTTTGTCGGCCCATACTTGGAAGCTGCTCTTTAGCTGCATCCTTGATACGCTGGCCGTGCCGATGTCATCGCAATCCTGCTTCACCAAAACAATCTCCCTGGGTGCCAAACTTCAAAATAGCCCCAACTACACTTTTTGAACATCATGCCGTATTTTATGATGCGCCGCTAGAACCCCACTACACGCTTCCCGCTCCGTCGCTCAGATCTGAACATAGCATTTAGCAAGGTTAATATAGATGTTACCCTTATTCAGCCGAATTAGGTGCCCGCACATTCCCTCCGCCCCATTCGATCCGGATTGGCATTAAACGATGAGTTCGCCCAATGCAATTTGGTCTTTTTGTAACCTGCCGCGCAATGGGGGGCTAAGACCTGGTGCAGTACATGCCGCTGCAGCACGGCCATGCCGGGCGGCAATTCGACTGTGAGCCGCGTGGTCATATATTGGGCAAACGCACGGGTGATCAGGCCAGGCCCCGTGGAAAGCCATAATATGTCGCGATCGTCACGCTTGAGGGCGAGGAGCGCCAGATTAAGTGCCCGCAAAATGATCTCATTTCCCGGCGCCACGGCGATAAAATTATTGCCGAGCGTACCTAGATCCTCCTGATAGAAGACCGCATTCACATGCGCGGATATAAGGCCGGAGAGCGGTGCAAGGCAGCGGTCATCGGCATCTATGTAGACACCTCCGGTTTTGTATAGCCAGGCGAGACGGAACAAATCCGCCCGTTGCGCCGGCTCCAACTGGCGGGAGAAAACACCGAGCAGCTCGGCGGGATAATGCTCCCGCAGGAAGGCGGCCGCAGAATTGAGATCAAAGCGGATGAGTTGGTAATCTGGATTATACGCCTCCCAGGATGCCATGATACTACGGATATCAGCAGGCGGCTCCGCTTTGTCCCAAAATTGGCAAATCAGCTTCGGGATCTGCGCCTGTGGCTCGGCCTGGGCCGCGTATCGCAGGCCGCCGCTCTCGCGCAATGCCAGCATCAATGAGACAGCCACGGCGGTGTTCTCCGGAAAAATGGAAACCATCAGCCGCAACGCCTGGCTCCGTGGCGCGGGCGGTAACGTGGCTAGAACCTGCAGCTCCTGCCATGCCTTGGCATCCACCAGATACTCATCCAGAAGCTGGCCAAGATGCGTTTGTGAAATATTTAATGAAATGCCGCGCTCCCGGATGTGGTGCGCGTCAATCTGCGTCGCGCGCGTGAGATGATGCCGAGCCTGCTTCAGCTCAAGCGTGAGGATTTTAACACGGGCCAGTTCATGATGCGGCCCCGCGTCCTCAGGATTGGCGCGCGCCGCGGCTTCATAAAAGCGGGTGGCGGGGCCAAGCTGCCCCTCGCGCTCGGCAAACAGGCCCAGGAAGCGCAGCTGAGCTGCCTTTTCCGGTAAACTACGGGTTATCAACCGGAGCAGGAATGGCAGTTCCACACCGGCTTGCCCCACGAGCAGGCCAATCTGCACCCGGGCTATGGCGAGCCAGAAGTGGTTTGGGAAGCGAGCCGTGGCCGTGTGCGAGAGTTTCAATGCCTGCGAAAAATGTCCAACCTCACGGGTCAGTTTGATCCATTTAAGATACAGCTCGGACGTTGCGCCTACCTCTTCGGCAAGTGCTACAAAACCGGCCAGGGCTCCCTCGGCATCCCCGGCCGCGGCCTGGGCCTCCAGCGCGCCGAGACGCAGCTGTAAATTGTATGGTTGTATCGCCAGCGCCGCCTTATACCGTATGCATGCCTCCATGGCCTCGCCGCGTACGATGTTCTGCCCGGCCAAAACGGCAAGCGCACCGGCATGGCATGGATCAAGGCGCAACGCTTCATTCAGGCAGACATCACTTGCCGCCTGATGGTTAAGGCGGCGTTCCACCGCTGCCATTTCCATCCAAATACCGGCGGAGCCCGGCAGGCACGTCAGCGCCTCCTGCAGCATGTCTTTTGCGTCGGTCAGATGGCCTGCCCGCAATTCCGTTTGCGCCAATCTTTGCCAGATCAATGGTTCCCGCGGATGATACGCCAGCGCGGCACGGGCAGCCGTGCGGGCGGCGGCAAAATCGCCGACATTGCATTGCTCACTGGCAAGTTCAAGCCACGGCCACAGGCTGCGCGGCGATTTTTCACAAGCCGCCGTGAAGTTTGTGATGGCCGCAGCCTTATCACCATGGGCACGCGCGCATTGACCCAACCCGATCAACGCCAAATGCTCTTCCCCGCCTCCGATGCAAGCACGGTAAGCCGCCTCGGCGTCCTTCAGACGGCCAAGACCAAGCAGGGCGGCCCCTGCCCCCAATCTCGGCCACGGATTATCAGGGTCGGCATTAATGGCTTTTTCGAACCAGAGCAGGGCATCTTCAAACTGTCCCGCTTTTCGCGCCAATTGCCCAAGCCCCAGCAAGGCATGGCTATTGGCTGGCGCAATAGCCAGAATAGCGCGAAAGGTGGCCTCCGCCTCCGCCGGCCGGTTTAGGGCCTCAAGGTCGGCAGCTGCTTCCACCATGGCCCAGGCGACATTGGCGTCACCAGCGAAGATGTCCTGAAATATGGCCAGCGATGCCGCGCGATCACCCCGCGCTCTGGCACAATGAGCCAGGCCTGCCTTGGCATGGATGTTTAGCGGATCCAATTGCAGCGCCACCTCAAAAGCTCGCACCGCAGCCGTAAAATCGCCCAGCGCCCGGCATTCCGCGCCGATTTTCACTTGGACCCAGCCTGCCTTCGGCAATAGGCCGGCGACTATTAAAAGAGCCTCCCGCGCGCCCGCGTGGTCGCCGCGCGCCCGCGCGGCCAGAGCCTCAGCTTCAGCTGCATGCCATGGCGCCGCAGTATTCATTTCACTGCAAGAAAGACAAAATTCATATTGCCAAGATAGCCCAGCTCCTCGGACCAATATAGTAGCGCGCTTGCTTCGGCAAAGCCGGCCGCCTTGAGCATATTCAATAGATCCCAGCCGAACTTATGGGCATTTCGCCTTATTCCGACACCGGCACCACAGTCCGAGACTGGCTGGTTAAAGTAGAAAGGGGCTGTAAATATCAGCCGTCCCCCGGGCACCAGCACGCGAGCGAGCTCCATCAAAGCAGTTTCGAGCGGCTCAACATTCTGAAGCTCATCCAGGGAGACGACAAAGTGGCACGAGGCGCTCTCCACCGGCAGCGTGGCGGCTCCGTCCGAAAAATAAAAACGAGGCAGAAGCTGCGCATCCGGCGCACTCTCCATGTAGGCAAGAGCAAAGTCCGGCGACACGCCATGCAAGAGACTCTGAGCCCAGCCAAGCAGGCCGCTGGCCTGAGTCAGATGTAGAGCCGCGCGCTCACGGTTGGTCAGGCGCCGGGGGCAGCCGCAGCGCATTTCCTCGCGCCAATTGGGCAGGCATTTGCCGTCATTCAACTGCTCGCCATTCGTCGAGGAGTTGAAGCAGGTTGGGTAACGGCAAGCGGCGCATGTGCCGGGTTGCTCCAGCCGCCCCTTATGTGTTGCGAAAGAAAGCTGGTAAAGATGCCGGCCATCCAGGATGGACTGATGTTCCTTGAGAAATGCCACGAATTCCGCATGCGAGCGGAACTGCCACGCAGGGAAATGCGGGGACTGGGCCAATGGGCTGACCCTGAATTGGTAGATTTTGTCTCCGTCACCCGCCGTTTGCATGGAATAAAGTAGCCTTAATCCTGACTGAATTGATCATGACATTTCAAGTACATACACACAGATTCCAGGTGTAGTTTGATAACACCGGAAATGACTTTCCGGTGCGACGGCTTATTCCCTCAATTTAGCGGCATCAGTGCTAGCCTGAACCAACGCCGTTGAAGCCGCGGCTGATTGCTGGCGCGATAGCATTACTTGCAACCCAGGCTCGTAAAGCACCTGCAACCCCATTTCGGCGGAACGCTGGCAGAAGTTGGCGAGCGCCGCCTCTACCGTGGCAAAGTCCTTATGAAATCCATCCAACCCTTGCCAAATTTCACGGCGAACGGCGAAAGCGCCCGGCCCCGCCGCATCCACCCGGGCAGGCGCCATAAGATCATCCTCATCATGCGCACTGCGCACGCGCAGCACACCGTCCTCAAGCATCGCACCGGCATGCTCTACAATGCCGTCCGGCCCCACGGCGCACAGCGCCAGCACACCAAGCTGCGGATCGGCAAATTGCGATACCACTTCGGTCAGCCATGGCCCTGAAAGCTCAGCCTGGGAGGAGAGAAACAATAAAACCTTCCCCCGCGCGGCGCGGGCCAGCTCGTTGTAACCAGTCACCGGCCCCGCACCACCGATGTGGCGCATGTAACGGGCATTGCCAGCCAGCAAGGGAAGAAGCGGGGCATCACAACTGTCATCGCAATCCAGGATGAGCAATTCCGCCTCGGCGGCGGCAAAGCTGGGCTGCAGCGCTGTCAGGCTACGGTACATCGCAGGCATCTCGGCGCTGGCTACGAAGCACACACTGAGCGCTGGCACTGCGGCAGGCGTAAAGTCAAGCTGCCCGTACTCCCGCGTTGTCTCGGCCACCGCATCACGCAATGTCCGTAAATTGCGCGGTGAAGCGCCAGCCAGCGTAACGTCGGCCAACTGCGCAAAGAAATCCGCCACCGTCTGAAACAAAGCAGCCGTGGCACGGTTGTCGGCATCCTCCTTGACGCGCAACCGCGCCATCGTGGCGGTGAGCAACCGGACATCCTGGTTAAGCAGGTCCAGGCGGGCAGCGGCGTCCCGCGCTGCCGGCTGACTGAAAACCACCGGCTTGGGAAGTTCCAGCTTCGTTTCCCTGTCCCGAACGCTAACCCTACAAGGACGCGGGCTGGTAAGTATCTGATAAGGCAGTGCAAAAGAGAAGCCATACCAACCATCACCAACCCCGGCGGCGGCAACGTCCTCCCGATACAAATGACAAAAGGTGGAGCCGACCACAATGTTATCGGCCAGGATCTCCACCTCCACCCGGCGCTCCGGCGCCTCCGGATACCAGGCCCAACCAATGGCCCAACCCTCTTCGGAGAGCAGATCAAGTTGCCCAGCGGCGACAAGTGCCATCGTGCTCACGCCCCGCCCTCATGTTGTGCCGTCTCAATCTTCAGCAGCGTATCCTGATCCAATCCCAGGCGGCGCTTTTGGGCGACACTAATGGCATGCTCCAATACCCTGGTACCCTTCCCGACCGACAGATTCTCTTCCACGAATTCCTGCCCCGCCCTTGAAAGCCGCGTCCAAAGCACTTCGTCACGGTATAATTCCAGTACGGCCTTGGCGAAAGACTGCGCGCCATTGGCTACCAGCACCTGTTCGCCATGAGCCAGCCCGGACCCCTCAACGCCAATATCGGTGGACACGACCGGTAGCCCGTAAGCCATTGATGACGCCACCTTGCCCTTCACGCCAGCCCCCACGCGCAGAGGACAGACAAAAACACGGCTGTGATCAAACAGATCCCGTAGATCCTCGATCATGCCGAGAAAAACAATGTCATCCCCCGCCAAACTGCTGATTTCCTCCGGCGCACGAGCGCCTGCGATGAGAAAGCGAATGCCCGGCTCCGCCGTACGTAGCAAGGGAAATATCTCATTAACGAAATACAACACGGCGTCGATGTTCGGAGGATGCCCGTAGCCGCCCAAAAAGCAGATGTCGCGGCGATCGGCGAAGGGAACCCTGGTTCCGTAATGTCCGAACATCAGCGGCCAGGTGACGATGTTGTTGCTTGGCCCCATTTTATACAGGATGCCGGCTTCGGCTTCCGAATGCGTAATGGTGCAATCGGCGGCGGCAATCATCGCTTGTTCACGCTTTTTCAAGGCTGCCGCGGCGTCCCACATTGCGTCATCATCCGTCAGCGCCGCCATACGCTCCATACGCAGGAAATGCAGGTCGGCGACATGAAACATGACCGCGGCCTGAGGCGCGGTTTCGCGGATCACTGAGATGCAGCGCTCCATTATGCTGGGCCGGTAGACCAGCACAACGTCGAACAACCAGCCATAGCGCGCCATGTAGGCCGAGAAATCCAGATCGTAGGGAGCATAGGCACACTCCACGCCGATGCGTTGCAAATCCGTGGTATATCCGGGTTGGAACAGCCAGTTATCCACGGGCACAAAGTATGGTTTGTAGCCAAGCGCGAGGCAACACTCAAGGGCCATAAAGGTCTGCACCGAGCCGGCGTCCTGGTCTGGCGTTGGCGTGGTGGCGTCAATCACGAGGATGCGTTTATGCACACCCCGCTCCCGCTCAAAATAGGGAGCCTCGGCATTGCGGCGGCGGGTGGAAAGCATCTCACGCCAACGCAGGAAGAGTTTTCTGCTGTTGATGACCTGGTAAGCTTTTATGCCGCTGCCGGTGTCCGTGCCAGAAGTTTTGCCCTCGTAATGCACAATGCGCGAACGCGGCTGAAACCACACTTCGCGTCCCGCCGAGAGTACACGCAGGGCAAGATCGGCATCTTCGCAATAGGCTGGGGTGTAAAGCGGGTCGAACCCCTCCAAGAGCAACCATAAGTCACGCGGCACTGCAATGGAGCAGCCAGAAATATAGTCCACCTGCCGCGCATGTGAATATTGTGGCCGGTTGGGATCGTCAGCGCGGCCATAATTCCACGATGACCCATCACGCCAGATGATGCCTCCCGCTTCCTGCAGGCTGCCATCGGCGTAAAATAATTTGGAGCCGATCAACCCAGCCCGCGGCCATAATTCAAAGCTGGCGAGCATCTCATCCAGCCAGCCCTCGACAACTCTGGTATCGTTGTTGAGCATCACCATGAACCGCCCTTTGGCCATCAGTGCGCCGGCGTTGCAGCTATTGATAAAACCGCCATTTGCGGACTGACGGTGATAACGTATGCCTTTCACCAACGGCAACACATCACCCGAACAATCCGGCGACACGTCGTCCACAATAATCACTTCAAAACTATAACGAGATTGGTGGAGAAACAGACTATCGAGACAATTCAGTGTGTAGGCGAGCTGACCATAGATGGGCACGATAATGGAGGCATCCGGCTGTTCGCAGTGCAGAGACGGCCGCGCCACGGCGAGGCCGTGCAGATGCGCCACGGCCCCATCCAAATCGGGTGCCGCATCCACGGGAAAAAACCGTTCCAGGAACAAACTGCCGCGGCGCCCTTCCAGGATGACGGCATCGTCCACACGCGCATCGTAAGCGAGGAGCTCCGCCGCTTGCGCCTTTTCTTCAGCCAATATCCATTCATGTATGGTGCGCGGAACATCGAAGGCCTGCCCCTGGCCGCCGCCCGACACTTCCTTAAGATTGCTCCGCAACCTGACATTGTCAGCCAACAAACTAATCGTCCGACTCTCCACGGCAAGCAGGCGATTAATCAGCGCGACATCATGGCGGATTGAAGTTGGCACGATCTCGTTAATGGGCTGATTTCGTCAAAGCACTCAAGGGGCCCAGCGTCCAGAACCGGCCAATCACGAATCTTTGATTAGGATATACAGCTCTCATACATCCAATTTTATCCTTGCTGGGTTTATGGCACAAGGGTCGCCTTGAAAATCAAATAAAAGTTTTCTATGCTGCATGTGCGAATTAGCTTGCCGCGAACGATAATAATGGTTCTCTCTGCGTTAAACATGCCTCAATCGAAAGACCCGCCCAATGGCAATAGCCGATATTCACGCCGTGAAATCTCGAAACACATTCGCAATCGATACCGCGGATACGCTGGGCACGACGAGGTTTTTCGGCATCGGGGACCCTGTTGCTAACCGGAGGTTGTCTGGCTGGGCCGCGCCGGAGGACAACCAGAATTGGAATAATGGCCCTGAAGTTGGCTATATACTAAAAGTCTCGCCACCGCCGCGCCAAACATGCTCCATCCGGGTCGAGGGTGTCGCGTTCATTGAGGCAAACGTGCCAGCCCAAGATATCACGCTTTATTTCAATGGGCTACGTTTGGGCTGGTGGCGAATCGCCCACGGCAGGCCGGTCGTGCTGGAGGCCGAGGTCGAACCCCAGCAATGGTTTGTGCGGGATGATGTGGCAATCGGCAATGTCCGCTGGCATATTCCAAAGAGCACCAGCCCTCGTGATATTGGCACGGGATCAGACGAACGAGAGCTTGGCTTCTGCTTCAGGAGCATCGCCGTTTCGTTACTTTGAGAATGTCCGAAACCACGGCTGGCGGAATGGAAGCCCGGGGCGAGGCCCATTATGATGAGGAAGGGGGGCTGCATGGCTGGTGTTGGGATCCTGGTGACCCGACAGCCAGAATGATGGTCGAACTCACCCTCGATGGCGTCGTCATTCGTAGTGTCGCGGCATCACGATTTCGAGAGGATTTGCGTGAGCGTGGTATAGGCGATGGTTACCATTCATTTACGGTCATATTGCCGGCCGCCATTCGCGCCGAGAACGGAGCCGCGCATGTCGCTGCCCGCGTCGCCAGGACAGGGAAAGTGTTCTGGCAGGCCAACGCACTCAAGCTCAAAATCGACGACAACATTGCAGCCGGCCTGACAAAGGCGGGAGAGCAGCTGCAGAAACTTTCCGCGGGCTGGGGTCGCCGGGTGCCCGATGGCCAAACGGTCTCCATTGCCCGGGAACTAAAAATGTTAGCGGCCCGCTTACGTGAAAAAGCGGCTCTCGCGCGCTAACGGGCCGTTGAAGAAGTCCCTGCGGGGCAGCGCTAATTGAGATTCCTTATGGAATCCGTTCGGAATGGTAATCGATGGCGCGGATTGAGTTTGATCTTCTGCTCTGCTGGTTGTCGAACGGCGTGCAAAAGAGGCTCTGCCTCGCATTTGGTGCAGCGTGGGTGTTGAGCGTGGGTGTTGATGGATGAATCCGCCTGCTGAACCGGTCCACCACCGCAGCCAGATGCACAAAACCACGCGCCAGCGGGACGTAGGTAATGTCCATGGCTCACACCTGGTTCGGCCGGCCGATCAACATGCTGTGCAAAAGATATGGGTAAACGCGGCCGTTGGTTTGCAACGTAGTCCTAAAGTAACGCCGCAATTATGCGAAGGCCGTCGATGGCAGATGAAGCGGCTCACCACCGCGTGCGTGGTGCCGCGAATGTTTCCCGATGCGTCTCTCGCAGTGGTGGATCGCGGAGCACGCGGCTGAATTCTATCGCCTCGCAGGCGCCGGAGCGGTAAAAAACAGATGCGGTAAAACAGATCCGGCAGCAGCACTTGCCGTCTCTCCAAATTATGATACTATAGAGGATATTTTTTCGTCACGAGGCGCCGTTTGTGTCAAATCATGGCGATGCTGGAGACTGCCGGGGTCGAAGGTAACGAAGAAGCGATTTGCTGCACGGATCGGCCGGCGTGTAAGGGGCAGGTATGGACGCGCAGGCACATGCTCAGACACGGCGGTCACGGGGGCGGCCTCGTAACGACAAGGTCGAGCTGATCGAGAGCGAGGTTCTCGCCGGCGCCCTGAAAGAGTTTTTGCGCCATGGCTATGGCGGCACGTCCATGACGCAAATCGTCAAGTCCTTAGGCATTTCCAAAACGACGCTGTACTCGCGTTATCCCTCCAAAGCCCAGCTTTTTAAGGCGATTATCTCTCAACAGATTACAGGCCTGTCCGTGGACACGGTGTTGCACAGCGATGTAGCACAGCTGACCCTGGAGGCTGGTTTGCTGGCCTACGCCATACGGACGTTGGCAATCAGCTTTGAAGGTGACCTCCTGCAGGTTAACCGATTGATTTACAGTGAGTCTTATCGCTTTCCCGAACTGGGCTTTGCCGCCGCGGAGCGTGCGGAGGTCGGCATTCGGCAGATTGCCGGCTTCATTGCCGAATGCGCGGTGAGGGACGGTATTGCCTGCCGTGATCCATCCGGGATTGCCGCTGCATTTATTTTCATGCTTCGGGGTTGGTATTTGAACGGGATGCTGACCAATGAACCGGTCAGCAAAGCAACGATCAAGCGATTTGCCGGCCAGGCCGTTCGCGCTCTGCTCTCAAGCAGGGTGGAATGGTAATGGACGCCTCCGCGCTCGCATAATTTTTTCCGGGCTGCTCTGCTCTGTGCTCGTAAACCGGCGAAGTGCCGGGAGCGAGTCCGCATTTGCCGTACGCATAGGCAACCCAGCCATATCGCCAACTTCGCCGATTGACTCGCGGGGGTCTTTGCGTAAAATTAGGACAACCAAGTATCAATTAAAAATTTGCGCGGCCTGATTATGAGGGCTGACGTAGTTTGGTGGAAGCGAGATGATAAAGAACCTGCCCGAAAAATGGGACCTGGAAGTCGATCTGGTGTCCGTTGGCTCGGGGGCAGGCGGTCTCGCCGCGGCGATTACCGCGCAGGATCATGGGCTTTCCGCGGTTGTGCTGGAACGCTCCGCTGAAGTCGGTGGGGTTACAGCCTATTCGATGGGTGAGGTGTGGATTCCCGGGAACCATCTCGCAGCTGCGTTGAAGATCGAAGATTCGCCGGATAGTGGTTTTCGCTATGTGCAATCGCTGTCAATGGGCTATGGCGACGAGCGGGCGATGCGCAACCAGGCGATCCACGGGCCGGTTGCGCTCAAATATTTTGAAGCCAGGATCGGCCTGAAAATGCAGGTCATCCGGGATTTCCCCGATTATTATTACCCCCATAACAACGACAGCGTTGCCGAAGGGCGGTATTTGGAAGTCGCGCCGTTTCAGGCTGATACGCTTGGCGAATGGCAGGATAAGACGCGCCTTACACCGCATCTGCCCGCCGGTTTTACCCATGAGGATATTTTCCACGGCGGCGGTCTCGCCAACATCCTTGGCTGGGATTACGGGCTTTTGGCCGAGCGCATCACCAAGGACATGAGATGCCTTGGGCCAGGGCTTGCTGCCTATTTCGTGAAGGGCGCGCTTGAACGCGGCATTCCGCTTTATATTGATACCAGTGCGGAAGAGTTGATCGGGGATGGTGAGCGGATCATCGGCGTTCGTGCGACGCGCGACGGCAAGGATATCTTCATAAAAGCCAACCGTGGCGTCGTGCTTGCGGTCAGCGGCTATGAGCGTAATCCGGAACTCGCGAAGAATTTGAGCAATCTGCTGGAGCCGGTTTCGATGGTGTTCGGCACGGTCGATGGTGCGCATTTCCGGCTTGCCGGACCATTTGGCGCCAAGCTTGCGCGCATGCCGGATCCGCCTAATCTAGGCATCCATATGCCGGGCGAAGAGCATGACAATGGCACACCATTATGGCGCGGCTCGCTGCCGTTTCTGGGGCTGCCGCACACGATTGTCGTGAACCGTGCGGGCAAGCGCTTCTCCAACGAGGCGTTTTATCGGTCGGTCTATTTCGCCGTGGATATAGTCGATGGCGCGACGCAGACGCATCCGAATTTTCCGTGCTGGATGGTGTTCGATCATCAGGCGCGGACGAAATACCCTTGCGGCGGGGCCATGCCGGGGCAGGACCTGCCGGACGGGTTTGCAGCTATCGCCGATACGATTGCTGAGCTTGCGGCGAAAATGGGAGTGGACGCTGAGGGGCTGCAAAAGACCGTCGAGGTTTTCAATACCTATGCCGAAGCCGGTGAAGATCCCGCGTTCAAGCGCGGCACCTTTCCCTGGGGGGCGGTAATGACGGGTGATTTGAAGCACAAGCCCAACCCCAACCTCGGCACGCTGCGGCAAGGCCCATATTACGCTGTAGAGCTCAAACGCATGGGCGGCGGCGGTATCACCGGCACGGGTCTGCTGGCCGATATCCATTGCCGGGTGATCGGCTGGAACGACAGGCCGATTGACGGGCTCTATGTCGCCGGCAATTCCATGGCGCGGAGCGATACCGGGGCTCTCATGCAGAGCGGCATTTCCAACGCGCGCGGGATGACCCATGGCTATCTCGCCGGCCGCCATGCCGCCGGGCGCCCAAGCGATCTGCTCGACGGCGGGGAAGCATGATCGAGACCGAACAGGGTGTCGCGATCGATGCGCCGATAGATCGGGTGTGGGATTTTGCGCAGGATATTCGCAAATGGGCCGAGCTTATGCCGGGCCTGCAGAATTGCGATGTCATCGACAACGATAACTCACGCTGGACGCTAAAGGTGGGCGCCGGTGCGCTGGTGCGGACCGTGAAGGTGAAGGTGAACGCGCACCGCTGGGCCGGGCCTGAAGAGGTTGATTTCACCTATGCGCTTGAGGGTGATCCGGTGAAGGGCGGGGGCACCTACCGGGCGGTTTCTTCCGGGCCAAGCCGAACCCAGCTCAATCTCGCGATACGGGTGGAAGGCACCGGGCCAATGGCGCCGATGTGGGAGGCAATGGGGCGCCCGTTGCTGCCGAAATTCGCGCGCGGCTTTGCCGATCAGTTCAAGGCGCAGGTGGAACAGTTGGCTGGTGTTGCACCGGCGGCAAATGAACCGCGGCGTTCGATGTTTTCCCGGCTCAAGGAATGGATTCGCAGATTGTTGAGCCGCACAGCGGATGCGGGACGTTGAGGGGGAAGAAAAAATGAGTGAACAGAACAAGAAGACCGCCATCAAATTCATCGAGGCATTCAGCGACGGTGATGCCGAGACCGCCAAAACCTGTTTGTCACCGAAGGCGGTTACGGTCGCCAAGGGGTTTGGCAAGCTCTCGGGCCCGCGTCCGTATGAGTTGATCGTGACCACGACGGCGGCGTTCAAGGACGTTATTCCGACCGGCTTGCGTCCGAAATTTCTCACCGTTACGGCGGAAGGCGAGCGTGTGGTTGTGGAATTCGAGGGCAATGCGGTGCTCGCGAATGGCAAGGAGTATTGCAACCAATACTGCATGGTGTTCACGTTCGAGAACGGGTTGATCACGCTGGTGAATGAATATTATTGCACCATCCTCGCCGACGACAGGATACTGCCGCTCCTCGCGGATGTGGAAAAACAACGCGAAGCCGCTGGTGCCAAATAAATCAGGGCCGGCGGGCGCATCGGGAGAATTCTGCTGGTTAAAAAACTGCGCTGGTTACGGGCGCCGCAGTGGATTTGGCGTAAAAGGCGGTATTGATGGCAGGCTCTCTCAGAGCCGGTAAAGCCGTGCTGCTGTATTGCCCAAAATCATGCGCGACTCCGGCTCGGAACATGCATCGATAATTTCGCTGGCCGAGGCAGCGGTATAGCCAAACGTACCTTCACCATGCGGGTAGTCCTGCGCCCACATCACCCGGTCCGCGCCGATATCGCTAAGTAGTTTCAGCCCGATCTGGTCGGTTTGAAAGGTCGCGTACATGTGTTGCGACCAATAATGGCCGGGCCGGTGTTTGGGCACAATGCCGTATATTTCGCGGTGCGCGCCAAAGGTAAGCTCGGCGTCCTGCACGGCGCCGGCCACCCAGTTCATGCCACCTTCGGCGAAGACGATCCGCGGATGCGGATGCCGGTCGAGAATGCCGCCGAAAACCAGATTGCCGAAGACACGGCGAAACGGTGCCGCCTGACTATCTCACCTTCATCGCGCGCAAGGGCGATATGATCAAAACCCGTGCCGCCAATGTATCGCGCCTGGAGGTGGAAGCCGCCCTTAATGCCCTGGCGGATGTAAAACTGGCCGTGGTCACCGGCCTGCCGGATGAGATGTTTGGTGAGATTGTAGCCGCCGCTGGATTTCAGTATCAGTTGAATCTGGTGCCGCATGCAATGGAATGTGCCGGTCAGATCCATCAGCAACACGCGCTGCCAATTCTCCAGCGTGCATTCCGCCGTCATCCGCCCATGCTCGCAATCTATCCCCGCGGCGTTGAAGGCGGCATCGAGCCGGCCGAATTTTGCCGCGGTCTGCTCGACGGCCTGGCGCACACTGTCATCATCCGTCACGTCGCAGGCGATGAATAGAGCTTCACCCTGCTGGAGCAGTTCCTGCGCCGCTTCGCGCCCGCTACCGGGCTCCGCCCATCCCAGCTCCAACAGGCATTTCGGATAGATCAGACTGGGCACCCAAAAGGTTCCGGCCTTTGCCATGGCGTCGATAACCTCTTCGTCGATCTCATCGCCATGGTCGCTGATGTCCACACCAAGTTCGTCGATCATTCCCGCCGCCGCATACGGGTCCGCCGGATTGGGGTTTGCCGTTAGGCAAATATATTGGAAATATTCCGTTACCGCTTCGGTAATGGCAAGTCACGCGGCCCGACCAGATTACAGATGGTCTGCACGGCATGGCCCGAGGCTTCCGCGATGCGCCGTACGGTTATGCCGTCGTAGCCTTCATCAATCAGCAGGCGGCGGATGGCCGCCAGGATCATCGAGCGCCGATGGCGCGATTCTGCCCTGCCGCCTCGGCCTTGGCCAAATGCCCTGCGGGGCGCGGAATGGGCAGGGCCGGGTCGAAAACAACCATCGGCGCTGCCGCGATAGGTGCTCTTACCGCCATGGTGTTCGTGGTCAGCATCTGACTCTCACTCCTCTCCCTCGATCTTACGATTTGATCTTTTTTTCGCTCGAGTGGCGTCTTGGGCGTGTTGATGCACCTGAACCTAGCACGATATGCACATTCCCGCACCTTGGAACACCGCCCCGTTCTGTTCCAGGATATTCATTGGTCATCTTCAAGCCACGACTCTAGGCTTTGCTGTCTCTGCCCAGTCGCGGTGATGCAAAGCGGGCGGTGCAAAACGGGAGAGGCATATGAGCAAGAGCGGCCCTGGCCGGCTGGCTGGAAGCCATGCTGCCCTTGGTCAAAACGGACGGCAATGAGCTGGGCGTTGACAGCGCCACATTCGAAAAAGAGCTGGCTGCCGCAGTGAAGGATAATGACAGCCTGTACCCCCCCGAATGGCGGCTCAGTTACAAAGGACGCGCTCAGAACGCGTAACCCTCCTCGTTTGGACTTTTCTTGGTTTGGCCGCCCAGCCGGCTATAAACAACCGGCTAAACAACCGGCTGAACAAAAATGTTCAGGACAGCGGCTTACACTGTGTACATGCCCCGGCATGAGCTGGTTTAAAGCCCTTAAACGAGCGGCAGATACTGCATTTACAGTCAAATAGCGTTGGCGCGAATGGCGGTTGTTTTGTGTTTACAGAGCCGATATTTATGATACCATGGAGTCCAATAACGACGCTGAGCAAATCATCGGTACTTTGTCCAGGATGCAGAGGAAGACCCGCGCTGATAAATAGCATGATAGAAGAGACGTAATAAAAGAAACGGGGAGAGGCTCAGTATAACTTAGAGCAATGGTTTCGAAGAAAACCTGCGTTGAAGTTGATGATGTTTCTGGGGGATTGGCCTTGCGCTGCAAGGGCTCACTGAGGGTGTGCGCTTTATTGTAGAGTGGAACGGCCAATATTGAAACCGATATCTGCGCCAAAAAACGACCAAAAAACGGGGCGATACAACAATGAAAAACAAAATAAAGAACAGATTTGAGTTGGGCGGCTCAACCACGCTAAAAACACCCGCGTTAAAAACGCGGCTTGCGTCGCGGCTTGCATCACATCGTATAGCGGCCGGCATTGCCGGTGTAATACTGGCCGGAATGCCTCAGCATGTTCGGGCGATGAATCTTTATGATGGCCTGGCAAAAGGCAATAATCTTGAGATCAACCTGAACGTTACGATCGACTACACTGGGATTGTCAGGACAAACAATCCTTCGTCACGGCTTGCAACGGGGTTTGCCGGAAATGGCACGGACATCAACGCCAATGGCAATGATGGCGATCTCAATCTGGCCCACGGCGTGGTTTCCGATGAGTTCGAAATTACGCCGATTCTCGATATTAAGGATGGGAATTATGGCGCCCATTTCAGCGCCGATGCCTATTTGAACACAACCTACCTGGGCACGAACCAGAATAATTCGCCATCCTCCAATAACGCGGTCTATATCGCCAAAAACAATGATTATACCAGTGCGACCAGAAACGTCGAAGGATTGAACGCGCAGGTTCTGGATGCTTTTGTCTATGGCACCCAGCATTTTGGCGCGAATGACGATCAGTCATTCACCTTGAAATTCGGGCGCCAGACATTGCTCTGGGGGCAGAGTCTATTCCTCTCAAACAACGGCATCGCCGCCGGCATGGCGCCGTTTGACGTCATCACCGCGGATAATAATCCAAATGCCGAAACGCAGCAGATCATTCTGCCCGTCGGTCAGGTTGTTGCGACGTACAATCCCAATCAAATTGTCACATTGCAGGGCTATTATCAGTTTGAATGGGAATCGGATCTGCTTGAAGGTGCCGGGAGTTTTTTCAACCCGGGGGATATTCTGGATAAAGGCGGCCAAAGCCTGTATCTTGCCCCGGGCTACCGGGTTCTGCGCGAGAAGAGCATCACCCCGCCGATCAACAACGGCCAGTTTGGTGCGTCCGTTCAGCTGAGTCTTGGTAATTACGACATCGGTTTTTATGGGTTGCGGTACGATTCAAAAGCGCCGGCGGTTTACCTTGGAGCGGGATACTCTAATTACCGGTTGGTCTATCCGCGGGATATCTGGATCGAGGGTGCCTCACTATCGACAACTGTTGATGCGATCAATGTGGCGGGTGAGGTTTCGTTCCGGCAGCACATGAACCTTGTCACCGGGGTAAATGTTTCGGTCACCAACGATGCCAATTCCAACCCGGCCTACCCGGTGGGCGATACCTGGGCCGGCCAGGTCTCCGCGGTTTACGTAACGGCAGGTGTCCCGCTCGATCCTGGCGGGATTACGCTGACAGGCGAAATTGGGTTTAACCATCTGTTGAAGGTGACCCAAAACCAGGAGAACATCTCCGGTCCTTCGAATGGCGGGCTCTCACGGTCTTCGACGGCAGCGAATATGGAAGCCGTGATCACGCCAACTTATTATGATGTACTGCCGAATCTGGAGCTCGGCTTTCCGCTCGGCATTACCTATAATATTTATGGCCGTTCAGCGATTGATTCGACTGAGAACCATGGCACAGGATCATTCACCGCCGGTGTGACGGCAACCTACAAGGTGACATGGATCGCCGCACTGACGTTTTACGATAATATCGGTGCGGCGAATCCGCTTCTGGCGGGCGAACCCTCCGTGGCCGACCGCAATTATGTAATGCTCAACCTTCAGCACGCATTTTGAAGAAAATGGGACGTAATGAACATGAAAAGACGTAGCTTTAATTTGTTGGCGGGTACGAGCATTCTGGCCGTCATGGCGTCGGGCAAACGCAGCTTCGCGGATACGCCGGATGCATCTTTGCTCAAGACAACATTGACCCCCATGGGCTCGGAGCGCGCCGGCAATGCCGCCGGCACAATCCCGGCCTGGACCGGCGGCATGACCGCAACCCCCGCCGGATTCGACTGGGACCCGGCGAAAACGCTGCCGCCCGATTTCTTTGCATCGGACGCCATGCTGTATCAGGTCAATGTCTCGAATATGGCGCAATATGCGGACCTGCTCTCCGAAGGTACGCAAACACTGATGAAGAACAAGAAGTTCTACATCAAGGTCTATCCCACACATCGCACACAGGCGATGCCGCAATGGATTTATGATAATATTGCTTTGAACGTCACGCGCACCACGCCGCAAGGCGGTGACTACCGGCTGGGCTATAACGGCGCTTATGGCGGCTACCCATTCCCCATTCCCGCCAGCGATCCGCTCGCGGCCGGGTACCAGATTTGCTATAATAATGAGGCCCGCTGGACCGGTTCGTTTCAGCGCCTCACCACCTGCACTTACACGAATGAAAATGGCCAGCCCGTTCTGGCAGAGGCCGCGCGGCTGAATTACCGTTATGGATTTTATCAGCAAAACGGCACGGCAGCTACCTACCCTGGTTACTTCTACGATGTGCAGTTGACCGAGTTTGGGCCCGCCACCGCGGCGGGCGATCAAGCGGTCGGCAGGCAATCGGGCAACCCGACTGCCTATCCGGATGAAAGCTGGGAGTTGTTGAACGGCCAGGGGCGTGTGCGCAAAACGCCGAATCTTTTGTACGATACGCCGACTTCCTACACGGATGGCATCGTCAATTACGATGAATATTTCGGCATAAGCGGTCCGTTGGACAGGTATGATTTCAAACTTCAGGGTAAGAAGGAAATGCTCATACCGTACAACAACAACAAAATATTCACCGGTGCCGGCGCGGCCTTGCATACGCAGGATTTTTTCGATCCCGAATACGTCCGCTGGGAGCTGCACCGTGTCTGGGTGGTGGAGGCGACACTGCATCCGGGCAAGCGCAATGTTCTGGCCCGGCGCATGCTGTATTTCGATGAGGACAACTGGCAATGCATGATTTCGGATGCATGGGATGGTGCCGGCAATATTCTACGCTACCAATATGCATTTGCGGGCAATTTCCCGAATCTTCCCGGCACCATATTCATGGATTCCATCGCCTATAATCTCCAAACCGGGCAATATGTATCAACCGGCGGGTCATTTGCCGATGCGCCCTTTAACGAGCCGTGGTCGTTCGACCCGGTGCCGGATTCAATCTTCGAACCGCAGTCGATGGCTGCTGCTGCCTCGTATTGAACCTGCGGCCGATGACAGCGAATAGCGAACGCCCCGGCCTGAGGCCGGAGCGTTCGCGCCGGACAAAACAAGTGGATACGCCAAATGCCATGAGGGAATTTTCGATACGCATATTTAAACCAATTATTCTTCTTGCCGGTCTGTTTGCCGCGGGTGCTGCACCCGCGGACACATTATTGGGCCCGGCGAAAATGGCGGCAACAATCGTACGCAACCCGTCGCGGGCATTGCTAATCAGCATCGTGCACGCCGGCACCAGGCTCGTGGCGGTAGGTGGCCGCGGCTTGATCATTTACTCTGATGATAACGGCCAAAGCTGGCACCAGGCGGCCGTGCCGACGAGCGAAACGATTACGGATGCCGCCTTTGCCGACCCGCTGCATGGCTGGGCCGCCGGGGCCCAAGGTGTGGTGATCCATACGCAGGATGGTGGTGCCAGTTGGCAGTTGCAGTTAACGGGAGAGCAGGTGCTGCCTTTGATGACGGCGGCAGCGGCCCGTTTTGCTGCGGCAAACCCTGGATCGGATGCGGCACAGCGCGCTTTGCGCCGTTCCGCCATCTTCACCCAGGCCGGCCCCAACAAACCGTTTTTAACGATCATGCCGCTCAGCGCGCAATCGGCGATCGTCTTCGGCGCTTACCGGATGACAGTGCTGACGGCGGATGGCGGAAATACCTGGGTGGATTGGAGCCTGCACGTCGGCGATCCGGTCAGCCACGGCATTTTTGATGCCATCCAGGCCGGCGGGGCGATCTATCTGGCAGGGGAGGCAGGTGTCGTGCTGCGCTCCGATGACCAGGGTCAGAGTTTTTCGGTTCTCACAAGCCCCGACCCAAGCACGCTGTTCGGCATTTTGGCGACGCCGAAAGGAACGCTGCTCACATTTGGCGTTGCCGGCGAAGTGTTCAGATCAACCGACCAGGGCAAGACATGGTCGCAGGCGAATATCTCGTCCGATGCCGATCTGCCAGGCGGCATTATCCTCGCTTCCGGCAATATTCTGGCCGTCAGCGAGGATGGCGGCATGTTCGAGAGCAAAGACGACGGCGCAAGTTTTAAGAACATTGCCCTTAATGAAGGAATGGCACTGTATGATGTTATTCAAGCCAAAAATGGCAATATTGTATTCGTCGGCGCCAACGGCGTACGTGTTGAGACGGCCGCTCAATTCAATTAAAATTCGGGTGAATGTGATGCGGCAATATAGAACTGTGACAAGATACTGAACTGACGAAGCAGAGTGCCACGTAAATCCCATCGCGATGCTGGTGGTTTATAATAAAATTATGCGATGCAAACGGCAGATCGCTGATCTGAGCATCGTTAAGGGCGTGAAGCGGGCGTGAAGCGGGCGTGAAGCGAAGGAAATTATGACGTTGGATTATAATCAACAGGACATGACCGTGCATGCGGATATCGATGGCTTTGATAAAGCCAGCGGGTCTGTCTTCGAGAGAATATTGTTCAACAACAGATTGGTGTTTCTGTTGATCTGTCTGGCGATCACGATCTTCCTCGGCAGCAAAGCCATCGACGTGCGCGTGAATGCGGATTACAATGATACGATACCGACGCATCAGCCATTCATTCAAAATTACCTGCGGCATTATGATGAATTGCAATCCGAAGCCAATGCCGTGCAGATCGCGGTTACGGCAAATCATGGCACGATCATCGATCCGCATTATCTACAAATTTTGCAGGAGATAAATGACGCCGTCTATCTGCTGCCCGGCGTCGACCAGCCCTTCATGTCATCGCTCTGGACGCCGAATACCCGTTGGATTGCCGTCACCCCGGTGGGTTTTGAAGGCGGACCGGTAATCGATGGCGGCACTTACGATGGCTCGGCGCAGCAATTGCAGATGGTCAGCCAGAATATTCTGCGCACCGGCAGAATCGGCAGTCTGGTCAGCGATAATTTCCAGTCGAGCATGATCAACGTGCCGCTGCTGGAGACCAATTACACCACGGGCAAGCCGCTGGACTACGGTAATTTTGCGCGTGAGCTAAACGCTGTCAGAGCCCGCTTCGACAGCCAGGGTGTGACGCTGCACATCACCGGATTTGCCATGATCGTCGGCGACATGATCAACGGCATCGATAAAATTCTGACATTCTTCACGGCGTCGCTGGTCATCGCGACGCTGTTTCTGTTCTGGTACACGCGCTGCATCCGCAGCACCTTGCTGGTGGTGCTCGCCTCCCTCACCGCCGTCACCTGGCAAATGGGGGTGCTCTCCCTCGTCGGCTACGGGCTCACGCCCTATTCGGTGCTGGTGCCGTTCCTGGTCTTTGCCATAGGCATGAGCCATGGGGCACAAAAGATGAACGGCGTGATGCAGGATATCGGCCGGGGCACGCATCCGTTTGTCGCCGCGCGCTATACCTTCAGGCGATTGTTTCTTGCCGGCTTCGCGGCATTGATCTGCGATATGACAAGCTTTGCCGTGCTGATGACCATTCGCATCGCGGCCATTCAGCAACTGGCATTAATCGCAAGCATCGGTGTCGGCATACTGATCATCACCAATCTGATGATGCTGCCGGCAATGCTGAGCTATACCGGCGTGAGCAAAGCCGCCGCCTTGCGCTCGCTGAGCAGCACGCCGGCCATTGGCGGGCCACGGCAGAAGCATTTTCTCTGGGAATTTCTCGATCTGTTCACCACGCGCAAATATGCCACCGGCGCGGTTATCTTCATGGTCATCATCGGTGCGGCCGGCTGGTATATCGGCCGCGGCGTGCAGATCGGCGATTTGAAACCAGGCGCGCCGGAACTGCGCCAGGATTCCCAGTACAACCGCGATAACGCCTTTATCGTGAAGAATTTCACAACCGGCAGCGATACATTCATCGTCCTCACGGACACGCCAGTCAGCGGCTGCATCAATTATGACGTGCTTACCACCATGGACCGTCTGCAATGGCAGTTGGAGCAGCTGCCTGTCGTTGCTTCCACGTCCTCGGCTGGCAGCGTTGCCAGCAATATGTTCATGCTGCTGAGCGAAGGCGCGCCGAAATGGTATGGGCTGGAGCCGACCTATGGGTTGCTGGGCTCGATGGCGCATACCATGCCCGACGGGCTGCTGAATTTCAGCTGCACTTTCGCGCCGATTTATGTTGCTTTGAAGGATCATAGAGCAAAAAGCCTCGAAATTGTAACAAATACCGTACAGAGATTCATCGCCAACCCCGCCAATCAGGGGGCCGATTTTAAAATGTCGCTCGCGGGCGGCAATGCCGGCATTGAGGCCGCCACCAATATCGTTATCCAGCAGGCCAACCGCAACATGCTGCTTTTGGTCTACGCCGTGGTCATCATCTTCTGCCTCATCACCTTCCGCTCCTGGCGGGCCGTGGTCTGCGCTGTCGTGCCGCTCACCGTTACCTCGCTGCTGGCCCAGGCTTTGATGGTGTGGCTCGGCATCGGCGTGAAAGTGGCGACATTGCCGGTTACGGCGCTGGGGGTCGGCATCGGCGTGGATTACGCGCTGTACGTGCTCAGCATCATGTTGAAAAATCTGCGCCAGGGCGCGTCATTGTCTGATGCCTATCATGCCACGCTGCTGTTCACGGGCCGCGTCGTTATCCTTACCGGCGTGACCCTGGCGACAGGTGTGGCGACATGGATTTTTGCTCCCATCAAATTCCAGGCGGATATGGGCGTGCTTCTGTCGTTCATGTTCCTCTGGAACATGCTGGGAGCGATGATTCTGCTCCCCGCTCTGGCCTATTTCCTGCTTCCGCCGCGGCTATTTAAGCCCTGAATTAAAATCAATCTTTTAACGGTCAGAGCCAACTTTATCAGCACAGCCGAGAGCCAATGGCGAGACTCGATCTTTGCTGGGCCCCGGCAACCTATCCCCCAGCGCCCCCTGGGCAATACGCACCGGCAGGCTCCGCAGCTTGTTGGCGAAGCGTGTAACAACATGGCTCTGGCCGATCCAGCGCACCGGCTTGGCGCCGTTCTCCGTGGTTACCAGATCGCCCGCCTTCAAGGCTTCCACCGCCACCTCGCCTTGCGGTGTGGCGATGCGTGTGCCGGGGTAGAAGCACAAGGTGATCACGGTGCCGCCGGCAACGTCCGTTACCGTAAAATCGCTTGCGGCGAAGTTCCCCGCGATATTCCCCGCGATATTCAGAGTGTAGGTCTCGGATGGGTCGGATACGCCGGTCAGAATCAAGGCTCCGCCGGCATAGGCTTCAAGAGACGCCGTAACATTTTCGAGCAGGAGCGAATCGCCAGCGGAGAAGCCGGTGATGATCTGTCCGTTGTCGAAATCGGCGGCAGCACCGCCGAGTTGCCAGCTGGCACCGCTGTCGAACACAATGCTGGAAAAGCCGGCAAAACTACTCCCCATGTCGAGCGTGCCATCGCCGCCCGCCGCGCTAAATTCATGCGTATTGGCGAAACTCGTGCCGGCAATAACAGCGCCTGAGAAAGATGCGCCGGTCCCGCTAAAGATTCAAAGTTTTTTTGGGTCTGCGAAGCGCGCGCCACTGGTTCAAGCGCGCTGAGCGGTACTTGTTCACAAAAAGATACTGCCTACTCAGCTAACCCGTCATAAAAAACATGGTTCAACCGCGCCAAAAACACATCCCGTGGCAGCCCGCCGGGCAAAGCCGGGTGGAGCGTCACATACACCTCGCCCGGGGTTTTGCCGTAGGCCTTACGGCTCCAATGTTTCCCGGAGTTGGTGGCAGCCGGCACCACCGGCACGGTCACCGCATTGGCCAGCAGCACGATGCCGTTGCGGACCTGGCCGCGCACGCCGTAGGCCATGCGGGTGCCTTCGGGGAAAATAATCACCTGGCGCCCTGCCGCCGCTGATTTGCAGGCGCCGGCCACCATTTCGCGCAGGGCCTTGCTGCCGCCGCCGCGATTAACCGGCATCATGCCCGCCGGCTCCAGCAGGCTGCCGAACATGGGGATGCGCTTGAGCTCGCGTTTGAACACGAAGGCCGGGCGCGGCACAATGGCGAGCCAGATGAGAATATCCAGAGCCGATTGATGCTGGGCGGCGATAATGGCCCCGCCCGGCGGCAGGTTCTCCAGCCCCTCCACCTTTACATGGATGCCGCAGCACACCCGCAACCCCCAGAGGCAGACGCGCCCCCAGCATTGCGCCACCGGCAGCGCGCCGCCGGGCAAAAACCGCCCGATGAGCACGCCCCAAAGGCTGAGCAGCGCGCCGCTGCCGAACATGATGATATTGAAGGCGGTGGAGCGGAGCAGTTGCATGGCGTAGGTCTATAGGGTGGCCCGGAGCAACCCGGCAAGCCGGTTTACAGGATTGCCCGCAGAAGCGCTGCGAGCCGGTTTACAGGATTGCTCGCAGAAGCGCTGCGAGCTGGCCCAGCCCGCCGCGCACGGCCAGATACTTGGTATATTCCCCGGCCAGCATCTGCAAAGTTGGCAGGCTCAGCATTTTGCGCATGGCCGGCGGGCGCACGGGGTAGGGGGTGAGCGCCACCCCCGGCAGTGCCGCGTGCATTTCCTGCAAGGCGCGCGGCATATGGTAATCGGCCGTCACGATAATCAGCCGGTGCATGTTATGCTCAGCTACCCAGCTTGCGGTTTCCTCCGCATTGCCATGGGTGGTTTCAGCCATATGGCCGATCGTGATTTCGGCCGCGTATTTGGTCGCCGCCGGCTCGTCATCCTTGGTGAAATCACCCAGATACGTGCCGCGCCCAGCGCCCGAGATCAGCAAACGCGGCGCCTGGTGGTCGGCGAGCAGCGCCAGCGCCTCGCTCACCCGGTCATCGCCGCCGGTGAGCGCCACGATGCCATCGGCGGGGGGGAGCGGGTTAGGCGGCGAGGAGGTGAACACGATGACGAGGAAAATCGCGAACCCCGCCAGCCATAGAGCGCAGAGCCAGCCGAACACATTTAGCAGCAGCCGCCAAAGCGAAAACCGCTGCCGCCTGTTCCGAACCCGTTTGGCCATTATGGCAGGCTCCGCAGCCATCCGCGCACGGTCAACTGCGCGGTTATCCAGCCGATGCCCGCCGCCGCCATGGGGAGCAGCGGCAATGTAAACCACAACGGCGTGGGCAGGTTGAACAAAGTGCCGCCGCCGCTCGCCATCTGCCCGGCGAAAGGTGCGGCCAAAGATGCCAGCCAGGCCAGCACCGGCAGTGCCGCCACGGTGCCCGCCACCGCGCCCATCGCCACCAGCATTGTGGCGCGGCTGGCAAAGCGGCTGGCGATATCGCCGTCCAAAGCGCCCAGCCCATGCACGATGGTAATGGTCTCGCGCCGCTGCGCCAGTCCGGCCCTTGCCGCCACAGCAACCACAGCCGCCGCCACAAGGGCCACGATAATCAGCACCACCGCGGCGCAATCCTGCAGCGAGCCGGTGAGGGCCGCAACCCGCGCCGCCCAGATCGCCCCGGCATCCACCAGCGTGCCGGGGGCAATGGCATCCAGCGCCTCGCCCAAAGCATCGGGTGAGCCCGGCCCGGCCCAGCTGGCGGTAAGCACGTCCGGCATCTGCAGGCCCAATTGCGTCGCATCCTCGCCCAGCCAGGGGGTGAGCAGCGCATTCTCATCCGCTTGGCTCATCACCTGCGGTTTCGCCACGCCGGGTGTTTTGCCCAGTGCCGTCTGCACCGCCTGCAGCCGCGTGGTCTTACCGGTGGCATCGGGGTCGCCGCCCTGCGGCACCTGGATGGTAAGCGTCTCATTCGCCTGCGCCTGCCAGCTCGCCGCCAGACTGGCGCTGGCCAAAGTCCCGGCCAGGCCTAACGCGGCCAAAAAGCTCATCGCCGCCACCAGCACCGGCAGCAACCGGTCAGCCAAAGCGGCGCGCAGGCCGAGGTCATCGCGCCTAGCCATTCTGCACGAGCTTCCCGTCCTCGATGCGCAGTTTTGGCGCCGGATACCGCTCCACCAGCGCCATGTTATGCGTCGCCACCACCACCGTGGTACCCAGCCGGTTGAGCGCGGTGATCAGCAGCATCAGCCGCTCTGCCTGTTCGTCGTCCAGATTGCCGGTCGGCTCATCGGCCACCAGCAGTTTGGGGCGGCCGACCACGGCGCGGGCAATGGCAATGCGCTGCTGCGCCCCGCCGGAAAGCTCATCGGGCCGCGCATGCAACCTGTCCTCCAGCCCCACCCAGCGCAGAATCTCGGTCACATCGGCGGCAATTTGCGCCTCGCCGCGCCGGGCCAGGCGCATCGGCAGCGCCACGTTGTCATACGCTGACAGTTGGGGCAGCAGCCGGAAATCTTGATACACCACGCCTATCCGCCGGCGCAGCAGGGCGGCCTCGCGCCGGGAAATATTCGCGGCCCTGGTGCCAAGTATCTCAATCAGCCCGCTCGCCGGATGCTCGGCCAGATAAATCAGCTTGAGCAGACTGGTCTTGCCCGCCCCCGAAGGCCCGGTAAGCCAGCGGAACCCGCCATCGGGGATCTCAAAGCTGATCGCGCGCAGCACGTCCTTGGCCGGTGCGCCGGCACGCGCCGTGTTCCGGTATTTCAGCCAGACATCCTCAAAGCGAACCATCTATTGAACCAGGTAACGAATCATCTGCGTGGTAAGGCCCTTGTACAGAAGCTTGTGAAATGAAGCCTATGAAATGAAGTAGTGAGCGGTGCCGGTGCGGTCCATCCATGCCGCGTTGCCGAAAATACACATATTTTCAGCTTTCTACAGGCTGTTATTGCGCGATTCGCACAAAAATGTCATGCCTCGACTCGCGATGCAGATTGTATGCCCTAATTGCACAACGGCCTATGAGATTCCGGACGCCGTCTTCGGTGGCCGGGCCCGTAAACTGCGTTGCGAGAGCTGCGGAACGCAGTGGAAAGCAGGCCCCCCCGGCGGGGAAGAGGCTCCCGACCCGTCCTACGCAGCCGAACCCGCCGTGCTGCCGGAAGAGCCGCCCCAGCCGCCAGGCCGCGTGTTCGGCCAGGCCGCCGACCCCTCGCTCCAAGCCGAAATCCGCGAAGCAATGGACCGCGAACGGCAGGCCCCGCCCCCGCCGCCAGTCGAGCATTTTAAATCCGAAACCGCGCCAGATCCCGATGATCCCTTCATCAACCTGGTTCTGGCAGCCCGCAGCCGCGCCATAGAGTTCGAACCCGAACCCCCGCCGGAGCGCCGCTTCAAAATCTCCAGCCCCGTGCTGATCGGCGGATTGCTGACGCTGTTTGTGTTGGCGGTAGGGTTTTTACTGTTTCACGCCAGGTAAGGTTAAGCAGTACCTTTTTGTGAACAAAAAGGTACCCAAAAAAACTTTGGCCCTGTGGGCGTTGGCAGCGCCAATGCCCACAGGGCCAAAGTTTTTGGTGCAGCTTTTTTCAAAAAGCTGCTGCTTTTACTTCCGTTCCTTATTCACCTGCCGCCCGCGCCCGAGCGCGAGCGCGCCATCGGGGACATCCTCGGTAATCACTGAACCCGCCGCCACCAGCGCGCCGTCGCCCACGCGCACCGGCGCTACCAGTGCTGTATTGGAGCCGATGAACGCGCGCGCGCCGATTGTCGTGCGGTGTTTGTGCTTGCCGTCGTAATTGCAGGTGATGGTGCCGGCGCCGATATTGCTGGCAGCACCTATGTCCGCATCGCCGATGTAGGAGAGGTGATTGGCCTTGGCCCCGGCGCCCAGAGTGGCGGCCTTGATCTCCACGAAATTGCCGACATGCGCGCCAGCACCTATATCCGCACCCGGCCGCAATCGCGCATAAGGACCAATCAACGCGCCCGCATGCACCACGCAGCCCTCAAGATGCGAAAACGCTTTTATTTCCGCGCCGGCTTCAACCGTCACGCCGGGGCCGAACACCACATAGGGGCCGACCGTCACATCCTCACCCAGCACGGTATCGGCTGAGAAAAACACCGTCTCCGGCGCCTGCATTCCCACACCGGCATCGAGTGCGGCGGCGCGCGCACGGGCCTGAAACAAAGCCTCCGCCTGCGCCAGTTCGGCACGCGAATTAACCCCTAAGCATTCCTCATAAGGCGCATCCAAAGCCGCCACGTTAATGCCCTCCGCGCGGGCAATGGCGACGATATCGGTGAGGTAAAACTCACCCTTGGCATTGTCGTTCCGCACATCCACCAGCCAGCCGCGCATATCGGCCCCGCGCGCGATCATCCCGCCCGCATTGCAAAACCCTATGGCCAGCTCTCCATCCTTCGCATCGGCATACTCTACGATACGCGCGACAAACCCGCCTTCCATCACCAGCCGCCCGTATTTTCCGGCATCCGGCGGTGTCATGCCCAGCAACACCAGCCCGGCATCGCCGTTCTCTAACCTGTCTTTCAGCGCCTGCATGGTGGCAACGGAAACCAGCGGGTTATCGGCATAAAACACCGCCACTGGTCCCTCGCCGAATTTTTTCTCCGCCTGGCGCGCGGCATGCGCCGTGCCCAGCCGCTCATACTGCACCACCACCTCATGCGGGGCGGATAATGTCTCCAGCAGCGGCATATCCGGCCCCACCACCACCACCACGCGCCCAAATACCTGCTCGGCGGCGCGGATCAGATGCGACAGCATCTCGCGCCCGGCGATTTTATGCGCGGCTTTGGGCAGCGCCGACTTCATCCGCGTGCCCAGCCCCGCCGCGATGATCACCGCCATGCTCTGCATATTTTTGCTCCCTCAAGCCTGCTTGATATCAATCAAGCTCTTACGGATTTTCCGGCTGCGGTTGATCTTGTCTTCGATATAGCCGGTATCGCCCCAGCGCACGGCGCGCGCCATCGCCTGCGCATCTTCGGAAAAGCGCGAGAACATTTCCAGCAGCGCGTCTTTATTGTTGAGGAATGTGTCGCGCCACATCACGGGGTCCGACGCCGCGATGCGTGTGAAATCGCGGAAACCGGAGGCTGCGAATTGCAACACCTCCTCGCGCATTTCGTCGGCCAGATCATCCGCCGTACCGCAGATGGTAAAGGCAATCAGATGCGGCAGATGGCTGACGATGGCGACGACGCGATCATGATGCGCCGTCGTCATTTTCGCGGTACGTGCGCCCAACGCCGCCCAGAGCGCCTCTATCTTTTGTACCGCCGCCGCGTCAGCATTTTCGGCCGGCGTCAGCAGGCACCAGCGGCCTTTGAACAAATCCGGCAACCCGGCATCGGGGCCGGAAAACTCCGTGCCCGCCAGCGGATGGGCGGGCACGAACTGCACCCCCTCGGGCACGAACGGGCTGACATCGCGCCAGACGGATTGTTTGGTCGAACCGACATCGGAGAGAATGCACCCCTTCATCAAATGCGGCGCAATGGCCTCGGCAATGGTGGCGAAACTGCCCACCGGTGTGCAGAGAATCACGCCATCCGCACCCTTCACCGCCCCGCTTGGGTCGGCAAAATATTCCGTGCCCAGTCCCAATTCTTTCGCGCGCGCCAGATGCGCCGGGCTGGTGTCGGCAATCACCAGTGTTTCCACCGTGCCCGGCACGGTCTGCAACGTCCGCGCAATGGAGGCGCCGATATGGCCGATGCCGATAATCACCAGCCGCTTGAATAAAAGCTCAACCATGGGCGAAGGCCGTCAGCGCCTCGGCCACCCGGCCGCATTCCTCATCCGTGCCGATGGTAATGCGCAGAAATTCCGGCAGCCCATAGGAGGCCACGCGCCGCACGATGATCCCGCGCGACTTCATAAAATCATCCGCCGCAATGGCGCGTTCGGGCGTCGCAAAATTCACCAGAATGAAATTCGCTTCCGACGCCCGCACGTCCAGCCCAGCCTGTGCCAACCGCTCGCTCAACCGGCGCTTGGCCTGCGTATTATGCGCCCGCCCGCGTTCGATCCATCCCGGTTCAGCCAAAGCCGCGACGCCCGCCGCTGCGGCAAAGGTGTTGACCGGAAAAGGTGGCCGCACGCGGTGGAGTACATCAGCGACAGAAGCGGGCATGTAGCCCCAGCCCAGCCGTGCCCCGCCCATACCAAAGATTTTGGAGAAGGTGCGAGTCATCACCGTGTTCTCTCCGGCATCCACCATTTTTATCCCGGGATCGTAACCAGGGTCCTCGACATATTCCGCATAAGCAGCGTCGATAATAAGCAGCACATTGCCGGGCAGTCCGGCGCGCAGGCGCTCCATCTCGCTTTGGCTCAGCAGCGTACCGGTGGGATTGTTCGGGTTGGCAATGCAAACGATTTTTGTGGCCGGCGTGACCAGTGCCAGCATGGCGTCCACATCCGTCGTGAGGTTTTTCTCCGGTGCCTTGCGCACCTCACAGCCCGATATCTTGGCGCTGATCTCATAGATCGAGAATCCGTGCGCGCTCATGATCAACTCGTCACCCGGCCCGGCATAGGACTGGATGAGCTGAATGAGAATTTCACCCGAGCCGTTACCACAGACGATTCGCGCCGGATCGAGTCCGAATTTGGCACCGAGCGCCTCGCGCAGCGCCGCCACACCGCCGTCCGGGTACAGATGCATTTTCGCGGCGGACGCTGCCATCGCGGCAACGGCACCAGCCGGCGCACCCAACGCACCCTCGTTGGAGGAAAGTTTTAGCGGGTTCTCAAACCCCGGCAGTTTTGACTCCCCGCCAACATACGAGGCGACGGAAAAAATTTCCGGGCGAGGCGCGGGCGCGGATGCCCCCCCGGCTTTAGAAGCCGCACTCACGCCGCATCTCCAATCGGCACGGCATACCCGCCAATCACAATCGGTGTCCCCTCCAGCCCGGCAATCGCCGCCAGCCGCGGATCGCCCTCCGTCACCAGCCCGTCAACCTCAACCAGCGCGCTGATCTGCGAATCCCCTTGCAGGCGCCGCACCCAAAGCGAGCCCGGTTCGAACCCGGCTTCCTTCACCTGCGCCACCAGCCTGGTGCGGGACATATCCGCACTGGCCTGCAGTGCGATCAGCCCGCGGTCCGCCCCGCTTGCATCCGGCGGCACGGCGGCCACCACATAGGCATCGCCCTGCGGCAATCCCTCGGCGCGCCGGGTCCAGAACGGGATGCGCGCAATCACATACAGCCTTGCATGGCCGGAGCCGGTGAGCATCGGCCACCAGCCGCTCTTGCCGTCTTCGTCCTCGCCCAAAGGCGGCAGCACGGCCAGTTGCGCCCCGCCCTCGCGGGACAAATCCGCCAAAGTCTGCGCCGCGTTATGGTGGCGCCGCACCGGGGTGAGCGGCCCGAAATGCTCGCGGGCCAAAGCCAGCCGCGCTTCGCCGCCCTCGCCATCGCACACCGCCATGGTCTGCCCGCCCTCAATGATGAGTGCCGCGCCAAACATCTCGCGCCAGAACCGCACAATCGCCTGGCGCGGCAGCGCGCCGGTATGGCGGGCCAGCAGCCGCCGCAAAATCGTGGCTTCGCGGCCCGGGCGTATTTTCGTCCCCGTCTTGCCCCCGTCGCTGGCCACTGCCTCAACCACCTGCGCCCGCTGCATCAGCAGATCGTGAATCTGGTCATCAAGCGCATCGAGCTGCGTGCGGAGCTCGGCCAGCCGGCCTAAAGGCGCGCTTGCCTTTGAAGCGGGGGCCTCGGAAGCGGGGGCCTCGGAAGGAGAAGTCGCCCCGGAGGGAGAAGCCGGGGGAGCGGAGGTCGAGGAGGGGGAGGGAGAGATATTCATCGCCCGTCCTGTTACCCTATAAGCCCCCCGAGAGCCAAGCGGCAGAAGCACCGATTCCATGCCTTCCCGGCACGTCAGCACCCCGGCCCGAAGGCTTGCACGGCCGGGGCGGCCAGCGCATATCCTTGGCCGACCATGGACCAGAGCCCGAGCCTTGCCGAAACCCAGCATCAGAGCGTCACTTTCCCCGGTGGTCTGACGCTCGATTGCGGCCGCGCGCTCGCCACTGTCACCGTCGCCCACCGCACCTACGGTACGCTGAATGCGGATAAATCCAACGCCATCCTCATCTGCCAGCCCCTCACCTGTGACCAGTACGTGGCCGAACCCAACCCCGAGACCGGCAAACCCGGCTGGTGGGAGCTCATGGTCGGCCCCGGTAAACCGGTGGATACGGACCGCTATTTCGTCATCGGCACCAATGTGCTGGGCGGCTGCATGGGGACCACGGGTCCGCGCAGCCCGCATGAGGACGGCTCAGGCCAGCCCTGGGGCACCGCATTTCCGCAGGTCACGATCCAGGACATGGTGCGCGCGCAAAAACTGCTCATCGACCATCTCGGCATCACGCGGCTATTCGCCGTCGTCGGCGGCTCCATGGGCGGCATGCAGGTGCTGGCCTGGGCGGCACTCTACCCGGCGCATGTATTCGCCGCCGTGCCGGTCGCCACCGCCTCCTATCATTCGGCCCAGAACATCGCCTTCCACGAGATCGGCCGCCAGGCCATCGCGGCCGATCCGTATTTCTACGCCGGCCGCTACTGGTCCGAAGGCGTGCGCCCCGAGCGCGGCCTGGCCGTGGCGCGCATGACCGCGCACATCACCTACGTGTCCGAGGAAGCACTCACCCGCAAATTCGGCCGCAAACTGCAAAATGCCGAGGGGCTCTCGGCCCTGGGCGACCAGTTCGCGGTGGAGAGCTACCTGCAATACCAGGGCTCCTCCTTCGTGCAGCGGTTCGACGCGAACGCCTACCTCACCATCACCCGCGCGATGGATCTGTTCGATCTGGCGGCCGACCACGCCGGTGTGCTCTCCGCTGCCTTCCGTGGTACCAAAACCCGCTTCCTGCTGGTGAGCTTTTCGTCCGACTGGCTATTCCCCACCGCCCAGTCCCGCGCCATCGCCCGCGCCCTCAACCACGTCGCCGCCAACGTCTCTTTCGTGGAGGTGCAATCGGACAAAGGCCACGACGCCTTCCTGCTGGATGAGCCCGATTTCCACCAGACCCTGCGCGGCTTCCTGGCCGGCTGCGCCGAACACGCGGGGCTCATATGAACGCCATCCCCCGCAAAATCCGCGTCGATCTCGCCCTCATCGCCGAACTCGTGGCCCCCGGCACCCGCGTACTCGACATCGGCTGCGCCGACGGCACGCTCATCGACCACCTCTTCCGCGCCAAAAACTGCGACGCCCGCGGCATCGAGCTCGACATGCGGGAGGTGCAACGCTCGGTCACCCACGGCCTGCCCGTAATGCAGGGCGACGCCGATACCGAGCTGGTGAACTACCCAGACAACGCCTTCGACTACGTCATCCTCTCCCGCACCCTGCAGGCGGTGGAAAAACCGCGCGAAGTGCTGGCGCAAATGCTGCGCATCGGCACCCATGCCATCGTCAGCTTCCCCAATTTCGGCCATTGGTCATTGCGTCTGCAACTGCTCACCAAAGGCCGCATGCCAATGACCGCCGGCTGGAACCGCATGTGGTTCGAAACCCCCAACATCCACCCCTGCACCATCAGCGATTTCTTCGCCCTCTGCGACCAGGACAACTACATAGTAGAAGATTGGCTCGCAGCCGACGAACAAGGCGCCCGCGCCCCCTGGCGCCGCTCCCGCCACCTAGCCAACCTCTTCGGCGAACAGGGGCTGTTCCTACTCCGCAAGGCTTGAGGTGTTTCTACGGAAAAGGCCAGGGCAGAGCCCCCGCCTTTTTCGTGGAAACACCCCAGACCCTTGCGGGGTTGGATCGTTCCGAATAGGGTGTGATTGGTAACGAGGGGTCACTTCATGAAGCCGAATAATCAGGTGCATATTGCGGTTATGTTGCTTTGGACGAGTGTTGCTTTGGGTGTTATGAATCTCGCACTGCACGGCTGGCTCAATTACCAGGCCACCGGCCAGCTTGGGGCTTCTTCACCGCTGCTTATTTCGGCGGCATTTTTCATCTTTGTGCAGTCGCGGATGATTTTGCGGCTCCATTCCGGCATTGCTTCGGTGCGCACCCGGCTTGCGGTCATCACCGTTTTGCGCATCTTTTCGGTGGCCGTCACCACGCATCTGCTTTACGCCATCATGCCCGCTTTGGCGCTGTTGCCGGCCATTGCCGCGGTGTTTCAGCTTGTGGCGTTGGGGCTGGTGTTTTTTCCGCCGGGCAGCGCTTATTTTGCCAAACGGTCGCTATCGCGAGTGCTGTGACGAGCAGCAGCGGTGTCGGCAATACGCCAAAACGCGCCACGAAACCGGGCACGAAAGCCGGGGCCACCCAGAGCCAGGCCAGAACGGCATTGCGCCAATAGGCTCCACGCTCTGCGATTAAGGGCAGCACGGCGCAATACATCGCCATATCGCCGGTAAAACCATAAGGGCTGGCCAGGAGCGTCAGTATCACAGTCACGGCCAGCCGGTTGTCCGCGCCCGCCCGCCACAGGCGCCAGCTGAGCCCCACGCAGAACAGACTGACCACAGCCTGCCCCGCATACGCGCCGGCCACGGAAAACCGCAGGCTGCGCAGCATCCAGAACACCGAGCTGCCCATGTTTTCGTAACGGCTAGGGAACGGCTGCTCCAGCAACGCCCGCATCGCTTCTCGCCCCGGCCCGAGATATTCGCGCCAGCACGAAGTGCCCCCCACCATCCAGGATAAAACCAGTGCGAGCGCCAGCACGGCCGCGCCCGCGGCCATCACCCGCCAGCGCCGTGCGGCAAACACCACCACCGGCACTAGCAGGGCATATTGCGGTTTTACGATCAGCGCCCCCAAAGCCGCCCCGGCGCGCAGGGGTGCGTCTTCCAGCCGCGCAAACCCGTAAATCAGCAACGCCCCGCACAACATCCCGAACTGGCCGAGATACAGCGTCCACATGGCGGGAAACGAGAGCAGGGCAGCGGCAATACACAGCCAAGGCAGCCGGGCCGCCTGCAGCAACCGCGCCGAGGCCAGAACGGCCAAGGCAGAGAAAAGATAATACCCCGCAACCAAGGGCAACCGCGCCATCGCCCAGGCCGGAAGCAAAACAGCCGGCGGATACACAAACGGCCACCACCCGGTTTTATAGGGCAGAATCTGCCCCGCCAGCCTCGCGTAATCCGGGCCATAAAGTGCCGCCCCCTGGCCATGGCGAACCAGAAAACCAGCCAGCCAGAACATGCCGTAATCGCAATAGCCCGTGGTGCAATACGGATCTGCAAACCCCAGCCCATGCCGCGCGTACAGCACCGCCCGCACCAGCTGCGCCTTCACCCCAAGCACGAACAATCCCACCCCCGCCGCCAAAGCCAGGGCCAAAATTGCACGCGCACATAGCCTGGAAAGACGCAACGCCATGGTCCAATCTACGCCGGGCCACATCCCGCGGCAACCTATGATTGCAACCTGGGTGCGGCCTCAATCAACGCCTTGGTGTAGGCCTCCCGCGGGTTCGCCAGCAGCGCCGCCGTCTCATTCACCTCGATCACCCGCCCCCCGCGCAGCACCGCAATCCGGTCCGCGAGATAACTCACCACCGCAAAATCATGGCTGATCAACAAACATGAAAGCCCGCGTTTGGCACCGATGCCGCGCAAAAGATTCAGCAGCAGCGCCTGGGTGGAGACATCGAGCGAGGATGTCGGCTCATCGAGCACCAGCAGCTCCGGCTCCGCCGCCAGCGCCCTGGCGATGGCCACGCGCTGCGCCTGCCCGCCGGACACGCTGCCCGGATAAACCGGCATCAACGCAGCGCTCAACCCCACATCCGCCAGCAGTGCTTTTACGCGCCGCATCGCCTCGGGCTTCGCCACCCCGGCCAGGTGCAATGGTTCCGCAATAATCTCGCCAATTTTCATGCGCGGGTTCAAGCTCTCGCGCGGGTCCTGAAACACCACCTGCATGCGCCGCCGTGCCGCCCGCAGTTTTGCCCCGCGCAAGCCGCCCAAATCCTGCCCGCCCAGCAACACATGCCCGGCATAAGGCAGCATCTGCAAAACCGCTTTGCCCAGGCTCGATTTGCCGGAGCCACTCTCGCCGACAATTCCCAGGCACTCGCCCTGCCCAATCACCAGCGACAAATTCTCCAGCACCGGTAGCCCCTTGCCAAACCGCAGTGCCAGGCCATCGACTTCCAGCAACGGCGCGAATTTTTGCACCACCTTCTCCACCCCCGCGGAGCCGGCACGTTCAGCGTTACGCAGCGGATACAGGCACGCGGCCGTCGTCCCCCGCTCCACCGGCGCCGGATACTCAACGGCACAATCCGCCTGCGCATAATCACATCGCGGCGCAAACCGGCAACCAGGCGGCCGTGCCTCGGGTTCCGGCAACTGCCCCGGAATCTCCGCCAGCCGCGCCTGCCCTAACCATGCCACCGCCCCGCGCAACGCCGCCGAATACGGATGCCGCGGCTGCGCGAAAAACGTTTTTGCGCCGCCCCACTCCACACTGCGCCCGGCATACAGCACATGCACCGCATCCGCATGTTCGGCCACCACCGAGAGATCATGCGTCACAAACAGCACCGCCAGATTTAACTCCCGCCGCAACCGTGCGAGCAACTGCAAAATCTGCCGCGCGATCACCGGGTCCAGCCCCGTCGTCGGTTCATCTGCAATCAGCAACTTTGGTGAGCATGCCAGCGCCATCGCAATCATCACCCGTTGGCGCATGCCGCCGGAAAACTGATGCGGAAAATCATCCGCCCGCGCGGCCGCATCCGGAATTCCAACCTCGCCCAGCAGCTCCACCGCTTTTTCGCGCGCGGCCAAAACACTCCCACCTTTATGCACGCGCCAGGCCTCGCCAATCTGCGACGCCACGGTACGCGAAGGGTTCAACGCCGCCAGCGGATCCTGAAACACCATCCCGGCAACAGACCCGCGCAACTGCCGCAACCGCGCCTCACCTGCCTGCGCGATATTCTCGCCATCCAGAAAAATCTCACCGGAAATTTTCGCGCCCAACGGCAGCAGCCGCAGCACGGAAAGTGCTGCCACGGTCTTGCCCGAGCCGCTCTCCCCCACCAGTGCCACCATCTCGCCCGGCACGATGCTGAGATTAAAATGCTCCAGCACCGGCACATCCCGGCCGCCACGCTTCAGCGTCACGGTCAAATCGCGTATCTCCAGCACTGGCTTCATCGGCGCAACAGCCCGCGCCCGGTCAGCGAGGCCGCTAACAGTGCCGCAAAAATCATCAACCCCGGCGGCACGATCAGCCACCAAGGTGCCAGCGCAATAATATCCAGCGCCGATTGCAGCAGGCTCCCCCAGCTCACCTGCGGCGGCTGCAGGCCTAAACCCAGAAAACTCAAAGCGGACAGAGCAAAGATCGTATCGCCGACCAGAAACGTCGCATTCACCACCAGCACCGGTGCCACCACCCGCAGCACATGCACCCGCGCGATATAAAACGGCCCCGCGCCCGCCTGCCGTGCTGCCAGCATAAAATCCCGGCCCCGCTGCGCCCGCGTTTCGTTACGCACTAAACGGGCCAGGCCGGGCCAGGAGATAAATCCCAGCAGCAGCACCAGACTCGCATTATTCAGTGGCACGATGGAAGCGAAGAAAATCAGCACCACCAGGCTCGGCAGCGCCAGCACCACATCCAGCAGCCGCATTAAAACCTTATCCAGCCAGCCCGGCCCCAGCCCCGCGAGCAGCCCGTAGGCCAGCCCCGTAACAAACGCCAGCACCGCCGCCGGCAGCGAAACAACCAGAGTCGCCTTACCCCCCGCCAGGAGAAGCGCCAACCCATCGCGCCCCAACTCATCCGTGCCCAGCGGAAAGTGCCGACTCGGTGCCTGCAGCGCATATGCCGGGTGAATCGCATAAGGATCGGCATGGTACACCCACGGCCCAAACAGCCCGGCCAGCACCACCGCTGCCCCGAGCAGCATACCCGCCCGCGCTTCACTCATACTGGCCTCGCGGGTCGAGCCACCCATTCACCAAATCCGCCAGCAAATTCCCCAGCACGGTGAGCAGCCCGATCAACAATACAATCGCAATCAACACCGGATAATCCCGCCCCAAAGCCGAGCGCCACAACAGCCATCCCAACCCCGGATAATTGAACACCGATTCCACAATCACCCCGCCCGTAAATATATACGGGAAAGACAGCCCCAGCATCGTCACCAGCGGCCGCAAGGCATTGCGCATCACATGGCGGAACAAAATCCCCGCAAACCCCACACCCTTCGCTTGCGCCGTGCGCACATAGTCCTTGCCCAGCTCCTCATGCACCGCCTCGCCAAAATAGCGCGACAGCATCGGCACGGTCAGCAGCATCACCGTAATAACCGGCAACACCAGATGCGCCGCGAACGTACCAATACCAGGATGCGCCAGCCGCGGATTGCCGATGCCACTCGCGGGGAGCCAATGCAGCCCCACGGCAAAACACAACACCAGAATGGCCGCGGTAAAAAACGGCGGTGTCGCATAAAACACCAGCTGAAACACGCCGATAACCCCCGCCGGCCAGCGCCCATGCCATACGCCTTGCGCGGCCCCGAGCAAAACTGCCAGCATAGTGCTCAAACAAATAGCAATGGCGTAGAACACCAGCGTGTTAACCTCATAATCCCACAGCAGCGCGCCCACCGGCCGGTTGAGCAAATAGGAGTAACCCAGCTGCCCATGCAACAGATGCCACCACCATATCCCATACTGCTTCAGCAACGGTGCCCCCAGCCCCAGCCGCGCATTCAACGCCGCCACCGATTCTGGCGTCGCCTTCTGCCCCAATATGGAAAACGCCGGGCCGCCGGGTGTGAGATGCGCCATAAAAAACACCAGCGTCACCAGTAGAAAAATCGAAACCGCACTGGAGAGCAACCGGCGCAGCATCACAACGTACTCGTGCAATAGAGTTTCTCAGGCGCCCAGGCCCCGAGCGGATTCAAAAAATCCTGCACCCCATGCAGCCCTTTGCGCACCAGCACGGAGTAGCGCTCGTTGGGCAGAAAAATCACCGGCTGCTGCGCACTGGCATAATCCTGATACGCAAACAGCCCGTCCATGCCCGGCGCATCGGTGCTCTGCTTGATCAACCGGTCCATATGCGCATCCGCATAGCCATTGTTATTCAGCGCCGCACCTTGCGCAAAAAGCTCCTCGCCACTCGGATAGGCTCCAAGATTCATCCCAATCAAAATCGCCTGCCAGGCTTGCGGCTGCCCCACCATCGCCGCCAGCAGCTGGTTGAACTCCATCTGCCGCACCTGCATGGCAATCCCCACCGCTTGCAAATCCTGTTGAATGCTCTCGGCAATTTCAATCCGCAACGGCTGGCCCGCCGGGATCGATAGAGTGAACGCCAAACGCTGGCCATTTTTTATCAGCACCCCATCCGCCCCCGGCACAAACCCCGCCGCCGCCAGCAACGCCTTTGCCTTCGCGGGGTCATACCCCACGGGAAAATCACCCGCCTTCGCCGCCGGCGATAAAAACGTTGTGGGATAAGGCGGCACTGGCCCATACACCGGCAGCCCCAGCCCATGCATCGCCAAATCCACAATCCGTTGCTGGCCGATCGCATCCGCCAGCGCCTGGCGCACGCGCACATCGGCAAAAAACAGTGTGGTCTTATTGGCCATATTCGGGATCAGCTCATGCCAGGAATAACTCGGCGGCAAATTCACCACATCATCACCCGGCAGCGTCAGCGCTTTCGCATACAGGTCAAACGGAATGTTGCTCATATCGAGATCGCCCGATTGCACCGCCTGCAATTCCTGCCCCTCGGCATTCTCGAATTTCAGCACAAACCGCGAAAAATGCATGCGCGCGCCGCCATATAGCGGGTTAGGCACAAACACCGCATCAATCCCGATATTCAGCGCCACCGGCAGCAACGGCCCGTCGCCGACATGGAAAAAATCCACATCACTCTGTGCCTGCCAGATCTGATCCGTCGAATACCGCGCCCAAACATGTTGCGGCAGCGGCATCAACTGCGAGAGCCCGTTCAGGATAAACCATTGCGGGTTCACCGCGCGCTTCAGCACCACATGCACATGCATGGCATCGGGTGCGGTAATGTTCGCCACAATATCCGGCATGCCGCCCTGGCCATACGCCGCATAGGCCGGCCCAAATTTTTCGGTCAAGGCAAACGCGTACAGAACATCGGCAGATGTCACCGCCACGCCATCGGACCATACCCAAGGCCGCAAAATCACATCATAGGTTTTGCCGTCAGCCGAAGATGTCACAGCACTGGCGATGCTGCGTTCGTAATCAATTTCATGATACCGGTTGACCCAGAGCAGCGGCTGGAAAATCAGCCCCGCCGCTTCCTGGTTATACAGCGAGCTGGTCAGCAGCGGGTTCAGCGAGGTCACATCCGCGCCCGGCCCAATCCCCAGCCCCGGCGGGATCACGATACTCCCGCAATCCTGCGCCAAAGCAGGGGCAACCCAAAACACGATGCATGCAACTGCTAAAAATCGAAGCCAGCTGCCCAATGTTTAAAGCGTCGTGCCGGAGGCGCGCCCAAGCAGCGTCGTGCCGGAGGCACGCCCAAGCAGCATCATGCCGGGCAGACGCCAGCGCAAAGTGCCGGGTTTTGCACAGGCCGGGCATAAAGCGGCCCAACCCGGCGCGGTTGTATGGCAGGCATCGCATATCCACGCGCTACGCCCCGGCGTGCGCGGCCGCCCGTCCAGCGCGTCCAAAATACCCTGCCCGCGCCCATCATCGGCCCCCGTGGCGATAGCCGCATCGGCATGGCGTTTGGCTTCGGCTACTAGCCCGGCATCGAGTGCGGTCTGCGCCAGCACCAGTTCGGATTCCACATGGCCCGGCTTGGCCGCCGCCAGTTCCACCGCATCCTGCGCCCGCGCCAGCGGTGCGGCACCCGGCGCTAACCATGCCTCCGCCAGCATCGGGTGCGGTGCTGCGCCCCATGCCGAGAGCACGGCCTTGCGCGCTGCCCGTACCTTGCCCAAATCCCGCAACGCCTGTGCTGCCTCAACCACCGCCGGCGCAAAATCCGGTGCGGCTTTCAGCGCCATTTGCGCAAAGTTAAGTTTTTCGCGCGGCGCGCTCACCTGGGCCCCCGCCGCCACGGCCAGCGCCGCAACCTCGTTCTTCTCGCGCGTCAGCCCCAAAGCGGCGGAAAAATCCCGCGCCTGCAACGCCAGAACCAGCCTCTGTGTCCGTGTCCAGGCCGCCCCCGGATACGCATCCTCCGCATTGGCGGCATGGCGTCCCGCGGCCTCATGGTCGGCCTCGCCCATGCTCGCTTCCGCCAGGCCCCGATGCCCGAGAAACCGCATCTCCTTATGCGCGGCCAGTGCCGCAAACGCGGCGCGCGCCCCGGCCGCATCGCCCGATAATTTGGCAGCCTCGGCGCGCAGCCACAGCACCACTGCCGTCTCGCCCAGCAGTTTGGCTGCCCGCCCGGCCTCGGCTTTGGCCGCCGCCGCATCGCCCGCCGCCACCGCCACCAGCCCGCGCTGGGTCGCAATGTCGCCCGCCACCACGCGCTTGGTCCGCCGCCGCGCCGCCACATTTTTGGGCACGCGGCCAATGCCGCCCAGCACCCGCAGCACGATCACAAACAACGCCGCGATCAGAAACAACAGCAGCAACGCCGCCGGGGTGGAGGTACTTACGGTATATGCCCCGGCCCGCGCCGTCACATCGCCGGGCAGACCGCCCACAACCCAGGCCAGCGCCAATAACAGCGCCGCCAGGACCAAAAATTTGGCGGCCGTCAGCATCAGCTGCCCCGCGCCATGGTTACAAGTGCCGCGCGCGCCGCCAGCAGCGCCTGCGCCTGGCCCAGCCAATCGGCCATGGCTGCCTGCGCCGGCGCGCTCATACCCTGCAACGCCGCCACGGCGCCCGCCAGATCGCCATTATCCAGCGCCCTGCGCGCCGCATTGATCGCCGCCGCGGCGGGCGGCCCAAAAATCACGCGGCTGCCGTCGCTGCCCGCTTCACTAATCGTGATAATCCCCTCCAGCCGCAGTTTTACCCGCGTCCACACGCCAATATCGCCATTCGCGGTCAGGCTGGCTTCGGAGGCCTTGCGCGCCGCATCCTCAAAACTTCCCCGTAACTGCGCCTCTACCGGCGGCGCCACCGTGGCAAACTGCGCCAGTTCCGGCGGCGCATTGGGGATTTGCCCCAAAGGCTGCCCGGCATCCAGTGCCAGACGCGCCGTTCCCAGCGCGTTCAGCAAAGTCATCTGCTGGGTCAACTTGCCCAGATCCTGTGCATTGGTCTGCATCACGGAGAGGGCGCCGTGGTCGGCCGCCGCCTGTGCCTGCACCGCGGCCAATTGCGCCGCCAGCACCACGTATTTCTGCGCCAGGTCCGCCTGCGCGGTCAGGCTGTCGGGTGCCGGCGCGGTACGGGCCTGCGTTGCGCGAACATCGTCCATCTGCGCCCGCAGCACGGCCAGTTCGGTGGCATCGGCCCTATGCGCCTGCGCATTGTACCAGATGAACCCCTCGCCCCCGGCCAGCACCAAAAACCCAAGCGCAAACACCACCGGCCACACAGAGCGGCGCGGCCTTGCCACCACCACGGGCGGCTGTACCGGCTGTTGCCCAAGCGGGGGTGCTGCCAGCAGTTTTACCTCGGGTTCCGTCTCGCTCATGCCAGCAATGCCATCAAATCCGCCTCCGTTGGCGCCAGTGCGACATGGATTCGCGCCCAGGGCAAGCCTGTTAGTGCCTGCGCCACATTACCACTTAGCGCATATGCCTGCATCGCCGCCGTGCCGGGCGGGTTCACCTTGGCAAACGCCAACGCCGTCTCGGCCGAGTAGAACAAAGCTGCATCCAGCGCCCCGGCGGCCAATGCATCCCGCACATCATCGGGCAGGTTTTGCAGTTTGGTCACGGTATAAACCTTGCGCCGCGCCGCCGTTATGCCCGCCGCGCGCAGCCGTGCCAGCAGCGCCAACCCATGCCGCTCGCCCACCGCCAGCACATGCAGCCCGGTCAGGTTGCGCGCCAGAATCAGCCGGAACAAATCCCCGGCATCGCCCGCCGCACTTTCAACGCGGGTAAACCCCGCCTGCCGCAGTTTTATCGCCGTGGCATCGCCCACGCAGAATACCGGCACATTATGCAGCCGCGCGGGCAAAGCCGGCACTGCCTGGCCGCTGGTTACCACCAAAGCGGCGGGGTGTTCCGGCAAACGCGGCGGCAAGGTTTTAACGGCAAGGCAGGGCAGGAGCAAAACCTCATGCCCCATCGCTGCCAGACGCGCCGCCGTGGCACTCGCCCCCGGCTCCGCCCTGGTCACCAGCACCTTCAAGGCGCGAAAATATCCTGCGGACTGTCCAGCTTCAGCTCGCGCCCCAGCTCGCGCCCCAGAGCCGCGGCATCCGCCACCGGGCCAATCACGCTGCGCTGAAGCAGAAAACTCCCATCCGCCCGCGCCACAAGCCCGGTCAGATGCAGCGCCCCATCCTCCATCAGCCGCGCATACCCGCCAATCGGCGTGCGGCAGGAGCCGTCCAGCGCCAGCAGCAGCGCCCGCTCGGCCGTGGCCACGGCTTTGGCCTCCGGGTCCTCGATGGCCGCCAGCAGCTCGTGCAGTTTTACATCCGCCGTGCGCACGGTAATCCCCACAATGCCCTGGCAGGCGGAAGGCACCATCTGCTCGGTGCTCAGCACCACGCTGGCTTTATCCGCCAGCCCGAGGCGCCGCAGCCCGGCATAGGCCAGCAGCGTGGCATCCACCTCGCGGTTCTCCACTTTCGCCAGCCGCGTCCCCACATTGCCGCGCAGCAGAGAAAAATTCAGGTCCGGCCGCGCATATTTCAGCTGCGCCTGGCGCCGTACGCTGGCCGAGCCGATATTCGCGCCATTGCCCAGCGCCCCATACGGGTCCGCCGGGTCCACTTTCGTGCCCGGCGGCAAAATCAGCACATCGCGCGCATCCTCGCGTTTTAACGTGCAGGCAAGGGTTATCCCCTCGGGCAGCACCGTCTCCAGATCCTTCAGGCTATGCACCGCGAAATCGATCCGCCCCTCGGCCAGCGCCTCGTGGATTTCCTTGGCGAACAGCCCCTTGCCGCCGATATCCGCCAGCGACCGGTTCTGCACCGTATCGCCGGTGGTGGTGATGATATGCTCGGCAAACACCTCCGAACGGCCGAGCGCCGGGCAGGCATCGCGCAGCAGGGCTAAAAACGTGCCGGTTTGCTGGCGGGCGAGCGGCGAACCACGGGTGCCGACTTTTAGCGGCAAGCCATGCGTATGCGAGGGTGTGTGCGGGGGAGTTACGGTTTTCACCCGGCTGGTCTAGAGCGGGTGGCATGGAAAGAAAAGACGGCCCAGTCCTGGGCATTGAAAGCTCCTGCGACGAAACCGCCGCCGCGATCCTGGCACCGGACGGGCGTATTCTGGCCGAGCGCGTGCTGAGCCAGATCGCCGACCATGCGGCTTTCGGTGGTGTGGTGCCCGAAATCGCCGCCCGCGCGCATCTTACAGCGCTCGACGCCATGGTACGCGACACCCTGCGCGAAGCCGGGCTGGCGTTCACCGATCTCGCCGCCATAGCCGCCACCGCCGGGCCCGGCCTCATCGGCGGGCTGCTGGTAGGCACCGGCTATGCCAAGGGTGCCGCCATCGCTTCCGGCGTGCCGTATCTCGCCATCAACCACCTCGAAGCCCATGCGCTGACCGCCCGCCTGCCCGGCATGGCGGCAACCCCGCCCGCATTCCCGTATCTGCTGCTGCTGCTCTCCGGCGGGCACAGCCAATGCGTGGCAGTGGAAGGGGCAGGGCGCTACCGCCTGCTCGGCACCACGCTGGACGACGCCGTGGGCGAAGCCTTCGATAAAACCGCCAAGCTCCTCGGCCTGCCATACCCCGGCGGCCCCGCGCTGGAGGTTTTCGCCCGCGAAGGCACACCCAACGTACCTCTCCCCCGCCCGCTGCTGCACCGGGCGGGGTGCGATTTCTCTTTCTCCGGCCTCAAAACCGCTGTGGCTTTATTGGTCGCGGCCGAACCCCCCGGTCCGCTCTCGCGCCAGCGCGCCGCCAACATCGCCGCCAGCTTCCAGGCCGCCGTTACGGACATTCTGGGAGACCGGCTGGAACATGCCCTTGCCATGTGCCCGGATGCCACCGCCATCATCATCGCCGGCGGTGTGGCGGCCAACACCGCCATCCGCACCCGCCTCGCTCTGGTTGCGGCCACGGTGGGCAAACCCCTCATCGCCCCGCCTTTGCGCCTGTGTACAGACAACGCAGTGATGGTCGCCTGGGCTGGGCTGGAACGCCTCGCCGCCGGGTTTTCCAGCACGCTCGACGCGCCCTGCAAACCACGCTGGCCGCTGGAGGCTATTTCCAACCTCGCGCCCACGCCCGTCATCCCCGCGAAAGCGGGGATCCCTGACACCCCAGACCATGGGAGTCACAGATTCCCGCTTTCGCGGGAATGACGAAAAAATGAACTACCGCCACATCTACCACGCCGGCAATTTCGCGGACGTGATGAAGCACGCTTTGCTGATCAAACTCATCCAGGCGATGCAGCGCAAAGACAAAGGTTTTCTGCTCCTCGACACCCATGCCGGCATCGGCCGCTACGACGTGCTCTCGGAGCAAGCCGAGCGCACCGGCGAATGGCGCAAAGGCATCGGCAAAATCCAGGATTCTGCTCCCGAAGCTTTGGCCGAATACGTCGCTCTGGTGCAGCAGCTGGGCCTGTATCCCGGCTCCCCCGCCATCGCCGCCGCTTTGCTCCGCCCGCAGGACCGTCTGGTCGCCTGCGAACTCCACCCCGAGGACGCCGCCATTCTCCGCCGCAACATGCGCGGCAGCAACGCGTTTATCCACGAGCGCGACGGCTACGAGGCCCTCACCGCCTTCCTGCCCCCGCTCGAAAAACGCGCGCTGGTCCTCATCGACCCACCCTTCGAACTCACCGGCGAGTTCGCCACTTTGACCAAAACCCTGGTGACCGCCTGGAGCAAATTCCGCGCCGGCGTCTTCGTCGCCTGGTATCCCATCAAACACCGCGCCCCGGTCCGTAACTTCTTCGAGGGCTTAAAACTAACCCCCATCCGCGACGTCATCTCCGTGGAATTCCTGATCCGCCCGGATAACAACCCCATCGGTCTCAACGGCAACGGCCTCATCATCGTTAACCCGCCCTTCGGGTTCGAGGCCGAGGCCCTCCCCATCCTCGCCGCTTGCGAAACATCCTTCGGCGAGCCAGGCTGCACCTCGATGGTGGAAAGGCTGATCAATGAGTAAAACGATCGCCGTCATCGGCGCCGGCGCCTGGGGCACCGCGCTTGCCATCCTCTTCGCCCGCGCAGGCAAACCCACGACTTTATGGGCGCGCGACCCCGCCCGCGCGGCGGCAATGCGCGCCACCCGCCACACCCCCCGCCTGCCGGATGCGCGCCTGCCCGCCGACCTCACCATCACCCACGACATGCCGGACGCCGACATACTGCTTCTGGCCGTGCCCATGCAGCACTTACGCGAAATCCTGCCCCTGCTCCCGCCCGGCCCGCCCGTGCTGCTCTGCTGCAAAGGCCTGGAGCGCGGTTCTCTGCTCCTCCCCCCAGAACTGGTACAAAACCGCCCCGCCGCCATGCTAACCGGCCCCAATTTCGCGCATGAAATCGCCGCCGGCCTGCCCGCCGCCGCCGTGCTCGCCATGGCCGATGCCACCGCCCGCGCCGCCCTCATGGAAGCCTTGCGCACCGAAACCTTCCGCCTCTACGGCAGCCCCGACATTGTTGGCGCGGCATTGGGGGGTGCGGCCAAAAATGTCATCGCCATCGCCGCCGGCGTGGTCATAGGCGCCGGGCTCGGTGAAAACGCCCGCGCCGCCCTCATCACCCGGGGCCTCGCCGAAATCGCCCGCCTGGCCTCGGCTTTGGGCGGCCGGCCGGAAACCATCTCGGGTCTTTCGGGCCTGGGCGACCTGCTGCTCACCTGCACCGGCAATTCCAGCCGCAATTTCTCCCTCGGTCTCGCGCTCGGCCAAGGCCAAACCCTCGATGCCATCCTGAGCCACCGCACCAGCGTCACCGAAGGTGTAGCCACCGCCCCCGCTTTGCTTGCCCGCGCGCAAGCCGCCGGCACGGAAATGCCGATCACCGAGGCGGTGACACAGCTGCTCTCTGGCGTCAAAAATATCCCGCAAACCGTCGCCGCTTTAATGGGCCGCGCTTTGAAGGATGAGTGAGCCCAGACCAAGCTAGGAAACAGCAGGAGGAATTGCGAAATGACCGATCAGCCCGCAGCCTTAACAGCTGCCGACTTTCCAGCCCGGACCAAGCCAAGCAATTACCCTGAGCCGTTCGCCAGCCGTATGTCGGGCCGGGTCAAGCGGCCCCTGGGCGACATGTTCGGCATCACCAATTTTGGCGTAAATTTGACACATCTGGCGCCAGGCGGCGTATCGGCCCTGCACCACAGCCATTCGCGCCATGATGAGTTCATATACATCCTTGAGGGCGAACCCACGCTTTTCACTGACCAGGGTGAAACGCAGCTCCGCCCCGGCATGGTGGCGGGGTTTTCGGCGGGCGGCACGGCGCATCATCTGGAAAACCGTACCACACGGGATTGCGTGATACTGCAGATAGGCACCCGCGCGCCAGGCGATGAGGTGAGTTACCCGGACGATGACATCCAGGCCGTCATGGGTGCCAACGCGCAATGGCGGTTCACCCATAAAGATGGCGAACCGTATTAAGCTCGGAATTATTTAAAACCAACCTGAGATTGCATAACCTCAGTCCGCCGCTACCATGGCAATATGAGGATGATCGGGTTTTTTCTGGCTGCCGCCGTGCTGCTCACCGCCATCGCGTGGCTCCGCGCCCCTGAGTACGACGAAGCCTATTCCATCTTCCTCACCGCCGGCCACGCCCGCCCTGCCTGGCCCACGGGCGTGTTCACCGCCGGCGCGGTGCGGTTCCTCTACACAGGCCACGCCAGTTTCGCCCAGATCGCGCATGATCTGCGCATCGGCGACGTCCACCCGCCTTTGTATTTCTGGGGATTAAAAATATGGCGCAGCGTCGCCGGCCCATCCTGGTTCGCCGCGCGGATGTTGTCGGTCTTGTTCACTCTAATCGGGTTATGGCTCCTCGCCCGCCTCGCCACGGCCGCAAAAATCCCGGTTTTCCCGGCGCTTTTTCTCGCTCTGCTGTCCTACGGTTTCGCCTACACCGGCATAACCGCCCGCGGCTTTGCTTTGGCGCAGATGTGCAACATCGCCGGTGTATACTTGCTGTTTCTCTGCGTGCGCCAAAGAAGACGCCGGGTCCTGGCGCTAATTTGCGCCCTGGCGGGAGGTGTTGCGTTCGGCGCCGCATGTTTCACCAACTATTTGGCCCTGTTCACCGCCTGCGCCGCATTCCTCTGGCTGCTGCTCACCCGGCCCCGCTTGCTGCCCGCCGCCCTCGCTGGGTTTTGTTGCTTCCTGCCCGCCTGCGCCTGGTTTTTCATGGCCCAGCGCCATTCGCGCCTCGGCCAGTTCGAGCCCTTTTCCCCCCTGCACGCTTTGGTTCTACTGGCGAAAGATTCCGGCGCCACCATCTTCGGCGGGCTCCCGCTTTATGCCGGACATTTTGGCACAGCCGTAACACTGGCCCTCGGCACCCTCTTCCTCATCTGCATAGGCTACGTGCTGCACCACCGCCACGCGTACGCATCCCTATTTACCCTTGCCGCCATCGCCCCGCCGTGCGGCCTGTTCGCCCTCGGCCTCATTTTTAGCAACACCCCCATCGAAATCCGCTACCTCGCCTTCTCAACGCCCTTCCTGGCCTTATTGCTCGCCCCAGCCTTGCCCCGCCCGCTGCTGGCCCTGATGCTCATCGTGCAAACCTGCGCCATCGCCGGCCTCGCTTTCGCCCCCGCCACCATGCAGCCCCAAGCCCGCGCCGCCCGCGAAGCTGCAGCTTACAACGCCCTGGTCCTGCTCCCCCACGGCAACGACGGCGTCGGCATCCCCGGCCCCTTCATCGCCACGGCACCCGACAACATGAGAATCCTGCTTCTCCACCCAGGCACACGTGTGCCCGACGAACCCACAGTCCTGGCGGCCGCCGCCATCGACAACGAGAGCCGCGCTCTCATCGCGGAAACGGGCTGCCCCTCTGGATTGGTAGTCATATGCAGGCCCCGTTAGGCCGCAGCCTCGCGCCGTGCTCAGCCGCGTCAAGGACGCGTCGTGCAAAATGCACGCCTGCGGCGCTCCTGGACCCGCTTTCCGCGCGGCGCGAATTTGAAATATGGCCGGGGCGAGGAAAAGCTCTTTTAACCGAACCAGGAAAATCGTTTTGTGGGGGAATCAGAGGAGTTTGGTGGCTCGTTTAATCAGCAGCACCGTCGCCGCCAGCAACTCTGCCCCATTCAGCCACACCGCAAGCCGGTGCCCCCGCGCAAACCCAGCCACATCATGCGCCGCCCGCATCACATCCAGCGCCGGGAGCAAATACAGCAACAACCAAGCCGTAATACCTATAACCGCCACCGGCACTAACAGCGCCAGAAACTCCCGCCGCAGCAGCAAGCCAACGGCCGTAATACCAGCCGCACCAACGCAATACCCATAATACCAGGGAAATGCCCCGCGTATAAAAGGCCCCGCCACGCCAATCGGCAGGTGCAAAAACACCAGCGGGGCCATCACCACACCAAAAAACAGCATCCCGCCCACCAGAGCCGCAAGGCCCAGAATGGCCAGGATACTGCCCGCAACCCGCATCAGTAGCGATACAGCTCGTGCTTATACGGCCCGGCCACATCCAGGCCCAGATACTGCGCCTGCTTCGGCGTCAACTTGCTCAGCTTGGCGCCAACTTTCGCCAGATGCAGTGCCGCCACCTTCTCATCCAGATGCCGCGGCAGCACGTAAACCTGCTTCTCGTATTTGCCTTCCGGCGCCGTCCAAAGTTCAATCTGCGCCAGCACCTGGTTGGTAAAGCTGGCCGACATCACAAAGCTCGGATGCCCCGTCGCATTGCCCAAATTCACCAGCCGGCCTTCGGACAGCACGATAAGACGCTTGCCATCCGGGAACACCACCTCATCCACCTGCGGCTTAACATTTTCCCATTTGTAATTGCGCAGGCTCTCAATCTGAATCTCGGAGTCAAAATGCCCGATATTGCAGACAATCGCCCGGTGCTTCATCGCCCGCATATGGTCGGCCGTGATCACATCCACATTGCCGGTCGCGGTCACGAAGATATCGCCACGCGGGGCGGCATCCTCCATGGTCACCACCTCATAGCCCTCCATCGCCGCCTGCAACGCGCAGATCGGATCGACCTCGGTCACCAGCACGCGGCAGCCGGCATTGCGAAGGCTGGCCGAAGAGCCCTTGCCCACATCGCCAAACCCGGCAACCACGGCAACCTTGCCGGACATCATCACATCGGTACCACGGCGAATGCCATCCACCAGGCTCTCGCGGCAGCCATACAGATTGTCGAACTTCGATTTGGTAACGCTATCATTCACGTTGATCGCCGGTACCGCCAGCGTCCCGGCCTTCGCCATCTCCCACAGACGATGCACGCCCGTGGTGGTCTCTTCCGAGATGCCTTTGATCACATCCAGCATCGCCGGGTATTTGTCATGGACCAGCTTGGTTACATCCCCGCCGTCATCCAGGATCATATTCGGCACCCAGCCGTCCGGGCCGCGCAGAGTCTGCTCGATGCACCACCAGAACTCATCCTCGGTCATGCCCTTCCAGGCAAACACCGGCACGCCTGCCGCCGCAACAGCCGCGGCCGCCTGGTCCTGCGTGGAGAAAATATTGCAAGACGACCAGCGCACCGAAGCGCCAAGTGCCGTCAGCGTCTCGATCAGCACGGCGGTCTGGATCGTCATATGCAGCGAGCCGACGATGCGCGCGCCCTTCAGGATCTGCGATGGGCCGAACTCAGCGCGCAGCGCCATCAGCCCAGGCATCTCATCCTCGGCCATGGCAATCTCCTTGCGGCCCCAACCGGCCAGCGAGATATCCTTAACTTTATAATCCAGCGCCACGCCTACATCCGCCATTTTCTGCTCCTGCAATTTGTCCCGCCTCCCATATTCCCTTGAGGCGTTACTGCCAACCATCCCAAGTATCGATGATAACATGATATAAAGATATCTTTATATCTGTGTCAAATTTCCCATCGATGCCGTAAATCGCCAGCGTCTGGTGCGGTTGTAATCCGGCCTCATCAGCTTCGCTTCAAACTGGTGGCAGAACCTATTGCTAAGGTTTCGGCAGCCCGGCAAAATACGCCGCTACGGCTGCCGTCTCCGCCGGGCTCAAAGCCGCAGCAATGGACTGCATCGTCGGCGTCCCGTTCTGCCCCTTGGCCATATCGGCCAGTGCCGCCGTAATCACCCCCGCCGGCAGCCCAGCCAGAGCCGGCGCCCCGGTGGCGGGGTTGCCCGCCCCGTTCGCGCCATGGCAGGCGGCACAGGGCAAAGCCCCATTGTCGTTGCCATGCAGCACAATGTCCCGCCCATCCGGCGCTGCCCAGGCTAACCCCGGCAGTAACACCAATACGGGCAGAAAAACCCTCACGGTGCGCCCATCGCGCCATACACCGGCGCACTCACCACTTCTGACGTACCATCGCCAAAATCCAGCGTGATCGCGATTTTATCCCCCGGCTTCATCTTCGGGCCCATGCACATCAGATGATACCCGCCCTCCACCAGCTCCGCCTGACCGTGTGCTGGCACCGGCACGCTGGTTACCGGCATCATCATCGCCGTGCCGCCCATGTTCATGCTCTCATGCAGCATCAGCGACGAACAGGCGGGCGAGCTCGCCCCGGTGAGTGTCGCTGGCATGTTGCTGTTGTTCACCATCACCAAATACCCGCCAGCCGGAATATTCGGCAGCAGATAACGCACCCATTGCTGCTGCACGGTCACATCCGTGGCGGACCCCGCCAATGCCACTCCCGGCAATAGCGCCAGCCAGGCCACCAGAAAAATCCCGCGCATAAAACCTCCATCGCCGTATCCAGGCCCGATTTACGCCAATCCACCCGCCCCGCAACACAGTTCTGAATTGCCTTCCGCCCTGCGGCGGCGCAAAAGGCCGCCATGGAACATTCTTCCTACGCCGACATCGCGCAGGCCACCCGCCGCATGTTCATCCGCGACCTCGTGCTCGCGGCCTCCATCGGCGTGTATTCGCATGAGCACGAGGCCCGCCAGCGGGTGCGCATCAATGTTGACCTCTCGGTGCTGGACGACGGCGCGCAAAACCTCTCCCGCGCCGGTATCGGAGCCGACGACCTCGCCCGCGTGGTCGACTACGAAGCCATCGTGAACCGCATCCGCGCCATCACCATTTCCGGCCACATCCAGCTGGTGGAAACCCTGGCCGAGCGCCTGGCGGAAACCTGCCTGCTCGACATCCGCGTGCGCCGCGTTCTGGTGCGTGTGGAGAAACTCGACGTGTTCGCCGATGCCGCCGCGGTGGGTGTGGAAATCGAGCGCCGGAACAACTAGTTGTCCACCCCCCGGATTCCGAACAGAGTCAAAGGGTTTTACCAAATGGTTACCGCAAATGCATGACAGCATTGCAACCAGATTATACAATAAAATCAATCGACTAATGGGCGTCAGGCGATATCTCTCGGAAAAGTTATGCATCCCGGCTCCTTTCAGGCCGGGACTTGAACTTAACCCAATCTCCACAGACTTATCCACAGATCATGGACAGCATCGTGGATAACCCCCAAACCCCCGCTTCACAGCCAGGCGTACACGTTATTGAGACCGCTCTGGAGACCATGCCCGGCAACCCTGGCGTGTATCGCATGCTCGATGCCAAGGGCGAGGCGCTGTATGTAGGCAAGGCCCGCAACCTCAAAAAACGCGTAACCAACTACACCCAGCTGGCCCGCCTGCCCGAGCGCCTGCGCCGCATGGTGGCGCTTACGGCGGCTATGGAAATCGTCACCACCCATACGGAAGTTGAGGCTTTGCTGCTGGAAGCAAACCTCATCAAGCGCCTAAAACCGCGCTACAATATTCTGCTCCGGGACGATAAATCCTTCCCCTGGCTGGTCCTTACCGCCGACCATCCTTACCCGCAGCTGGCAAAGCATCGCGGCGCCCAAACGCGCAAGGGTGCCTATTACGGCCCGTTCGCCTCGGCTGGGGCAGTCAACCAAAGCGTGCATACTTTGCAGCGGGTTTTCCTGCTGCGAACCTGTGCCGATACGGTATTTTCCAACCGCACCCGCCCTTGCCTGCTGTTCCAGATCAAACGTTGCAGCGCACCATGCGTCGGGCGGATTTCGGAGCCGGATTATGCCGGGCTGGTCGAGCAGGCGAAGTCCTTCCTCTCAGGCAAATCCGGCGTACTGCAAAAAGAGCTGGCCGGCGCCATGCAATCCGCCTCGGACAATCTGGATTTCGAGCGCGCGGCGGCCATCCGCGACCGCATAAAAGGCCTCACCCATCTCCAGGGCAGCGAGATCATCAACCCCGCCAGCCTGTCCGAGGCCGATATCATCGCCGTGCATCAGGAGGCCGGCCAGGCCTGCGTGCAGGTGTTTTTCATCCGTGGCGGGCGCAACTACGGCAACCGCAGTTTTTATCCGGCCAACACCGCAGGCGACGAGGCAGGCGCGGTGCTTTCTGCCTTCATCGCGCAGTTTTACGATGACAAACCGCCCCCGCCGCTGCTGCTGCTCAACCACACCCCGGACGAGTGCGAGCTGCTGGCCGAGGCCCTCTCACTCAAAGCCACCCGCCGCGTGCAAATCCTGGTGCCGCAGCGTGGCGAAAAATACGATGTGGTGCGCCACGCCGCGACCAACGCGCGCGAGGCGCTGGAGCGCAAACTCGCCGAGACCGCCGGCCAGGGTAAGCTCTTAGCCGCCGCCGGCGAGCTATTCGGCCTGGCCGAAACGCCAAAACGCATCGAGACCTACGACAACTCCCACATCATGGGCACCAGCGCCTACGGCGTAATGGTGGTCGCGGGCCCGGAAGGTGCGATCAAATCCGCCTACCGCAAATTCGCGATTAAGAGCGCCATCACCCCTGGCGACGACTTCGGCATGATGCGCGAAGTACTCCTGCGCCGCTTCGGCCGCAGCCTGGCCGAAGACCCCGACCGCTCATCCGGCACTTGGCCCGACCTGCTGCTTATAGACGGCGGCGCCGGCCAGCTCTCGGCCGTGCAAGGCATCATGGCCGAGCTGGGGCTGCACGACATCCCCCTCGTCGCCATCGCCAAAGGCCCGGACCGCAATGCCGGGCGCGAGTGGTTCCACATGGCCGGGCGCGAGGCTTTCCAGCTGCCGCCGCGCGACCCGGTGCTGTATTTCCTGCAACGCCTGCGGGATGAAGCACATCGCTTCGCCATCACCACCCACCGCGCCGGGCGGGCCAAAAAACTTGTTACATCCGAGCTGGACGAGGTTCCCGGCATAGGTGCCGCCCGCAAAAAAGCGCTGCTCCAGCATTTCGGCTCCGCCCGCGAGGTTAAAAACGCTGGATTGAAGGATTTGGAGGCGGTTGCCGGCATCAACCGCGCCACCGCCCGCGCCGTCTATGCGTTTTTTCATCCGGGCGCACGGTTTGACCAAGAATAAGCCCTTAAATTGTAAGGTTTTGACGATTATGTGAGGTCGAGCGTTTTGCCTCAATACCGCCATGGTGAGCCTGCTTAAGCGGGGTGGTGTTACATAAGGGACTGAATAATGAGCCGTGATATCTGGGCGGAGCTGAAAACGGCGGCGGCGGCAACGCCGGAGCTGAAAACCCTGTTCGCCAACCATCCGGAGCGTTTCAGCGCCTTCTCCGCCGGTTTCGGCGATTTCAAGCTCGATATCTCCAAAACCAGCCTCACCGCCCCCAGCCTGGCGCTGCTGCTGGAGCTGGCCGAAACCGCCAATGTGGCCGCCAAGCGCGACGCCATGTTCCGCGGCGACAAAATCAACATCTCCGAAAACCGCGCCGTGCTGCACACCGCTTTGCGCGCGCCACGCGATGCGCAAGTGTTTGTCGATGGCGTGAACGTCATCCCCGAAGTGCATGAAGCGCTCGACCGGCTTTACGCCTTCGCCGAGGGCATCCGCTCAGGCGCCATCGCCGCATCGGACGGGCAACCATTTACGGATGTGGTGAACATCGGCATCGGCGGCTCGGACCTGGGCCCCGTGATGGCAACCCTCGCCCTCACCCCGTATCACGACGGCCCCCGCTCACATTTCTGCGCCAATATCGATGCCGCGCATCTAACTGACATTATAAAGCCGCTCGACCCCGCCCGCACTTTGTTCATCATCGCCTCAAAAACCTTCACCACCACCGAAACCATGACCAACGCCCGCTCCGCCCGGGAATGGATCGTGGGCGCGCTGGGCGAGGACGCGGTGAACGCGCATTTCGCCGCGGTCTCCTCCGCCGTGGATAAAGCCGCCGCCTTCGGCATTCCGGCCGAACGCACCTTCGGCTTCTGGGACTGGGTCGGCGGGCGCTATTCCGTCTGGTCAGCCATCGGCCTGCCGGTGATGATCGCCGTGGGGTCCAAAAACTTCCAGGAATTTCTCGCAGGCGGGCACGCGATGGACGAGCATTTCCGCGAGGCCCCGCTGGAACAGAACCTGCCGGTGCTGTTGGCGCTGGCCGGCATCTGGCACCGCAATATCTGCCTCTACCCCGCCCGCGCCATACTGCCCTACGAGCAGCGCCTGGCGCGCCTGCCCGCGTACTTGCAGCAGCTAGACATGGAATCCAACGGCAAAAGCCGCGCCCGCGACGGCTCGCCGCATCTCTACCCCTCCACCGGCCCGCTCGTGTTCGGCGAGCCCGGCACCAACGGCCAGCACGCCTTCTACCAGCTCATCCACCAAGGCACAGACGTCATTCCCTGCGAATTCCTGATCGCCGCAGAAGGCCATGAGCCCGACATGCGCGAACACCACGAACTGCTCATCGCCAACTGCCTGGCCCAATCCCAGGCCCTGATGGTAGGCCGCACCCTGGAACAAGCAGACTTCAACCCCCACCGCATCTTCCCCGGCAACCGCCCCAGCATCACACTGGCCTTCCGCAAACTAACCCCCAACACCCTCGGCCGCCTCATCGCCCTCTACGAACACCGGGTTTTTACGGAGGCCGCCATCTGGGACATCAATGCCTTCGACCAATGGGGCGTGGAGTTAGGTAAGGAACTAGCCACCAAGTTGCTCCCCGCCGTCCAAGGCAAAACCCACCCCCAAGCGGACGCCTCAACCACCGGCATGCTCGGTTATCTGAGGGGGCTTTTCGGGTAAAAAAGGCCAGGGCTCTGCCCTGGACCCGCCAAGGGCCGAAAGGCCCCAGCGGGTCGAGGGCGGAGCCCCGCCTTTTTATCCCAAAGCCCCACGGATTAGCCCAGCATGCCGGTGGTGGAGTGCCTCGACGCGGCCGAGGAGGTCGGTGAAGTTGAAGGGTTTTTCGAGGTAGTCGTCGCCGCCGCTTTCCAGGCCTTGCATCCAGGCGCACAGGCCGCCCAGGCCTGAGAGGATGAGTGCTGGGGTGCGTATGCTGGCGCCGCGCAGGTCTCGGAGCAGATCGGCGCCGTCTATGCCGCCGGGGAGTTGGCGGTCGAAGATCATGACATCGAAGCGTTGCTGCATGGCAGTTTCCATGCCGGTTTTGCCGTCCGCCGCATGGGTAACGGCGTGATTTGCGTCAGCCATTCCATTACGGACCAGCTTTGCGACCTCCTCGTCATCCTCGATCAGCAGGATCCGCATGTTGCCAACTCCATTTTAGGGCAAAACCAAATATCTGGTACTGGCGCAAACGCCTTTCCCCAACCATAATGCGGGGAAAGAAACCGTAACACACAACTCCTATGTGGTTGAATAACCGAAAATTTATATTTGTGGTAATGGAACAGACATGACCGGCTCTACGGACGCATCACACCAGATAGAGACCGGCGCCAAAATTGCTCTCTCGGGGGACGGTCCGGGGGGTGCCGCGGAAAACGCGGAGAGTGCCGCGCCGAATGTGGCGCTGACGCATTTTGCTTCGCGTGTGGCGCATGATTTCAACAATCTGCTCACCGGCATTCTCGGTAATCTGGAGCTGTTGCAGCTGCGCGCCGCGCGTAACAACCTGCCGGGGCTGGATAGTTACCTGGACGGCGCCAACAGTGCGGGCACCCGCGCGGTGGCGTTCGCCTCGCGGTTGATGACCTATTCCGGCAGAGGCGCCAGCCCGGCCAGCCTGGTGATTGTGGATAAAACCCTCGCCCGTTTTGCGGACCGCGCCGCGTGCAGCCTCGCCGCCGGGGATGCCGCCGTGTATTGCGACCCGGCCCAATTGGAGTTGGCCGTGGCCGAGCTGGTGGCCAACGCCAAGGCCGCGGGCAGCACTGTCTCCATAAGCTCTGCCGTGGCGGGGCAGACCATCACCATCATTGTGCGCGACACCGGGCATGGCATGGAGCCCGATATCCTGGCCCGCGCCCGCGAACCGTTCTTCACCACCGCCACCAACGGCACCGGCCGGGGCCTGGGCCTACCAATCGTGGCGCGGGTGCTGCGCGACCTCAACGGCGATATGGACATCACCGCGCAAGAGGGTGCGGGCTGCACGGTTACGCTAAGTTTTCCGGCTGTTTAGGTAAAATATGGCTGGGACGGGAGGATTCGAACCTCCGCATGGTGGAATCAAAATCCACTGCCTTACCGCTTGGCGACGTCCCAATATGCGCTGGCCCAAAAGAGCGGGCCAATGCGCGCGGGCTCTCATAAGCGTTATGGTAGCGGCTGGTAAAGCCCCCCGCCCCAGCTCCACCAGCCGGGATGCCTGATTTGTTCTGCCGCCGCTTGTGCCGCCGCCGGGTTTTCAAAAATGGCGAAGCAGGTGGCGCCCGAGCCGCTCATTCGCGCCAGTTTTGCGCCGGGCAACGCTTCGAGTGTCCTCAGCACTTCACCGATCACCGGCGCGATGGCGATGGCAGCGTCCTGGAGATCATTGGTGCAGGTGGTCAAATCCGCGACCATGGTATCTACATCGGCCCAGACTTCGGGCAAGTCCGGCGCGAGTGAGAACTCGCCCTGCCGGGCACGGAACACGGCAGGCGTGGGCACGGCGACGCCCGGATTCACCAGCACCATGCCGAAATCCGGCAAAGCCGGGGCCGGGGCCAGAACCTCGCCAATCCCCTGCATCCGCGCTGGGCGGGAGGCGAGGCACACCGGCACATCCGCTCCCAACCCCAAGGCCAAAGCCGGCAGATCCGCGCCTTCAACGCCCCAAAGCGCGGATAACACATGCAGCGCCGCCGCCGCATCGGCCGAACCGCCGCCGATGCCCGAAGCCACCGGCAAATTCTTTTCCAATGTCAGCGCAGCACCCCGCCCTGGCGCCAGTGCCCGCCCGGCTCGCAGTAGCAGATTATCCGCCTCGCCCTGCAGCACCGCGCCGAACCGCCCGGATATCGCCAGCGTCAGCGTCTCGGCCGGGCTTGCGGCCACCGCATCGCCCACATCGGGAAACACCGCCAGGCTGTCGAGCAGGTGATACCCATCCGCGCGCTTGCCCGTAACGTGCAGGTACAAATTCACCTTGGCCGGCGCAAAACGCGTGAAAATCCCCTTTGGCAAGCTCACTGGGCCGCCCCAAAATGCTCCGCGACCTTGGCTTCCAGCGCCGCCTTCAACTTCGCATCCGGGTGCAGCGTGAGCGCCCTCTGCCATTGATACGCCGCCTGCAACGGCCGCCCCGCCTGCCAGAACGCATCGCCAAGGTGGCCGTTCACCTCGGCATCATCGGCGTCAAGCTGCACCGCCTGGGTCAGCAGCGCGATCGCCTTGGTGGTATTGCCGGACTTCATCTCGACATAGCCCAGCGAGTCGATCACCGCCCCGTCATTCGGGTCCAAAGCCACGGCCTTGGTCAGCATCGCCTTGGCCTGGGGCAGGTTTTCGCCATGCTGTGCCCAGCTATAGGCCAAATAGTTCAGCACATAAGGCTGGCTGGGCGAGAGTTTCAGCGCCATCCGCATATCGGGCTCGGCAGCAGTCCAGTCGCCGTTCTGGTCCTCGCAAATGCCGCGGTCAAAATACAGCGTCCAGGCAGCCGCCGGCGGGTTGGGGCCGAGCGTTGCAATCGCCTGGGTGTAATAGGGGATAGCGTCGGTAAACCGGCTGCCCTGGCGCAAAACATCGCCGAGGTTGGCGAGCAGGGCCGGGTCGTTCGGCGTGGTGGCGAGCAGGCCTTTCAGCAACGCCGCCGCCTCATCGGTACGGCCCAGGGCTGCCAGCAGATTGGCCTCCTGCACCGCCGCCGGGGCGTAGAGCGGGTCGGATTTCTGCACCGGTGCCAAGGTGTCCAGCGCGTTCTGCATCTGCACCGGGGTGGGTGTGGCAGCCGGATTGTCCGCACCTGTCTGCGTATCGGCCAGCAGCAGCCGGGCGGCGGTTAAATCCGGCCGCAGGTTCAGCGAGAAGCGCAGAAACGCAATGCGCAGCAATGCCGCCTGCGGCTGGGTGAGCGAGCCGGCCAGGGTGAGGTAAGCCTCGGCCAGCCCCTGGGTGGCGGTGCTCACCACGGGCGTGTTCAGCTGCATCTGCAGCGCCGGCAGCGCAATGGCGAGGTCCGGATGGGCCTCAACCAGCGCTGAAAGCTCCGCCATGGCCGCACCATTTTGCCCCTGGCGCGTCGCCCAGCTGGCGAGAATCTGCGCCATCCGCAAATTGGGCTGGCTGCCGTCGATGGCGCCGTAGAGCTGTGCGGCATTATGTGTGTCGCCGGAGGCATCGGCGATCATGGCACCATTGAGCACGTATACGGAGCCGAAATTGCGGTCGTTGAAATACGGCCCGAGCCCGTTCAGCGCCACCTGCTCATTGCCCTGGCCGAACTGCGCCCAGGCGACCAGCAGCGGCTTGATCAACCCGGTGAGATCATCCTGCGGCAGGGAAGAGAAATCCTGCAGCGCCTGGCCGAAATCGCCGGACATGGCGGCATGGTTGCCGAGCAGCATCACCGCCAACGGGTTATGGGGCTGGCGCGCGGCCAAAGTGGTGGCGATGGAGGTGCCCGAGAGCGTGCCGGCCATAAAACCTTCGGAGATCAGCGCCGGGTTATCGGGCTGGGAGCGCAGCGCGATGGCATAATATTTCGCGGCCATGGCCGGGTTGCCGGTATCATCCGCGTAACGCGCGGCGAGGTAGGCGCCATAGGCGGGATCGGGCTTGCTGGGCCCGCCGGTTATGCCCAATGGCCCGGCGGCACAGGCGGAGAGCAGGATGCACAGAGCGGCAGCGCCACGGCGCCCGGGCAGCGGAATAAGCTTCATACCCAAGCTGTAGCAGCGGCTTCCGCCCGCTGGCAAAACCCGGTGCCCGCGGCCCCGCTATTACTGTCCCGGCGCCACCCCCGTCATTCCCGGATAAGCGGGAATCTCTAACGCCCATGGCCGTGGGAGCCAGAGATCCTTAAGCTTGCGCGGGGATGACGGGGTGGCGCGTTTGGCAGCCGCACTATCAGGCCGAATTTGTAACCGTGCTTGTGGCAGAACCGGCGTTGCGATAGCCTCGGCCGCATGGCGCAAGCGTTCGAGGCCGTTACCCAAGACATCACCGTGCGCGTCCAGGTGTTTTACCTGGCGGAGCAATCAGCGCCCGAGTCCGGCGATTATAAATGGGCCTATCAGGTCACCATCATAAACGCCGGCCATGGCACGGTGCAGCTGCTGCGCCGCAGCTGGCACATCACCGATGCGCGGGGGCAAGTGCAGCATGTGCACGGCGAAGGGGTAATCGGCCAGCAGCCGGTGCTGCGCCCAGGCGAGCGATATGAATATACCTCCGGCACCCCGCTGGGCACGTCCTCGGGCTTCATGACCGGCCAGTACCACATGCAGACACTCCCCGGCGGCGATGCGTTCGACATCGACATCCCAGCCTTCAGCCTGGACAGCCCGTTCCAGAACACCAGTTTGCATTAGAATCCGCCCCCCTGCGTCATTGCGAGCGCAGCGTGGCAATCCATCTCCGGGACGCGGCACGAAAGATGGATTGCCACGCTGCGCTCGCAATGACGGCCCAAAACCCATCGCCGCCACGGATTCCCCGCTCCCGGCCATCGTTTTTCGCGGATCACGAATACCCTTGCGAATAACTGGGTTGCGGGATCAGCCCCTTGGTCATATTTGTACCCTTGGGTTCTGTTGGCCCGAAGGTATAGGGAGAAGCCTCGTTGAATATTCACACACCAGCCGGGAAGCTCACCAAGGCCGGCACAAAAAAATCCGCCGCCAAATCCGCGGCTGAAAAGAAGCCGAGCCGGGCTGATGCCGAAGCCGCCATCCGCGTGCTGCTGCGCTGGGCCGGGGACGACCCAGACCGCGAAGGCCTGCGCGACACCCCTGCCCGCGTCGCCCGCTCCTACGAGGAATTCTTCAAGGGTTACGACGAAGACCCCGAGGCACTGCTGGCCCGTACCTTCGAGGAAACCGAGGGCTATGACGAGATGGTCGTGCTGCGCGACATCCGCCTGGAGAGCCATTGCGAGCATCACATGGTGCCCATCATCGGCCGCGTGCATGTGGCGTATATGCCGGGCACGCGCGTCGTCGGCATTTCCAAACTGGCCCGTGTGGTGGACGCCTATGCCCGCCGCTTCCAGATTCAGGAAAAATTGACCGCGCAGATCGCCAACACCATTCAGGACGTGTTGCAGCCGCGCGGCGTGGCCGTGGTCATCGAGGCCAACCACCAGTGCATGTCCACCCGCGGCGTACACAAGCCGGGCGCCTCCATGGTCACCAGCCGCATGCTCGGCGCCTTCCGCGACGACCCCTCCACGCGCAAGGAGTTTTTATCCATGATCTCGCCGCGCTCTTGCAGCACGGTCGAGGCGTAAGCTCTCTTTCCCGCGCTGGGCGAGTGCCTGTTGATTTGATAGGTACTCGTCCTGCCGGCACCGGCCCTACCGGGGGGCGCCATCGCCCAACGAGAGTGAAAGCCGTTCGAAAGCCGGCTGAAAACCAATCGCTTTATAGAATGCGATAGCGCTTGTGTTGAACGACCAGGCGGACAGCTCCAAGCTAAAGATGCCATGGCTCTCGGCCCAGGCACGGGAGGCTGCCATCAAGGATCGTGCAACGCCACGGTGGCGCATCTCTGGTCTAATAATGAGGTTGTCCACCTCCACGAAGCTTCGTGCATCCCGAACGACGCAATCCGCGACCGATTTTTTAATGAGTATGACCAGGCCGGCGAGGCCTTTGCTTGCATGATCCGCAACGAGAATGGCGCTATCCGGTCCGGCGATGAGTGACTCGATGACAGCAACCTCTCTTGTGGCGCCCCGGGGTTTTCTGAACACATCCGGGCGGCCGAGAATATGAACACGGTCAAGCTCGGCGATGAGCGCGCATAGCGCCTCGAACTCTGTGGGTTGGGCGTGGCGAATATTAATCCGGCTATCCATTTGGCGGTCCTTTTTAAGGCCACCCGGACCGGGTTTTACAGGAAGCAACCGGCCTAAGGCGGCTGCTTCACTGACATAGTCATGGCGCCGCTATGTAAGCAGCGTATAAAAATCCCGCGAGGAGAGATGCATGACCATTACTGCAACGTATCCACCTGTCATGCCCTGGTCAATGCATGGCCTCCTTACGGCGCCCCTCTGGCTTCCGGCCGCCATAAGCAGTATCCGCCCGATGGAACAGGAGCCGTAAATGCCATCAAACACCGCTGCCAGCCCGCAAAACCGCCGCCTTGTTTCCGGCTGGCTGTTGCTGCTGGCTTTCATGATCTGGGTTATGGTCGGCATCGGCGGCTATACGCGCGATACCGGTGCTGGCCTTTCGATCATGAACTGGGACCCGATCATGGGCACCCTGCCCCCGCTTTCGGATGCGGCGTGGAATGCGGTGTTCGCCAAATACCAGACCATCTCGCAGTATAAAATCCTGCACCAGGGCATGGATTTGTCCGGGTTCAAGCAGCTTTTCTGGCCGGAATATATCCACCGTCTCTGGGGCCGGCTCATGGGCGTGGTGCTGCTGCTCCCGCTGATTGCCTTCGCACTTACCGGCCGCATTGAGAAACGCCTCATCCCCTGGCTGGTGCTGCTGTTCATCCTGGGCGGGCTGCAGGGCGCCATCGGCTGGTTCATGGTCTCCTCGGGTTTCTTCCCCAATTCCGTCGCGGTCGAACCCTGGCGTCTGTCGCTCCACTTTTTCGCCGCTATGTTCCTGCTCGGCGCGGTGCTGTGGACGGCGCTCAACGTGCGATCCCCGGAGGCCGCCCGCTATCCCGGTTGCAAGGGCATCAAACGCCTCACCATCGCGGCCCTGCATTTGCTGCTGCTCGCCATGTTCGGCGGCACTTTCGTCTCCGGCGTCCACGGCATCACCGCGTTTGACCCCGCGCACGGCATCGGCACCGGCCAGCCGCCCGCGCATTGGCCGATGAGCGGCATTTTTACCGACACCGCCACCATTATCTTCGACCATCAGCTGCTCGCCGTGCTCGCCACCCTGCTCATCCTCTGGGTCACTGTCCAGGCCCTGCGCCGCAACGCCCCCGCCCCGGTACGCGATGCGGCACTCATCGCCGGCGGGCTGGTGCTGCTGCAATTCATCCTTGGCTTCGCGGCCCTCATGTCCAAATCGCTCGACATCGGCGTGGTGCATCAGCTTAACGCGGTGCTGCTGCTGTGTGCCTTGCTGCTGCTGACCCACCGCCTGCGCGGCGCCACGCGATGAAGCCCGATAAGGTACTGGGAAACTGGTGCCTGATTCTGGCGGCGATGGTCTTCGGCATGACCATCGGCGGCGGCCATGTCCGCACCATCGGCGCCGGATTTGCCATAGAAGTGTGGCGCCCCGTCACCGGCTTCATCCCGCCGATGAACGCCGCTGACTGGTCGTATCTCTTCGGTCTGTTCCAGAAAACCGCGATTTACCAATCCCACCCCATCACCCTGGCTCAGTACAAATCCCTGTTCTGGCCGATGTATTTTGACCGCAACTGGGGCCGGCTGATGGGCCTCGTCTTCCTACTCCCCTTCGCCTGGTTCCTCGCCACCGGCCGGCTGCATGGCCGCGCGATATTATGGATGCTCGCCATTTTTGCCCTGGGCGCGCTCCAGGCGCTGTTCGGCTGGTACATGGTGCAGCAGGGTCTGCAACCCGGCGTACTCTCCCCAACCCCCATCTGGGGCGGCCCGCATTTTGCCTCCGCCATGCTTATTTTTGCGCTTTTATTGTGGATCGGCCTGACCTTCCGCACCCCCCAGCCCGCTCCCGTGGAAAACGCCGCGTGCCTGCGCCCCTGGACCACAGCCAGCATCCTGCTCATCTTCGCCACCATGGGTTTTGGCGCCCTGGTCGCCACCACCAACGCCATCAACGTTTACAACAGCTTCCCCACCATGGACGGAAACTGGCTCCCCCCCGCCATGTTCACCCCCGGCCCGTTCTGGGCAAACCAGGCCACCGTGCAATTCGTCCACCGCCTGCTCGCCACCATCACCGCATTGGTCGTCCTCGCCACCGCCGTAATCGGCCTGCGCACAACCCTGTCCCCCGCTCTGCGCGACAATTTTCTCCTCCTCGCCGGGCTGGTGGCGTTGCAATATCTGCTGGGCATGACCACCATCGTGCTAGGCAGCAGCAACCTCGGCTATGTGCATGAGCTGAACGCCGTGCTGTTATTCGCCACAGCCATTTTCGCCCGCCACAAACTGCGCGGCGCACCCGCGGCGCAAGCCGCTCTACACGAAGCAGGAGCCCGACTATGAGCAACGCCCTCACCACCGCCACCGAACTGTTCCACGGCGCCGGCGGGCTCGACCCGGATGCGGCGGTACGCGCCATCGCCCCCGCGCTCGACGGCACCGACGACGGCGAGCTTTTCCTGGAATACCGCGAGTCAGAATCCATCTCGCTCGACGACGGCCGCATCCGCGCCGCCAGTTTCGACACCCGCCGCGGTTTTGGCCTACGGGCCGTGCTCGGCGAGGCCGCGTACTTCGCGCACGCCGGTGAAATCTCCAACGAGGCGCTGGCCCGCGCGGCGGAAACCATCCGCGCCGCCAAATCCCGCGACCTATCCGTCACCGCCGCCGGCCCCGCCGGTGCAAAAGCCCCGCTGTATGCCGGTATCAACCCATTAGCGGAGGCCCCCTTCGCCGCCCGCGCCGAACTGCTCCAGCAGATCGACGCCTTCGCCCGTGCCGCCGACCCGCGCGTCATCCAGGTCATGGCCAGCATTGCCGGCGAGTGGCAGGTCATCGAAATTTTGCGCGCCGATGCCAGTCGCGTGGCGGACATCCGCCCGCTGGTCCGCCTCAACGTCTCGGTGGTCCTGGAAAAAGATGGCCGCCGCGAATCCGGTAGCCACGGCTTTGGCGGCCGTACCTCCTACAGCGAGGTAACCGGCGTGGAAGCCTGGCAATACGCCGTGCGCGAGGCCATCCGCCAGGCCGAGGTCAACCTTGCCTCCATCCCCGCCCCCGCCGGCGAAATGCCCGTGGTGCTCGGCGCCGGCTGGCCCGGCATTCTGCTGCACGAAGCCATCGGCCACGGGCTCGAAGGCGATTTCAACCGCAAGCAGACCTCCGCCTTCTCCGGCCTCATGGGCAGCCGCGTCGCCTCCCCCGGCGTTACGGTCATAGACGACGGCACCATCCCCGACCGCCGGGGTTCGCTCACCATCGACGACGAAGGCACCCCCACTTCGCGCACAACCCTCATCGACGACGGCATCCTCGTCGGCTTCATCCAGGACCGTCAAAACGCCCGGCTGATGAACATGCGCGCCACCGGCAACGGCCGCCGCCAGTCCTACGCCCACGCCCCCATGCCGCGCATGACCAACACCATCATGCTCGGCGGCGATGCTTCCCCGGAGGACATGATCAAATCCGTGAAACGCGGTCTCTACGCCGTGAATTTCGGCGGCGGTCAGGTTGACATCACCTCCGGCAAGTTCGTGTTCTCCGCCGCCGAAGCCTACATGATCGAAGACGGCAAAGTCACCGCTCCGGTCAAGGGTGCCACCCTCATCGGCAACGGGCCGGACGCGCTTACCAAGGTCGAGATGATCGGCAACGACATGATGCTCGACCCGGGTATCGGGACCTGCGGCAAGAACGGCCAGGGCGTGCCGGTGGGCGTGGGGCAGCCGACAATGAAGATGCTGGGGCTAACCGTGGGTGGGACCGCCGCCTAACAAACGGCGGCATATGTTCCACGGCAGGCAGAGGCACAACAGCCCGGCAAAAAACAACGCGTAGCCCACATGCATGAAGGGCGGCAGAAAATAGAACCGGACATCCGCCCGTCCTGCCGGAAGTGCCACCTGCTGGAAGATTTCGTCCACCATCGTAACCGCCGCGGCGTGTCCATTCACCCGGACACGCCAGCCCGGCATGAATAATTCCAACCTCGTCAGCAAAGCGGGGGCGGCGCAATCCGTAACGGCCTCGTTGCGGGACCCCGGCGAAATCACGCAATCCGGGGCGGTGAAATAGGGGCGCGGGTGCGGCAGCTCGTAGATATTCATAACCGCGTCCGCATACACCTTCGGCAGGTTCAGTGGTGCGAGCACCGCACCCGGCTTCGTTAACACATAACGCACACCGGCCGCCTCATAAGCCGCAATATTCTGTGCGAGCATCGCCTCCGCTGCCGGTATGCCTGGTGCTAAAGTCAGCCTGGCATGGCCATCGAAAATCAGCGGGCCCGCATAGGGGTCGAGATGTGCCTGGCGAAAGGCAAACCAGTTGGCCGGTATCGGAAAGTCGCAATCATCGATTTCCGCAATGCCGAAATAGGAGCCGTAATTCGGCTCAATCGGGCCCATGGCGAATACGCGCTGGTAACCAAGATGCGCCTGCAGAAAATACACGCCGCCACGCTCAAGCGTGGGATGTCTGGGATTGTCGAAGGACGGCAGGAGAAAATTGAACACGGCCTCGGCCATGACGATGGCGCCCAGAATATGCCGGCACCGCACCGGCGGAAAACGCCGGGCCACCACCATGCCGCCGAGCACGAACAGCGCCATGGCCAGCGAAATGAACAGCCAAAACGGTTGGTGCAGTGCTGCGAGCGGCGGCCGCACGCCCAGCAGCCCCAGCGCCAGCAGCACGGCAACGGCAATGGGCGCCAGGGCATACCGGCGCTTCGTCATATCTCTGGTCAAATCATCCAGCGCCAGCCCGGCTAGCACGGCAAACGCCATGCAAAAGGACGGATCAAAATACCGGAAAAAGGCAGTGTCGCTCAGCAGCAAAGCGTGAATAATAAATGTGCTGCCCGGCAGCCCAAATGCCGCGACAACGCAGATGGCGAGCCACAGCACCAGCGCGATGCGCAAGCCCCGCAGGCGGCACCCGGCAATTCCGAGCAGGCCCAGCAGCGGCAGGCCGATGCCGATATAGCCGCCGGTCGTACACCAGAAGGTGAAGATGCTGGGAACCGTCCTGGTGTTCATGATGAGGCCGAAGAGGTAGGGCAGGGCGAGGCTGACGGCAAAATGCCGGTCGAGATGCATATGGAGGAAAAATCCATTTGCATGCAACGAGTAGAGCGCCACCGCCAGATAATCCACAAAGGCAATGATGACAGGTGCCGCGAGCAGCAGGCCGCAGGCCACGCCGAGCGCGATATTGCGAAAAATCCTGAGCCGCAATGTTGACTGCCGCGTTGCCAGCCGTGCCACGGTCCACACCGCAACGAGCAGTCCATCGATATAGGCCATCTCCGGAAAGCCGGCATAGATTGAAAGCGCCAATGCAACCGCGATCCAGCGCCACGCGCCGGAGATCTGCGCCATCTCCAACTCCACCGCGTAGAGCAGCATCGGCAGGAAGGCGATCGGCGCCGTCGGCAGCCAGGCGAAGGTGCCGTTGAATTCAAACAGCACGCCGGAGGTGAAGGCGGCGAATTGGCAAATGCCGAGGCGGCGCATCAGCAGATATGTGAACAGCCCGGCCACACCTTGCAGCAGCAGATGCAAATAAAGCATGCCATCCGGCAGAGCCACCAGCAAAGTGGGGGGAAACAGCGCCGCGGACTGCATGTTCCCGGCCAGCGGTACGCCGACCCCCTCGTTAAAATTCCACCAGGGGATGATGCCGGATAAAATATCCAGCGCGGCCCGCCGGCCTTGTGCCTCGGAGAGTGCGCCGACATTGAAATCGATGGTCGGGTAAGGCGGAAAAAGATGGCCGAGGCCCAGGTTAAGGCCAAGGCCGCTATAAGGATAGACGGGGGCGGCGGCAAAAAAATGCAGAATAAGGTGCAGATTGGCAAGGATAGGCAGTAGTGCCACAGCCACCGCCCAGCGGATTTCCGGCGTAAAATGGGGGCTGGCAGATTTGTTCCGGCGCACCGCCGTTATTCCAAACATCGCGGTTTCGCTCTCCAGGCTTTGGCCAATCGTCTTTGGCCGGTGTTTAAGGGATCGCCCGGAACGAGGCAAATGAGGGTCTTTTGGCCCTGCTGGTTCGCGGCTATAGGTGAGCCATGAATTTCGCATCAGCCCCGTCTCCGGAGGCAACCGCACGGGACGCCAGAATCGGCGTGGTCATTCCGTGCTATCGTGTCACGGAACAGATCCTTGCCGTGCTCGGCGCAATCGGCCCCGAGGTGGGGCGGATCTATGTGGTGGACGATGCCTGCCCGGATGCCTCGGGCAAATTCGTGCAGGCGCATGTGAGCGATCCACGGGTGGGCGTGCTGTTCCGGGCCGAAAACGGCGGCGTAGGTGCGGCGGTGATAACCGGCTACCGCGCGGCATTGGCCGATGGCTGCGACGTGGTGGTGAAGATCGACGGCGACGGGCAGATGGACCCGCTTCTGCTCAACCGTTTCGTGCGCCCCGTGCTGGAGGGGCGGGCCGATTACACAAAAGGCAATCGTTTCTTCAATCCGGTCGATGTCCAGGGCATGCCGCCGCTACGATTGTTCGGCAACACGATACTTTCCTTCATGACCAAGTTTTCCTCCGGCTACTGGACCTTGTTTGACCCCACCAATGGCTACACCGCCATTCACGCGCGGCTGCTGGCGCATCTGCCGCTTGAGCGCATCGCCACACGTTACTTCTTCGAATCGGACATGCTGTTCCGCCTCGGCACTTTGCGCGCCATGGTGCTGGATATCCCCATGCCGGCCCGCTATGCCGATGAGACGAGCCATTTGCGGATCTCGCGCGTTCTGCCGGGATTTATTGCAGGCAACTTCCGGAATTTTTACAAGCGCCTGGCCTATAATTATTTCCTGCGCGATTTCTCCATCGCTTCGGTTAATCTTGTCGCCGGGTTTCTGCTCATCGCCTTCGGGGTGGTGTTCGGCGCGTGGCATTGGCTGGAAAATGCCACGCATGGAGTCGTTACAACCTCCGGCACGGTCATGCTCGCGGCACTGCCGGTGATCCTGGGCCTGCAATTACTGCTGTCGTTTCTGAGTTACGACATCGCCGCGGTGCCGGCGCAACCGGTGCATCCGCTACTCCCTGATATTGGTACGAAATAATGACGAACACATTGTCGCTTCTGATATTTACCGTGCTGCTCGCCGGCGGACAGTTGCTGTTCAAAAAAGTTGGATTGGAATTGCGCGCGGAATCCACAGGCAATGTCTGGCGCCTGTTGCTCAGCCCCACATTATACGCGGCCCTCACCCTGTACGGCTTTGCCACGCTGCTCTGGATCTGGATTTTGTCGCGGGTGCCGCTGAGCCGGGCTTATCCTTATGTCGCGCTGGGCGTGGTGCTCGTGCCTTTGGCCTCGCTGCTGTTTTTCGGCGAGCGCGTGCGCCCGGTGTTCTGGCTCGGTGCCGGATTGATCGTCGCGGGCATCATCGTCACGCAGATGGATTTACCGAAGGGATAACCTACACCACCCGCTACTCCGCAACCTCATCGGTCCACACCCGGAAAACCTCCAGCGTGCTGGGGCCGAAATGGGTGGTGATGGAGGTATCCGCCGCATCCATGCCGCGCGCGATCAACACCCGGCCGATGCGCGGGATGTTATGTCTGGCATCGAAGGTGAGCCATTGCCCGCCGATATAGGCCTCGAACCAGGCCGAAAAATCCATCGGCGCCGGGTCTTTCGGCACACCGATATCGCCGAGATACCCGGTGCAGTAGCGCGCCGGGATATTCATGCAGCGGCAGAGCGTTACGGCCAGATGCGCGAAATCGCGGCACACGCCGATGCGCTCCTCATAGCCCTCAAACGCGGTGCGGGTATTGCGGGCGAATTGGTAGCCGAAGGTGATCTGGTTATGCGCGAAATTGCAGATTGCCTGCACCCGGTTCCAGCCGCCGATGATATGGCCGAAATTGCTCCAGGCAATGCCCATCATCTTATCGGTTTCGCAATAGCGCGAGCCGAGCAGAAAATGCAGTGTCTCATCCGGCAGCTCCTGGACCTCGTGCTCGGCGGCATTGGGAATATACACATCGGTGGTGCCGGGGTCCGAGATCAGCGCCGAGGTGGTCAGGCGGAGCTGCCCCGCGGGTGCTACCAGCCTGGTGACCAGATTGTTGAAACTGTCGCGATACTGCCTGAGGGGAACTTGCGGGAAGGTTACCAGCTGGTCGGACGTGAGCAGATGGGGGCTGCGCGAATCATGCACGTTGAGATGCGCCAGCATCGGCGTTGGCTGTGGATGCGATACGGTAATTTCGTAGCCAAAGCTGATGCGCATGGATGTCTTCCCCCCGCTGTGTGAGCAATTGTGTCGCCATTATTTAGGGGGTGGCGGGCCGCAGCGCGTAAATCCAGCAGTGTTTTAATTCAGGTTTAATGCCGCCTCACAAGGCAAGTGCCGCCGCCAGTTTTTCTGGGTCCGAGAAAAACGGGCTGTGCCCCGTCTCCAGTGTTGTCACGCGTTGCACCGGCCAGGCCGCCTGCATCCGCCTTTGCGCCGTCAGGCTGATCACCCGGTCCCGCGTGCATTCAATATATTCGCGCGGCACACGGCCAAACCGTTCAGCACTTACCCGCAATGGTGCGGTGAGCCCAAACAACGGCTCCGGCCGCAGCCGTGCCAGTGCGAACGCTATATCTTCAGGCGCGCACCCCTCGTAAAACCGCGGCACCACATCGGCCGGTTCCAGCGTGCAGCTGCGTGTTTCCTGATCCACCACAATGGGGAGCAGAATATCCTCCTGCGCCGCTGCCAGAACGGATTGCCCGCGTTTCAGCAAAAATCCGGCGCAGAACACCAGCCGCTCCACGCGTTCCGGCGCTGCCTCGGCCACGGCGGCAATCACCGCCCCGCCCCGGCTATGCCCCACCAGCACCGCCGCGCCCGCGCCCACGGCATCCAGCACCACCGCCACCCATTCCGCCATCGAACGGGCGCCTACCTGCAAATCCGGCGTCACCACCTCATGCCCGCTCAGGTACGGCAGCAGCTTGTCCCAGCACCAAGGGCCGTGCCAGGCGCCATGCACCAGTATCAATTTGGTCATCCCGCACTCCTTTCATTAAACGCCCAAATGCGCGAAAACCGCACCATGGGCAACGCCGTCGTCGAAACCGAGCTGATCGCGGTACTGGTCGCCGTAACCGATGGCGATCCGCGTGTGCTGACCATCGAGAGCGGCTATGCTTTGCCCTCCGGCCCGTTGGAGCCCGGCCACCGCTCGCTCCAGGCGGGGTTGCGGGCCTGGGTCGAGCGGCAGACGCATCATCCCATATTTTATGTCGAGCAGCTGTATACGTTTGCTGACCAGGCGCGGGCAGGTGCGGACCAGCAGGCCGCTGACCCGCAACGTGGTGTGGCGCGGGGCATTTCCATCTCTTATCTGGCGCTGAGCCGCGAGGCGGCGGCGGAATACCCCAGCACCAGCTGGCGCAGCTGGTACCATTACTTCCCCTGGGAGGATTTGCGCGAAAACAATGGGTTGCTGGCCGGCATACGCCAACAGCTGATCGCCTGGGCTTCGCACGAGGAAAGCCGGCTGGCGCGCATCGCGGGATTGTTCGGGGCCGAGGGCGGGCCGTGGAACGAGGAGCTGGTGCTGCAGCGCTACGAGCTGCTGTGGGAGGCAGGGCTGGTGCCCGAGGCCACGCGCTATGCGCTGGTGGCGGCAACCCCGGTGCCGGGCAAGGAGATGCTGCACGACCACCGCCGCATTCTGGCCACCGCGATTGCGCGGTTGCGGGCCAAAATTAAATATCGGCCAGTCGTGTTCGAGCTTTTGCCGCATGAGTTTACGCTGCTGGAGCTGCAGCAGACCATGGAGGCGCTGGCCGGGCAGGGGCTGCACAAGCCGAATTTCCGCCGGTTTATCGAGCAGCAGGAGCTGGTTGAGGAGACCGGGCGGGCGACCTCGGGTCAGGCCGGGCGGCCGGCAAAACTGTTCCGCTTCCGCCCCTCGGTGCTGGAGGAGCGCGGGTTCACCGGCTCCAAACTGCCGCTGGTTCGTTAAAGTACAAAATAAAGCGCTTGCTTTGTTATACTCAAGGTGAGTATAACCGGCGGAGAGAAATTATACTCAACTTGAGTATAATGAGGAGCATTTCATGCCGCTTGATCTATACGACCGCGTCTCCCGTGTGATCCCGCCCATAGAATGGGCCACCATGGCGGAAGATGCCGAGGCGATTCTGGTGCTGAAAAAGCAGCGCAACGCGGTGATCCTGGCGCATAATTATCAGACGCCGGAGATTTTCCACGGGGTTGCCGATATTGTGGGTGATAGCCTAGCCCTGGCGCGGGAAGCTGCGAACACCGATGCGGATGTGATCCTGGTCGCCGGCGTGCATTTTATGGCCGAGACGGCGAAACTGATGAACCCGGGGAAGATTGTTCTTATTTCCGATGCAGAAGCCGGTTGCTCGCTGGCGGAGAGCATTACGGCCGCCGATGTAGCGCTGTTGCGACAAAAATACCCCGGGAGGCCGGTGGTGGCTTATGTGAATACGTCCGCTGAGGTGAAGGCTGCTTCCGACATCTGCTGCACATCTGGCAATGCCAAGAAGGTTGTGGAGTCGCTGGGTGTGCCGGAAGTGATCATGCTGCCGGATGAATTTCTGGCGCTGAATGTGGCGAAAGAGACTGACGTTAAAATCATCGCGTGGAAGGGGCACTGCGAGGTGCATGAGCTTTTCACGCCGGCGGAAATTCATGATCTGCGCGCGCGCCATCCTGGGGTGGTGATTTTGGCGCACCCTGAATGCCCGCCGGAAGTTGTGGAGGCCGCGGATTTTTCGGGTTCCACGGCGGTGATGGCGGATTTTGTGCGGACGCAAAAACCCGCGCGCGTGGCGTTGATTACCGAATGCTCGATGAGCGATAATATTGCGCAAGGCAGCCCGGAGACGGAGTTTGTGCGGCCGTGCAATCTGTGCCCGCATATGAAGCGCATCACTTTGAAAAATATTCGCCGCGCGCTGGAGGAAATGCAGACCGAGGTGGTGATTCCCGATGCGTTGTTTGAGCCCGCGCGCCGCTCTGTTGAGCGCATGCTTGCCGTAAAATGATCATTATAGGCGGTGGCGTTGCGGGGTTGATGGCGGCACTGGCTGCCTCGCCCCACCCGGTGACGCTGTTGAACCCCGGGCCGTTGGGTGTGGGGGCGGCGAGTGCGATGAGCCAGGGCGGTTTGGCGGCGGCGGTTGGCGCGGATGACAGTGTGGCGCTGCATGTGGCCGATACGCTGGCGGCGGGGGCGGGCTTGTGTGATCCAGAGGCCGTTGAACGGATTATAGGCGCTGGTCCGGCGTTGGTTGAGACGTTGTTACGCCTGGGTGTGCGGTTTGACCGGCATGGCGCGGACTTGGCATTGGGGCTGGAAGCAGCGCATGCGCGGCCAAGGATTCTGCACGGCAATGGCGACCAGACCGGTGCGGAAATTATGCGCGCGCTGATGGTGCGGGTTCGGGCCACGCCCAGCATTACGATTGTGCGGGCTGCGGCGCGCAAAATTGTGGTTGGTGATAATGGTGTGGCGGGCGTGCTGGCGGTGCGCGGGAGCGAGATTCTGCTCCTGCCGTCTGACCGCGTGCTGCTGGCGACGGGTGGGATTGGCGGGTTATTCAGCCATACCACCAACCCTGAAGGTGCGATTGGCCATGGGTTGATGCTGGCCATGGATGCTGGTGCGGCGCTGGCTGATTTGGAATTCATCCAGTTTCATCCTACTGCTTTGGATGTGGCGGGTGCGTCTCTGCCGCTAATTTCCGAGGCGGTGCGGGGCGAGGGCGCCAGATTTATCGACGAGACCGGCGCTTATTTTATGCGCGGCGGCGATTTGGCGCCGCGCGATGTCGTGGCGCGGGGTGTGTTCGCACATGTGCAGGCCGGGCATCAGGTTTTTCTCGATGCTCGTGGGATTGGCGCGCGGTTTGCCACACGGTTTCCCTCGATCGCTGCGATTTGCGCGAGGGCGGAGATTGATCCCATGACGCAGCCAATCCCGGTGCGGCCTGCGGCACATTACCACATGGGCGGCGTGGTGGTGGATGCCGCGGGGCGCACCAGCATCGAGGGGCTGTATGCCGCCGGCGAGGTGGCGCGCACCGGGCTGCATGGGGCGAACCGGCTGGCCAGTAATTCGCTGCTGGAAGCCGCGATTTGCGGCGAGGCGGCGGGGCAGGCGATGGCGGCGTTGCACGCGAAGCCGTTGCGGGATGTGCGGGCTGAAGTGCCGGTATTGCCAGATGCGGTGCCGGTGCGGCCGATCATGTCCGCGCATCTGGGCGTGTTGCGTGATGCTGCTGGTATGGGGCTGGCTGAGGAAAAATTTGCCGAGATGGCGGGGCAAAATCCGGCTGCAGCTTTGGCCTTGCGCATTGCGCAGGCGGCATTGGCGCGTAAAAATTCGGTGGGCGCGCATGCGCGGGTTGAGACAAAACAATTTTATAAGGCTGCGTAATGAATTTGCCTCCCCTTCCGGCGATTATGATTGAACAATCGGTGCGCGCCGCTTTGCTGGAGGATCTGGGCCGGGCTGGGGATATCACCTCGGATTCCGTAATCCCGGCGGCAACCCAGGCGCGGGTGGCGATGGTGGCGCGTGAGCCAGGCGTGGTGGCGGGGCTGGATTTTTGTAAGATTGCTTTTGCGTTGATTGACCCGGCGATTGTATTTGCGCCGCGTTTGTTCGATGGCGCGCGGCTGGCGCCGGGCGATGTGCTGGCGGATATTTCCGGCCCCGCGCGGGGGATTTTAACGGCTGAGCGCGTGGCGTTGAATTACCTCGGGCATCTGTCCGGCATTGCCTCTGCGACGCGCGGGATTGCCGATGCGATTGCGCACACGCGGGCGAAAATTTCCTGCACGCGCAAGACCACGCCGGGCTTACGCTTTGCGGAAAAATACGCGGTGCGAGCTGGGGGCGGGGCAAACCATCGTTTCGGGCTCGATGATGCGATTCTGATCAAGGATAATCACATCGCCATTGCCGGCGGGGTGGGCAAAGCCATTGCGGCGGCGCGGGCGAATATCGGGCATCTCGTAAAAATCGAGGTTGAGGTGGATACGCTCTCGCAGCTCGATGAGGCGTTGGGGTTTGGGCCGGATGCGATTTTGCTGGATAACATGACGCCCGAGGTTTTATGCGAGGCGGTGGCAAGGATTGGCGGGCGGGCGATTGCCGAGGCCTCGGGGCGGATCAATGCGCAGACGGCACCGGTGATTGCCGAAACGGGCGTGGATTTGATTTCTGCTGGCTGGCTCACGCATTCGGCGAAAGTGCTGGATATTGGGCTAGATTTTATGGGGTAGTTTTCGCTGGGGTGGTTGCGGCCGGAACAGCGGCGGCCGGCGAGAGGCATGTCGCCAACGGGGTCCAGGCTTTGGTAACGAGGCTAGAGAATTGGTTGGCCTTCACGGTGTCGTTGGTCAGATTGGCTGTTATGCTCTGTATGGTTGCTGGGGGCGTAGCTGCTGCGTTACCATTTATGGCGATTTGCACCGCTGCGAGAGTGTCTGGGCTGAGCGGAGCATTGCTTAAACCGAATGTTCCTGCCTTGGCTGTGGCTACTGCGGACTGCACTGTGCTGACGAGTTGTGCCGCATTGCCTTCGTTGGAAAGAACCGAACCATCCGTTGTGACAACGACCTGATAGGCGAATGTCTGCAGTGCATCATTTCCAGTTGATAACGTTAACAATGCCGCGGACAAACTCGCTTCCGTGGTGACGGCATTGTTTTGCGCAGTCAAAAGGTTCTGCATTTCCTGTTGGGACGGCTTTGATGGAAGCGTGAGTGAGCCCGTCAAAACTCCTTGTGCCGCCACGATATTTGCTTGCAGATCGTAATCGATGCCGGAAGGTGTGTCCGCGTAAGAAGAAACTTCTTGATCCAAAGGATCCATATTGGCAGACACGTCAGCTGCGCATGACAAAGCGTGAAACGCAGTTGTATAGACTGTTATCTTGGCGGTAAGGCCGAAATAGCTGCTGACGCCATAACCCGCAGCGGCGGTGAGGCCAAGCGCCACCGAAGCAGCCTTAGCGCCGTCGAACGCTACATTGGCGACACCGGCGATGCCAAGGGCGGCGGCTGGGAGATCAAAAAAAGGACGTTCATTGAGTAGATCATTGCGATGATGTTCATACGCATCGGACAGGTTTTGTAATGTTGTTGTCGAGGTTGAATAAGGTTTGAAATTCATCGCTATTGGAAGCTTGGGGCGGGGTTTTTTAACTATAGTGGGATCAAATGGTGCTTGATTGAACGGATTGGCGGTGTCCGCGCATGCGGAGAGCAACGCCAAGCAGGACATAGCAACAAAATATGAACGGAACACCCGAGACTCCCCGAACCAAATTAATCATTGGTAACGATAAGCTTAGGATAATTTTAGAATCAAGCAAAATATGATTCGAAATTACAATGTAACGCTTTGTGGATTTGTGAAGGATACGATATCAACTCTTTGAGATTCGGGTAAATAAATCTGAAAATTGATCTCAACCCCTTGTTTTACCACGGCAATCGAATCAATCATCCGTCAGCCGGTAGCCTACGCCTGGTTCGGTTACGATTAGTTTGGCGGTTTCCTCGCCTAGATGGCGGCGGAGCTGGCCGATGTAGACGCGTAGGTACGCCACATCTTCGGTATGCGCCGGGCCCCAGAGGGCGGTGAGGATTTGGCGGTGGGTTAGGACGCGGCCGCGGTTGCGGGCCAGCAGCAATAACAAAGCGTGTTCGCGTTTGGTCAGGGGTAGCGCCTCGCCGTTGCGGCTGGCGTTTTGCGGGGTGATATTTACCCCGCCGACCTCCAGGCTCGCGGCGGGGGGGTCGTTGGCGCCCTGGCGGCGTAGTGCGGTGCGGATGCGGGCCATCAGCTCGCCGAGGGCGAAGGGTTTTTCCACGTAGTCGTCGGCGCCGTTGTCCAGGGCGGCGATTTTCTCGGCTTCGCGGTCGCGGGCGGAGAGGATGATGACGGGGATGGTGGAAAATTCGCGCAGGCGGCGCAGGACTTCGTGGCCGTCCATGTCCGGCAGGCCGAGGTCCAGGAGGATCAGGTCCGGCGCCTGGGAGGCGGCGATGCGCAGGGCCTCCTCGCCGCGTTCGGCGCGCAAGGGCGAATAGCCGGCGGCGGTGAGGGCGGGGGTGAGGAAGCGGTGGATTTGCGGTTCGTCGTCCACCACCAGAATGCGACCAGATATCATGCGGCGGGAAGTTCCACGGTGATGATGGTGCCGGGCAGGCCGTCGGCGGGCAGGTCCAGGCGGGGGCTGAGGGCGGTTATGCGCCCGTCCATGGCTTCCGTGAAAGCCTTGGCGATGGCCAGGCCGAGGCCCGTGCCCGGGGTTACGCGGTCCACGCTTCTGGCGCGGAAAAAACTGTCGAACACGGCGGTAAGGTCGGCGCCGGGGATGCCGACACCTTCGTCGGCGATGCTGATGGCGGCATCGCCGCCGGCGCGGCGGGAGGAGATGGCGATGCGGCTGCCGGGGGGTGAATATTTCACGGCGTTGTCGAGGAGGTTGACCAGGATTTGCTCCAGGAGGGCGGGGTCGGCGCGGACATGGGTAGCGTCGGGCGCGAGGTTCAGGCCGGTGTAGAGGGCGCCGGGCACGCGGGCGATGGCGGCTTCGGCCACGGAGGCGAGGGAGAGGCGTTCGCGCTTGACCTCGATGGCGCCGGATTCGACGCGGGCCATGTCGGTGATGTTCGCCAAAAATTTGCCCATGCGGGTGGTGTCTTGCGTGATGCTGGCGAGGAGGTCGGCGCGGGTGGCGGCGTCCAGCGCGTCGCCTGAGGCGGCCAGGGTTTCGGCAGCGCCGCGGATGCCGGTGAGCGGGGTGCGTAAATCGTGGCTTAGCGAGGAGAGCAGCGCGTTGCGGAGTTTTTGGCTGTCCTCATGGGCGACGGCGCGGGCGGTTTGCATGGTCAGGCGGGCGCGCTCCAGGGCCAGCGCGGTTTGGTCGGCCAAAGTGATGAGGGTTTGCAGCACGGGGGCGGGCATGGCGGTGGTTGTGGCGGCACCCAGCACGCCGGTGACGATCCCTTGGCTGCGGAGGGGGAAAAACCGCCAGGGTACGGAGGGGAGCGTGCCGGTGCCAGTGCCGGTTTCGGTGTCATGCGCCAGGCACCATTCGGCGGCGGCCATGGCGGCATCGTCTAGCATTGTGCTTTCCGGGCGGGCGGCTTCCGGGGTGAGGGTGCTGTTGTGCAGGAGGAGCAGAATGCCGGCGCCGGAGATGTTGCAGGTTTCCTCGGCGGCGGCGGCGAGGACATCGGAGAGCGTGGCGGCGCGGGAGAGGCGCTGGCCAAAGAGCGAGATGCGGCGGAGGGCTTCCACGCGGGCGGCGGCTGTGGCGGCTTCCTGGCGGACGCGGCCGGCCAATGTGCCGGTGAGCAGGCCGACCATGAGGAAGACGAGCAGGGCCACGAGGTCGCGCGGGTCCGCCACCGAGAGGGTGTAATAGGGCGGCAGGAAGAAGAAATTCCACAGCAGGAAGCCGGTGATGGCGGTGAAGAGGCCGGGGGAGCGGCCCGCCCGGCTGGCCATGGCGGCGATGAGGCCGGTGAAGATGAGGGCCATGGCTTCTTGCGGGAGGACGCCACGTAGGAATGTGCCGGTGACGGTGATGAGGCCGAGCAAAGTGCTGGCGAGGAGGTAGGGGGCCCAGTCGCGCGGCGGAGCCACGGCACGGCTGCGGGCGGGGGCTGCGGCGGGTAGGGGCACGAAATGCAGCGTGTAGGCGAGGGCCTGGCGGGTGAGCGCTTCGGAAAAACGGCGGCCGAACCAGCGGCCAAATTTGCCGCCGGTGGGAGCGCGGCCGACGACGATGTGGGTGATGTTATGGGCGGCGGCATAGTCCAGCACGGCGCGCACCATGTCCGGCGCACTTTGGGTGATCACGGTGCCGCTGAGCTGGATGGTGAGGTCCAGGGCGGCCTGGACTTTCGCGTTGTCGTCCGTGCGCTCGATGTGAAAGCTGGTGAGGGGCGCGCGCAAAGCCTCGGCCAGGCGGGCGGCGTGGCGGACCACGTTGGCGGCGGCATCGTCCGGGCCGATGAGGGCAAGGATTTTTTCCGCCACGGGCCAGGGGCCGGGGATGGCGGAGGAGCGCATGTAGCGCGTTACATCCTTGTCGATGCGCTGGGCGGTCCGGCGCAAAGCGATTTCACGCAGGGCGCCGAGATTGCCTTCGCGGAAAAAGCCGTCGAGCGCGCGGGTGGCGACATCGGCGCGGTAGATATGGCCTTCCTTCAGCCGGGCGCGGAGTTCGGCGGGGGGCAGGTCGATCAGCTCGATCTCATCGGCCATGTCCAGCACGGTGTCCGGCACGGTTTCGGCCACGCGTACGCCGGTGATGCGGGCGACCTGGTCGTTGAGGCTTTCCAGATGCTGGACGTTGATGGTGGTCCAGACGTCTATGCCTGCTTCCAGCAGCTCCTGCACGTCCTGCCAGCGTTTGGCGTGGCGCTGGCCCGGGGCGTTGGTATGGGCGAGCTCGTCCACCAGCAGCAAGGCGGGGCGGCGTTTCAGGGCGGCGTCGAGGTCGAATTCTTCCAGCGTCTGGCCGCGATAGGGGACGGGGATACGGGGCAGCGTTTCCAGCTCACCGACGGCATCCTGCGTGCCGGCGCGGCCGTGCGTTTCGATGATGCCGGCCACCACGTCCAGCCCGCGCTGGCGTTTGGCGTGGGCGGCGGTGAGCATCTCCCAGGTTTTACCGACGCCGGGGGCAGCGCCCAGGAAGATTTTTAAATGGCCGCGCCCTCCTTGCGCCAAGCCGGCGAGGAGGGCGTCGGGGTCCGGGCGGGTCGCGTCCGGGGTTGGTTTTGCCATGCTGAATTATTGGGCTGGCAAGCGGTCCAAGGCAAGGTTGAGCTGCAGGACGTTGACATTATCCGTGCCGATGATGCCGAAGGCGGGGTGGTCAGCCAGGCGGTTGACGAGATCGGTGACCGTGCCCACGGGGCGTTTTCGCGCGGCGGCCACGGAGGCGGATTGGCGCAGGGCGTTTACGAGCGAAATATCGGGGTCGAGGCCGGAGCCGGAGGTGGTTACGGCATCGGCCGGAACCTGGCCGGGGCCGAAGGCTTTGGTGTAGGCGGCGATGCGGGTTTGCACGTTGGTGAGCAAGGCAGCGCTGGTGGGGCCGAGGTTGGAGGCGCCGGAGGTGTTCTCGGTATACGGGTTGGGGCTCAGGGCCGAGGGGCGGGGTTGGAAGTATTTTGCGGCGGTGAAGTTCTGGCCGATGAGGGCGGAGCCTATGGCCTGCCCGTTTTGCGTGATGAGCGAGCCGTTGGCTTGCCAGGGGAGGGCCAGCTGCATGGCGCCCGTAAAAGCTTCGGGGAGGATGAAGCCCGTTAGCAAAGTGAAAATTATGACCAGCGATAAAGCCGGGCGGAGTTCGCGGAGAATCATTGGTTTGGTCCGTTACGAAAAGATGTGGAAGAGGCTTAAGCCCATGTCGATGAGTTTGATGCCGGCGAACGGGGCGATGATGCCGCCGAGGCCGTAGATGAGCAGGTTGCGTTTGAGTAGAGCCGCGGCCCCGATGGCGCGGAATTTAACACCACGCAGAGCGAGCGGCACGAGGGCGACGATGATCAGCGCGTTGAAGATGACGGCGGAGAGGATCGCGCTCTCTGGCGTGCGTAGATGCATGATGTTGAGTGCCGCGAGCTGCGGGTAGGTGGCCACGAAAATCGCCGGCAGGATGGCGAAATATTTGGAGATATCGTTGGCGATGGAAAACGTGGTGAGCGCGCCGCGCGTGATGAGCAGCTGCTTGCCGATCTCCACGATCTCGATGAGTTTGGTCGGGTCGCTGTCGAGATCCACCATGTTGCCGGCTTCGCGCGCGGCCTGGGTGCCGGTTTGCATGGCGACACCTACGTCGGCCTGGGCCAATGCAGGGGCGTCGTTGGTGCCGTCGCCGCACATGGCGACGAGGCGGCCCTCGGCCTGCATTTTGCGGATGTAGTCGAGTTTGTCCTGCGGTGTGGCCTGGGCGATGTAATCGTCCACGCCCGCTTCGGCGGCGATGGCGGCTGCGGTGATGCGGTTGTCGCCCGTGACCATTACCGTCCTGATGCCCATGGCGCGCAAGGCGGCGAAACGTTCCTTTATGCCGGGTTTGACGATGTCCTTCAGTTCGATGGCGCCGAGCAGGCGGCCGTTGGCGGCAACAGCCAAGGGGGTGGAGCCGGCGCGGGCGATGCGGGCGACGGATTCGGTGAAGTCATAATCAGCCTTGGTGGAGAGCGAGGCGAGGACGGAGTCCACCGCGCCCTTGCGGAAGCTTTTTGCTCCGAAATCCACGCCGGACATGCGGGTGTTGGCGGAGAAAGGAATGATCGTGGCATCTGCCGGGCGTTCCGGGGTCAGCTGGAAGCGGTCGCGCGCCAAAGCGAGGATCGAGCGGCCTTCGGGAGTCTCGTCACCCAGGCTGGCGTAGGCACAGGCTTCGGCCAGGTCGCGTTCGTTCACGCCGGGTACGGGATAAAAACCCGAGGCCATGCGGTTGCCGAAAGTGATGGTGCCGGTTTTGTCCAGCAGCAGCGCGTCAACATCGCCGGCGGCCTCCACGGCGCGGCCGGATGTGGCGACGACGTTGAAGCGCACCAGCCGGTCCATGCCGGCGATGCCGATGGCCGACAACAACCCGCCGATGGTGGTGGGGATGAGGCAGACCAGCAACGCGGCCAGCACGGGGATGGAGAATTTAGTGCCCGAGTATTGGCCAAAGCCGACCAGTGTTACCACCGCGATGAGGAAGACGATGGTGAGCCCGGCGAGAAGGATGTTCAGCGCGATCTCGTTGGGGGTTTTGCGGCGCTCGGCACCTTCCACGAGTGCTATCATGCGGTCGAGGAAGGTCGAGCCGGCATCGGCTGTGATGCGGACCACGAGCCAGTCCGACACCACCTGCGTGCCGCCGGTGACAGCGGAACGATCGCCACCGGCTTCGCGGACGACGGGGGCGGATTCGCCGGTGACGGCGCTCTCGTTGACGCTGGCGATGCCTTCGATGATTTCGCCATCGGAGGGGAGCAGGTCGCCGGTTTCCACGAGCACGATATCGCCGCGCCGCAGGTCCGATGCCGGGGTGGGTTTGAAGAGCACTTTATCGCGCGGATCTAGCAGGAGCTTGGCCATCGTGTCGGACCGGGCGCGGCGTAGGGATTCGGCGCGCGCACGGCCCCGGCCCTCGGCGACGGCTTCCGCGAACGTTGCGAAGATGACCGTGAGCCAGAGCCAGGCGGCGATGGTGATGGGGAAGCCCGCCGGGTGGCGGGTGATGATCGCCTCGATGCCGGTGGCGGTGACCAGAGCGGCCACGACTTCCGTTACGAAGATGACCGGGTTGCGGGCGAGGGTGACCGGATTCAGTTTGGTAACTGCATCCAGCGCCGCGCGGCGGAAAATACGGGCATCGAAAAGCGAGATGGTGTCTGCGCTTGCCATGTTAAAAAGTCTTTCCAGAATGGAGGAGGAAATGTTCGGCGACGGGGCCGAGGGTGTCGGCCGGCATGAACTGCAGGCCGCCGAGGATGATGATGACGCCGATGAGCAAGCCGATGAACAGCGGGCCGGTGGTGGGGAAGGTGCCCGCACTTGCCGGGAGTTTCGGCTTGGCTGCGAGCGAACCCGCTATCGCCAGGATGGGTATCATGAAGGCGAAGCGGCCGAAAAGCATGGCGGCACCCAGGCCATAGTCGAGCAGCGGCGTGTCGGCACTGAGGCCGGCGAAGGCGGAGCCGTTGTTCTCGGTGGCGGAGGACCAGGCGTAGAGCATTTCGCTCAGGCCGTGCGGGCCGGCGTTTTCGAGTGAGCCGGTGCCCGAGGCGGTGACGAGGGAGAAGCCGGCACCGGCGAGGATGAACAGGGTTAGGATAAGCACGCCGAGCATGGCGAGTTTGATCTCTTTCGCCTGGACTTTTTTACCGAGATATTCAGGGGTACGGCCGACCATCAGCCCCGCGACGAAGACCGAGAGCAAAGCAAAGACGATGATGGTGTAGAAGCCCGAGCCGACACCGCCGGGGGTGACTTCGCCCAGCTGCATCAGGAACATCGGGATGGCGCCGCCGAGCGGGGTGTAGGAGTCCGTAAAACTGTCCACGGCGCCGGTGGAGGTGCCGGTGGCGGAAACGTTGAAGGCGGCACTTGAGGCGATGCCGAAGCGCATCTCCTTGCCTTCCCAGTTGCCGTCATGCGCCGCCACGCCGGCGGCGATGTGCATGGGGTTGCCGGCGGCTTCCGCGGCGTAGGTGCCGACGCAGCCCAGCGCCAGGATGATGGCCATGGCGGCCATCAGGGCACGGCCCTGGGCTTTGTCTTTCACCATATGGCCGAAGGTGATGGGCAGCGCGAAGCCTATGACCAGGAGCAGGAAGTTTTCGAACAGGTTGGTCCAGGCGTTGGGGTTTTCGAAAGGATGCGCGGAGTTGGCGTTGAAGAAGCCGCCGCCGTTGGTGCCGAGTTCTTTTATGGCTTCCTGGAAGGCGACCGGGCCGATGGCGATGGTCTGCGCGCCGGCATTCAGGGTGTGAACGTTGACGGCTTCCGCGAAGGTTTGCGGGGCGCCTGCGATGACCAGCAAGGTTGCGGCGATGAGCGAGGCGGGGATGAGGAGGTAGAGCGAGATGCGGGTGAGATCGACATAGAAATTGCCGATGGTTTTTAAGGAACCCGCGGTGAAGGCGCGCATGACGGCGGCGGCGGCGGCTATACCAGCGGCGGCCGAGACGAACATATGTACGACCAGGCCGAACACCTGCGCGCCGTTGGAAATTTGACCCTCCGGCACATAGGCCTGCCAGTTGGTGTTGGTGGCGAAACTGGCGGCGGTGTTGAAGGCCAGGCGCGGCGACATTCCCACAATATGCAGCGGATTCCAGGGGAGGTAATATTGCAATCTCAAAATGGCGTACAGTAAGCCGAAATGGATGACGCTGAGAAGGAGGAGCGCGATGGCGTAGCCTTGCCATGGCATCTGGCGTTTCTCGTCCACGCCGGCGAGGCGGTAGAAGCCGGTTTCCACGGGGCGGAGCCAGGTAACGCGGCCTTCGAAAATGGCGGCCATGTAGCGGCCGAGCGGAAATGCGGCTCCGAGCACCAGCACGAATAATAGTGCGATGTAGAGCAAACCTTGCATGGTCATGGGTTAAAAATCCTCGGGCCGGATGAGGGCCCAGACGAGGTAAACGAGAAGAAGGGACGAGATGAGGCCGCCGGCGATGAGGTCGAACATTACACGCGCTCGCAGGCTGGAACGTAGAGAATGAGCAGAGCGAATATAGCCGCACCTGCTAGGATAGAGATGAGATCACCCATGGGAGGAGGTTCCTTTCAAGGGGGCCGGTTTGGGCCGGCGGGCGTAAAAGCGCGATGTGGAAGATCGATGGGGGGCATAAAGATGGCGTAAAGATGCGGCTCGCTATATCCTGGACCCAATTAATTAACCGGCCAGGTAGGGCCACTTATACAGAGATGCCAGCCCGTTCGGCGCTCAGGGTTTGTTTCTGCCGCTCAAGGCACAGCGCCAAGGCGGCCAGCAGCAGCAGCGGCCCGATCAGAATATGGTGCGCCTTTGCGATGCCAACGCCGAGCCCAGGTGCCGCCCATAACCAGGCCAGTACGGCGTTCCGCCAGGGCGTGTCGCGCCGCGCCAGCAGAGGCAAAACGGTTGAATACATGCAGAGGCTGGCGGTGAAGCCATAGGGTGAGGTGAAGGGTACGAGCAATACGGTGAATATGATGCGCCTTTGCAGCGTGAGTGCCGGGTGGCGCCAGACCAGCCAGGCCGCGCCCAATGCCAGCAGCGTGGCCGCACCCTGCGCCGCATAGGCGATATGCAGACCAAGATGAAGGCTGCGCAGCATCCAAAACACTGAAACGCCGCTGAACTGAAAATCATAGTCCGCAGGGTGTGCCGCGCCGTAGATGAAAGGTGCCTCCAGCAATGCGCGCATGTTCGCTTGTCCCTCATGCAGAAAAGCTGCCCAGGATGCATTGCGCCAATAGAACAGCGAAAGCGCTGCGAAAGACGCTACGCCGAGCGCGCCGGTTAGCACCGCCTTCCATTGACCTCGCGCCAATACCGCTACCGGCACCAGCAGTGCCAATTGCGGCTTCAGCGCCAGCAGTGACAGAGCGATGCCCGCAAAGCCCGGCGCGCGCTCAAGCCGGCTCAGCCCATAAACCATTACGGCGCCGCAGATCAGATCCAGCTGCCCGCCATAGAGCCAGGTGGATGCCGCCGGGGAGATCAGCCCAAGCATGATGCACCACCAGGGAAAACCAGCAAAGCGTAACAGAAAAGCGGAGACGATGAGCGAGATGGTGCAATAGATAATATAGCTCAGTGCCAGAGGAAGCAGCGCAAACGCAGAAAACACCGGCAACACCAGCGGCGGATAGACCAGCAGGATCGTGCTGCCCGGATCATAATGCAGAAGCCCCCGCAGGAGCGGTGAGAAGACCGCCGGATTGTAGAAATCCATATCCAGCCCTTGGCCCAGCGCCTTGCCGGTGACCCAGAACCAGTTGAAGTCTCCACCCGTCAAGAGGGTGATTTTTGATCCATCCCGCGCGGCATGCGCCCGCAAAATCTGGGAGGTAAGACTGGCAAACCGAATAGGTACCCAGTTCAGCTTACTGAGTTCCCAGATGATCGCGGCTGCGGCGGCGAGATAGGCGGTGATGCGAGAAAAAGCAGCGGCCATCATGGAAACTCTCGAAAATTTGTTTCGCTTTTAATATCGGGTGTCATGACGGCAATGCCCGCGTTGGAGCAAAGCGGATATTTCGCTGAGCCGCTTTCCCAGAGCACACTCAACGCCAATTGCATCTGGCCCGAGATTCCCGCTTTCGCGGGAAGCTCGGTAGCGGGGCGGTTTGCGCTAATCTAACGGGGTCTGGGCCTCAGGCCCAGTGGGGGTTGTCGCGTCTAAGCGTGAGTTCGCACGACGCGGCAAAGCTTTCCGCCTTTTATACGTTCAGCAACAGATGTTCGCGTTCCCAGGATGAGATGACGCGCAGATACGTTTCGTATTCCAGGCGTTTTACCGCCACCAATACGTCCACCAGTTTTTCGCCCAGTATGTCGCGGATGGGTTGGGAGGCGGTCATCAGGTCCAAAGCGTGGCTGAGTTCGCGGGGGAGGGTGTAGTCGCCGGAGTAGGCGCTGCCTACTTGTTCGGTGGTGGGCTCCAGCTTTTCGGTCATGCCGAGGTAGCCGCAGGCCAGCGTTGCGGCGAAGGCGAGGTAGGGGTTGGCATCCGCACCTGGCACGCGGTTTTCCACGCGCATGGCGGCGGCGTCTCCAAACGGTACGCGCAGGCCGCAGGTGCGGTTGTCGTAGCCCCATTGCAGGTTGATGGGGGCGTTGGAATCGCGGGTGAGGCGGCGGTAGGAGTTAACGTTGGGGGCGAAGATCGGCATTACCGCGGGGATGTATTTTTGTAGGCCCCCGATGTAGCGGCGGAACAGTTTGGTGGCTTTGCCATCGGCACCCGCGAAGAGGTTTTTGCCGGTTTCAACATCCACGATGCTCTGGTGGACATGCATGGCCGAGCCGGGTTCACCGCCCATGGGTTTGGCCATGAAGGTGGCATAGATGTTGTGGCGCAGGGCCACCTCGCGGACGGTGCGTTTGAACAGGAATACCTGGTCGGCCAAGGCCAGCGGGTCGCCGTGCAGCAGGTTGATCTCGACCTGGGCGGCACCTTCCTCGTGGATCAAGGTGTCGAGGTCCATCTCCTGCAGGTCGCAGAAATCGTACATTTCCTCGAACAGCGGGTCGAACTCGTTCACCGCATCGATGGAGTAGCTCTGGCGCCCGGTTTCCTGGCGGCCGGAGCGGCCTACCGGGGGGACCAGCGGGTAGTCGGGGTCTGTGTTGCGGCCGACGAGGTAGAATTCCAGCTCGGGCGCCAGGACGGGTTTCCAGCCTTTGTCCTCGTAGAGTTTCAATACGCGTTGCAGCACTTGCCGAGGCGCCATCGGCACAGGCGTGCCGTTCGCGTATTGGCAATCATGGATGATCTGCGCGGTCGGCTCATGCGCCCAGGGCACCAGGCGGACGGTGGAGGGGTCGGGGATCAGCTGGATGTCGATGATCGCGGGATCGGTGAGGGCGTCGGTCGGGTCGTTGGGGTACTCGCCCGTGACCGATTGGATGAAGATGGCCTCCGGCAGACGCGGGTGGCCGCCCTGGAAGAATTTTTGCGCCGGCATGATTTTGCCGCGCGGGATGCCGGTGATGTCTGGGACGAGGCATTCCACTTCGGTGATGCGGTGTTCGTTGAACCATTCTTTTAGGTCAATCGTATTAGTCATTTTACCCTCGATGGGGGCGCGGCACCCGGGGCGCCACGCGGCCCGGTTTACTGGAGCCTGCTGGCCCAGATCTGGTTGAAGCGTTTGTGTTGGGCGCTGCTGTATCGGCCGCCAGACGGGGCTTTGCCCGTTGCGCCAAGGCCCCGCCAGGTTGAAGCCCGCTTGGTTAAAGCAGGGGAAATATTGGGAGCAGAACAATTGTTTGGCTTAGGCGGCGTTTTTACCCACGGCACGCAAATCCCCGTCTCAGTTGCGGTGGCTCAACTGTCGCCCAGGCAGCGGGGGGGCGTCAAGAATAATTGCATGATGATTTTTGGCTTGCATGTGTTTTCCGTTACGGGCATTGGACGTGCCTGATCCATGCTTTGATAATGCGTCGAAAATTCTAAACATTGGAACGAGGGAAGATGTCGGCAGTCCTGAAAAATGAGGATGCCTCCGAGGAGATCGGCACCAGGCTGAAGCTCGTGCGGCAGATTTTCGGCCTGACTCAGCGCGAGCTGGCGCGCAGGGCCGGGGTTACCAATGGCGCCATCTCGCTGATCGAGCAGAACCGCGTCTCGCCCTCCATCTCTAGCTTGAAGAAGATACTGGACGGCATCCCCCTGTCGTTGGCCGATTTCTTCACCCTGAACTTCTCACCCTCCGATAACGTGTTTTTCACAGGCGAAGAGCTGACCGAAATCTCCTACGACCCGGCAATCTCCATGCGTATGGTGGGCAGGCGGGTAAAAGACCGCGCTTTGCAAATGCTCCGCGAAACCTACCAGCCAGGTGCTGACACCGGCGATGCCATGCTGCGCCACGGCGGCGAGGAATGCGGGATTGTGGTGGCAGGCTGCCTGACCGTAACCATAGGCGTGCAGGAAAAGCAGCTAAACCCAGGCGATGCGTATTATTTCAGGTCCGATATTCCCCACAGGTTCAGGAACCAGGGAAATGAGCCAGTAATACTAATCAGCTCGAATTCTCCGCCTTCTTTTTAGGAGACTGTTTGAGAAGCCCCTCTGGTGATTTTATTCGTCATTCCCGCGGAAGCGGGAATCTGTAACTCCCATGGTTTTGGGAGCCAGAGATCCCCGCTTTCGCGGGGATGACGGGGCTTTTGAACTTTAGGGCATGGCTGTGGCGCGGCCACAGCCATGCCCTAAAGTTCAAAAGTTTTTGGCCAGGCTTTTTTCAAAAAGCCGCCTTTTTCTTAGGCTTTTTAATACCCCTTTTGCTTTCGGCCGCCAACACACAGGGGGCGGCGAGAGCCAGGGCGCCTATGTTCCAGATTACGAATTCCAGATTGGCTGAGCCTTCCATTATCATGTCCAGCAGTGCGAGTGCGGCTAGTGCGAAGCTGGCGACCAGTTCTTCCCAGCCCATTTTCTGGGGGCGGTCCTTGGTCCAGATGCGGATGACGGCGGCGATGATGGGGACGATGAAGACGGGCATGGGGGTGTCGAAATAGCGGCCGTTTAGCACCAGTATGGCCTGGGATATGGCGGCGGCGGCGAGGAAGATGAACCATAGGGACTGGTAGTTCAGGGGCAGGCGGAAGCGGCGCAGGCTGGAGAGGACTTCGGAGCCGGGTATGACGGGTGAGAGTATGTTGCCGGCGAAGACGTCGTCGGCGCGGGCGATGACGAGGAAGGCGAAGATGAACTGCAGGGGCAGGTTTACGACAGCACCAAGCAGCTGCCATTTGTCGTAGAGCAGGGGGAGTGTGCCCATGCAGGCGATGGCGAAACCGTTGCCCAGGGCGAAGGACGGGACGGCCAGGCGCAGGTTGCGGCAGCCGATGGAGGCGAACAGGGCGGCACCCATTAGCGCGCTCAATACCGCGTACCAGGCCCAGCTGGGGCGCTCGGTTACGGGGCCGTTGAGGGGGAATTTGAGCACGCGGTGGGCGTTCCAGAGGCCCCAGTTGGCGCCGGCGACACCTTCGTCCTTGTATTTCCAATTCTGGTCGAAGGCTTCGATGACGTTGTAATCAACGCCGTCAGCCGTGGCCTGGGTGGCGAAGCGGCGCAGGTATACGGCTTCGTTTACGCGCGAGGGGGCGGCGGCACCGCGCCAGCGGCCGCGTGAGGGCCAGCCGGTTTCGCCGATGGAGATCTGGTTGGCGGGGAAGAGTTTTTTGAAGGTTGTGGTGGTGGATTGGATGCTGGTTAGGGCGGCATCCAGGCTGAGCGGTTTGTCCTCCCAATAGGGCAGGATGTGGATCATCACGATGCTTACGTGCGGGGCGACCTGGGGGAATTGCTTCCAGAAATCGGTGACATCGGCATAGGCGACGGGTTGTTTGACCTGGGCGTGTACGTAGTCGATGTCGGCGTTGAGGTCGTCCACCGAGAGGTCGCGGCGGAGCAGGACCTCGTTGCCGACGACGATTCGGGTGATTGTGCCGGGGTAGGCGTTGGCTTCGGCGATGCCGGCGGCCATTTCGTCAGCGTTCTTTTTGGTGTCGGAGCCTAGCCAGATGCCGAGCCACATTTTTAGGCCGGCTTGCTGGGCCAAAGCGGCGATGTCTGTGTGGTTGGCGAGGCGGGTGGCGGTTTCGGCGGGGGTGCCTTCGAGGGCGGCGTAGGTGCGGATGCCGTTGGCCTGGCTGGCGATGAGGGCGAGGTCCTGCGCTATCTGCGCGGGCGGGGGGAAGGTTTTGTCCTGCGGGCCCTGGCCGTTGCGGTAGGGGGTGTAGGAGAGCGAGTTGAGTTTGCCCGCCGGCATGGCCACATCACCTGCCTGGGGGCGGTTGGGGCTGTACCACATGTACAATGTGAACAGGCTGAGCATGATGCAGGCGAGGTAACCAGGTTTAACGGTGGTTTTCATGGGCTCTGGCTTAGCTGGAGGCGTGGGTTAGGGGAAGCAGATGGACGACGAGATTTTCCGGATTTTGACGGAGACCAGGCGTATTGCGCTGGTTGGGGCCTCGAACAAGCCTGCTCGGCCGAGCTATGGGGTGATGCGGTTTTTGCTGGAGCAGGGGTATGACGTTACCCCGGTTAACCCGGGGCTGGCGGGGCAGGAGATTTTGGGAAGGCTGGTGGTGGGGACGCTGGAGGAGGCCGCGCCGCTGGATATGGTGGATTTGTTCCGTAATAGTGCGGAGGTTGAGGCGCCTGTGGCGGAGGCGATACGGTTGGGGGCTAAGACGATTTGGATGCAGCTGGGTGTGGTGAATGAGGTGGCTGCGGAGGCGGCGCGCGCGGCGGGGCTGGCGGTGGTGATGGACCGGTGCCCGGCGATTGAGATTCCGCGTTTGGGGATAAAATAAAAGTTTTTGGTGCAGCTTTTTTCAAAAAGCTGCTGCTTTTTCTAAGAGACTGTTTGAGAAGCCCTCCGGCGACATTACCCCGTCATTCCCGGATAAGCGGGAATCTGTGACTCCCACGGCCTTGGGAGCCAGAGATCCCCGCTTTCGCGGGGATGACGGGAGCGTACGGGACTTTTAAAACAATCTTTAAGCGCTAAACGGCTTCGTCTCCGTAAAATCTTTCCAGAGTTTGCCGAGCTGTTTGTCATTGCCGCTGGCGGCGTGGGCGCACCAGCCCAGCACGATGCCGATGGCTTTGGCGTTGTCCGGGGTGGTGGCGTCCAGGCGGCCCAGTAGGTCGTGGGCGGTGGTGAGGTCGTTGAGTAGGCCGAGTTCTTCCTGCAGGGCGGCGGTGGTGCGGTTGTAGCTGCGGATTTTGCCGCGGGAGTCGAACAGCCCGCCGAACAGATCGGCTGTGTAGCGCAGTTTTTTGAGTTCTATGCGGGTGAGGTGGCGCTCATGCGCGCCCACGCGCAACAAATGTTTGCCGCGTTTGCGGACTTTGCGGTGCAGGCGTTCGAGGTTGGCCGTTGCGAAATCCTGGGCGGGGGCGGTGAGGCGGGCCAGCGCCTCGACCTCCAGCCCGTTGCGCCAGCCGTGCCGGGCGAGGAAGAGTTCGGCGCTCAAGAGGAAGCGGGTGGTGGTGGGGTTGGCGAGCAGCGCGCGTATCGCGGTGTAGCCGGCGGCGCGGTGATCGGCGCATTGGGACAGCATGGCGGCGAAGCCGGGCTCGTGCGGGAAGGCCTGTAATGGGCCGGCGCGCAGGAGGGCGGTGAACACGTCCCAGTTGCGGGCTTCGCCCATGAGGGTGGCGAGGCGTTTGGCCTCGTTACGGAAAATGGCGAATTCCGGGGCGGCGAAACCGCGGTTGAACAGGCCGAGGACGGAGCGCAGGCGGCGCATGGCAACGCGCATCTGGTGGACGGCCTCAACCTCCGTGCCTTGGGCGAACACGGCCCAGTTGGCGGTGAACTGGGTGAGGCAGGATTGGGTGAGGGCGGCTACCGCGTCATCGAGGCAGATGGGGCCGGTGAGGCCGGGGCCGGCTTTGGTGGCGGCGGGGCGGGCAGCGCCGATGGCCCAGATGCCGCGCTGCGCCAGGGAGGCTGCCTGCCAGATGAGGGTGTGTTTGTCCGACAGGGCCAGGGCCAGCTGGTAGGTTTCGGCGGCGGGGCCGTGCAATTCCAGCTCGTTTACGGGGAGCTTTTCCGTGCTGGTCTGGATGAAGCCGGATTCAAAACGCAGTTCCACCGCGCCGGAGTGGCGGGTGAGGCGCTTGATTTGAGTGCTGAAGGCGGGGGTTAGCGGCTCACCTTGCTGCAAAGTGTCCAGTGGTTCCTGCCAGCCGGGGCCGAAGGCGGCGGGCTCGGGCAGGGATTCCTGGATGGGGGCGGTGACGCTGATGCCGTTTTGGGAGAGGGTTTGGGTGTGGAAGCGCCTGGCTTTGGCGGTGCTGAGGGCCAGGCCGTGGCGGAGTAGAGTGTGGGTTGAGGTGTCGTACCAGGTTTCGGTGAGGTGGCGCGCGCGGGAGGGGGGATCTTGCGTTGTTGCGGCAGTGATAGCGACAGCATCCGCAGCACTTAGGCTGAAGCGCACCATGATAGAGGGTGCGGCCGGTTCAGTCGCGTTGGGCTCCATTTTGCATCCCGCCGGGTTGTGTTGGAGGCACGATAGCCAGACCGGGGCGGGAGGGCCAGCCCGGTGGTCCGTTTAGCGGCGACTTGCGGAATCACGCGGGAGAGCAGGGTTATCTGACAAAAGCGGTTGTGGCGGTCACGGTGTTGACCCTATTTAGAGGGAAGATAGGATTATTACTTGAGCATGAGTATGGCAGCCGACCCTTATAAAACCTTAGGCGTGGCGAAGGATGCGACGCCGGCTCAGATCCGCGCGGCGTACCGTAAGCTGGCGAAACAGCATCACCCGGATTTGAACCCTGGCGATAAGAAGTCCGAGGAGGCTTTTAAAGCTGCTTCGTCGGCCAATGATATTTTGTCTGACCCTGAAAAACGGGCGCGGTTTGACCGGGGCGAGATCGATGGTGCTGGGAATGACCGGGCGCAGCAGGGCGGGGCCCGGCGCGGCGGGGGCGACGGAGCCGCGGGGTTTGGGGGCGCGGGGTTTGAGGATATTTTCTCGAATATTTTCGAGCAGCGCACGCGCGGGCCGGCACGCGGGCAGGATGACCGCTATACGCTGAAGATAGAGTTTTTGGAGGCGGTGAACGGCGGCACCAAGCGGATTACGCTGCCTGATGGCCAGGGGCTGGATGTTAAAATCCCGCCTGGTTCGAAAGAGGGCGATGTGCTGCGCCTGCGCGGGCGCGGCCAGCCGGGGCGTAATGCCGGGCCGCAGGGCGACGGGCTCATCGAAATCCATGTGGCGGCGCATAAATTCTTTAAGCGCGAGGACAGGAATATCTATCTGGAGCTGCCGATCTCGCTGCGCGAGGCGGTGCTGGGGGCCAAAGTTACCGTGCCGACGCCGAGCGGCGAGGTGGTGATGACGGTGAAGCCGCATTCGGAAACTGGCGTTGAGATGCGGCTGCGCGGGCGCGGGGTGCCGGCGCATGGGGCCGTGCATGCGGGGGATTTGCATGTGAAGCTCAACGTGATTGTGGGGCCGGTTGATGCGGCGTTGGAAGCGTTTTTGCAGGGGTGGGAGCAGCCGGGGTTTAATCCGCGGGCTGGGTTGGGTTAGGCGGCCGGGCTGCTGGCTCAAGGCAGGTTGACCTTACCATAGGGGCAAGTTTTATGCTTCGGGCATCCGGTACGGCGACGTATTGGCTTTGCACCTTGGGGGAACAACCATGCATATCACGCGATTTCTGTCCGTTTTTGCCGCCGTGTTGCTGCTGGCGACGCCTGTGCTGGCGCAGCAAACGATGCCGGGCATGTCCGCCAGCCCTGCTGATGCGGCGATGATGGCCGGTATGGAGAAGATGCAGCACGGCATGAGCAGCGTGCCGATGACGGGCGATGCCGATCAGGATTTTGTTGCGATGATGATCCCGCATCATCAGGGGGCGATTGCGATGGCGAAGGCCGAACTGGAGTATGGCAAGGACCCCGCGATGCGCAAGCTGGCGATGGCGATTATTACGGCGCAGGACGATGAGATTGCCGAGATGAAGCAGTGGCAGGCGGCGCATCCGGGGAAATAGCTGGCGTTGTTTTTAGCGGCGGCGCGGGCGGGTCAGGCTTTCCCGACAGCAGCTTGATCGATGGGGCGGGTGCGCTTGGTACGTGCCATCAGCCACCGGCGCGCGGGCGTATCAAAAAACTGGTCGAGAAAAATGGCGGATGCGATAACCCAGATACAGAATAAAACGCTTACCCATAGTGAGGGGCCGATGTGGAGGTGCATGACCACAAATACCGCAAGCTGGCGCAAGGGAATTTGCAACACGTATACCCCGTATGATGCGACCCCCAGCAGGCTCATGATCTGGCCAGCCCGATAAGGCACATGTGAGCCGGCGCCTAGCCACACAATGATAGGAAAAACCAAGGTGACGATGCCGATGTCGTAAAGCCCGGACCAGTCCAGCGTGACGTTGAATAGTCCCAGCAATGCGAATGGCAGCAACAATCCGATGATTGAGGAAAATTCCATTCTTGTTTTTTGATATTGCCGATAGATCAGAACACCAAGGAAAAACGAGAACAGTACCCGGGCATAACCAACCCATATGTCGCTCCAATGTGCCCCGCCTTGCAGGTTGCCAAGAACCACCGAAGCGGCGACCATGCCGGCCAGGCCAATCGATATTGGAATGAATATGAGGTTTCCACGCAATTTATGAATGAATGCCGCGAATATTGCATTGGCGGCGAGCTCGCAGCCTAGCGACCATGCGGGAAAATTCAGAGAATACACGTGAAAATGACTTGGTGCCGGCAAGAATAATAAGTTTAGAATCGCCGGATTGGCAATTCGATGCATTTCCGCGAATGCCAGGATTCCCGCCAGCCAGTAAAGCGGCCCAAGCCTGATGATCCTGATACGCATGAATTCGCCGACGCTCATGCCCGCCAGAAGCCGTTGCTCATAGGAATGGGCGAGAATGAAGCCGCTGAGGATAAAAAACAGATCGACCGCCAGGTAGCTTTCGGGAAGGATGATCTGGTCTGCCAGATAGGGGGGGAGATGACGCGACATGACCGCAATTGCGGCTACGCCACGCAGCCCATCAAGTACCAGAAAGCGTCTTTTTTCCATTCTGGATGAACCTAAATTTGCCTGGGGGCGACACTGCATTCAAGATGCTATGCACACAAACTAATTTGAATTAAATGACAGTAATGAACTCGTTGCTTCGGGATTCGAAGGCCTCGCCTTACGGGTTTGCCTGGATGGAGCCGATGCAAATTCAGGTGCGGGTGGTAGATGTATATTGGTGGCACACCGGAAGGGATGCCCGCGTACGCGGGCATGACGGTGTTGGGCGGCATTTGGCTTAGCCCCGAGGATCAAAAGTTTTTTGCGCCGCTTTTTTACAAAAAAGCGGCTGCTTTTTAGAGTCTGATATTTTCACTCTGATTCATTTTTAGGATTCCGGCGCGGTCTGATTTCTGATTCAAGATGCTGGCTGGGTTGGAGGGCAGCATCTATGTCTCGTGCCTATTCATTGGATTTACGTGAA
>JAMFRU010000090.1 GCA_026224875.1 Acidocella sp.
CGACGACGTCGGCGAAGTAGGTGCCCACCGACGGGGCTGTGCCGTTCTCCTGCACGAAGCCGCGGATGGCGAAGCTGGTGTTGTCGGGGCCGAAATTGTTGTTGGCTGACAACGAGGGCGTGATGCGCGCCAAGTCTTCGGCGTTCACGACGTTGGCGTTGGACAAAGCCTGCTGGTTGAAGACGGTGATCGAGATCGGAACGTCCTGCAGGCGTTCCTCGATGCGCCGCGCCGTGACGATGATGTCGCCCATCACCGCAGAGTCCTTGGTGTCGGCGGCCTGCACATGAACCGCCGACGACATTAGGACGCCGAGCGCGGAGGTCGCGAGATAGGACGCGCGCAGGATTCTCGAATTCATTAGGCCACCCCTATGTATGCATATGTGAATTTATATTCACTGATATTGAATCAATACGGGCTATTTTCGACGAACGCAAGTTCGCGACGATTTAGGCGGTATGGATGGCGCAGCGGTTCAAAGGATTGATCCGTGCACGCGCCACCGGCGCTCGCCCGGCTGATTGCGGTCGACAAGGCGTAGTGCCGGGCGCGTCAGACGAACTAAGTCCAAGGTCGCCTGAGCGTCCGCGTCAGAGCTTGGCGCGGCCCACAGGATCCAGCACTACGACCGGGATCTGTCGCGTGGTGCGTGACTGATACTCGTCGTACCGGGGCCAGACCTCGAGCGCTTCGGCCCAGATATTCTCCCGCTCAGGCGATTGGGCGGTGCGGGCGATCGCCTCGTATGCGTCGGCCTTGACCTGCACCTGGACGTGCGGGTCTTCCAGAATATTCAAATACCATTTGGGGTGCGTCGGCGAACCGCCGCGCGAGGCCATGATGACATAGCCATCGCCATATCTGCTGAAAATAATGGGTATGGTCCGCGGCTCGCCGGATTGACGCCCCGTGGTTGTGAGCAACAGAATCGGCGCGCCATTCCAGATATAGCCCTGCTCCCCATTCGATTCGCGATAGGCGCGCACATGCGCCTCGCCAAGCAGGCTGGTGTCGATAGGCGAGCTGGCAGAAGGCGGGGTATCCTGGTTCATGTTTCGACCTCGAATGTTATATGCTCCGCAAAGAAACATGGGAATCGCAAGCATAACGCCTGTACAACCCACAATCCCCTGCAGTCAACTTATTCTATATCGCGAATTACATATCGATATTGTGATTTAATTGTCAAGCGCTATGTGGCGCGGCGGTGGTTGAAGGAAAAAGGCCAGGGCAGAGTCCTGGTCTTTTTCCTTTTAATACCCGCTGCTGTTCTCGGTTGAGCCGCCGGTGTTGGCGGTTGGTGCTGGTGCCGCGCCGGGGACGCCGTGGAAGTCGCCTTCCTCGCCGAACCAATTGCGGAATTCGAGGAAGCCTGGGATGCCGGCGAATGTGCTGTTGCCTAGCTTATCTACCTCGACATGGATGACCGCGGGTTTGCCGGAGGCTAAGGCGCGCTGCACTGCGGGGGCAATATCCTCAGCGCGTTCCACGTATTCACCGTGTGCGCCGAAGCTGATCGCTGTCAGATCGAGCCGCACGTCGTTGCCCCAGCGGGCTTCGGGGGTGGGGGTGTTCTCGCCGAAATTGGCTTTGTACGATGCGGCCTCGATGCCCCAGGCATGGTCCACCGCGACGATGCAGATGAGCGGCGCGTTTTTACGCACGGCGGTTTCCAGCTCGGAGATATGGAACAGGAAGGCGGAATCCCCAGTGAGAAGTGCCACGCGCCGGTTGGGCCCGGCGGCGAGCTGGGCGCCGAGGGCCATGGGCAGGCCGTTGCCGATGGCGCCCCAGTTGGAGCTCCACATTGCATCGCGCGGGACCCAGCCGAGCAAAGCTGAGAACCACATGCTGGCGGCGCCGCCGTCGCGCACCAGGATCGTGTCATCGGGCAGGACTTTGGTTGCCTCGATGGCGAGGCGGCCGGTGTGGATCGGCTGCGAGGCGGTGGGAATCCGGTCGATCAGCTCCTGCTTGGCGGCGTCACGGATTGTTTTCCATGCGCCGATCTGTGCGGCGGGCAGGTCGCGTTTCAGCACACCAAGCGCCTCGGTCAGCTGCGGGATGATGTCTTTCAGATCGCCCACAAGCGGCACGTCGATGGGCCTGTTGACGCCGATGGCGGTGGCGTCGCGCTCCACATAAATCCATTTGCGCGCTGCATCGCCGGCTTTCCAGGCATGGCCGCGCCCGTAATTAAGCGCCTCGCCCAATTCGGTGCCGATGGCCAGCACCACATCCGAACCGGCGGCGATTTGCCCGCCGGCCTCGGAGCTGTAAGCAAAAGTGCGGTCTTCCATGCCGGGCAGAATTGCCTCCACGGCGTTGGACAGCAGGATCGGGCAGTTCAGCTTGGCGGCAAGGGCGGCGGCGGCCTCATGCTGACGGGTGACGAACACGCCCTGGCCGAGCAGCAGCACCGGGTTTTTCGCACCCTTCAGCAGGCTTATGGCCTCGGCCACCGACAGATCATCGGCGCGCTGGCGGGTGAGGCGGTAGCGGTTGGGCGCCAGCACGGGGGGCAGGTCGAATTTGGCCTGCATAACGCCGAGCGGCAGCTCCACATAGGTCGGGCCGGGCACGCCGGTCATCGCCTGGCGGAAGGCCTCGTGCATAATCTCGTCGGTCTGCTCTGGGTATTCGATAACGCCGGTATATTTCATAACACTTTCGTACATCGGCGGCTGGCTCATATACTGCATCTTGCCGCGGCGTACGCGCTGTTCGTAAAACCGTTGGCGCTGGCCCATGATGAACACGGCGGGCACATTCTCCTTGCGGAAAAAATTGCCGGCGGCGGCAATGTTGCCCACGCCCGGCCCCTTGTTGATGCACAGCACCACGGGTTTGCCGGTCATGCGGAAGTAGCCATCGGCCGTGAGGGCGGCGGCTTGTTCATGGTGCGGGGAGATAATTTGCATGCCGCGGCGCTCGGCCTCGATGAACATGGCGAAGAAGCTGGGATCGGGAATGCCGAACAGCGTGTCGAGGCTTTCGGCCTGGATCAGGTCGAGGAGGCGCTCTGGCATCGTCTGGATCGGCATTGGTCGAGCTCATTTCAGTGAAACTAAGTCGTCGCGGCGTCATTCAGCGCGAACCGGCTCCGGTGGCAAGCCCTGGCGGGCATTCTCCCGGCCGGTTCGGCTATCCAGGGCGGGCCAATATCGCGTTTCAAACATTTGCCGGGTAAGAGGGTTTCGGTGCTGGTGGAGCGATGATATGCGTGATGTGTTGGCCGTATTTTGAGCCCGGCCAGGGTTTGGGGGGCTGCGGTTGCGCTGATGGGGGTTTGCGCCATCGCAACCGCGTGGTTTCCGTTGCTCTCCATTACGGCGCTGCCTTCGGTAAACTATAACGAGGGCTGGAATGCCTACCGCCAATGGATGACGGTTGAACACCAGCCGCTTTACGGCAGTGTTCCGGCGCTGTGGACCACGAACTACCCGTTTTTGTCGTTCCACATTATCGGCTGGCTGGGCGCGGCGCGGGGGCATATGGTGCTGGCTGGCCGTATCGTTTGTTTTGCCTCCCTCGTCGCGGTCTCCGTGCTCGTGGGGGGCATTGTGCGGGGTGCCACGGGGGCCCGCGCTGGTGCTGTTTACGCTGGGCTATACTTGTTTGCTGGGGTCGGTGCTTTCAACGGGGTTGGGCGTGCGGTTAACGACCCTGAGCTGCTGGGTGTTGCTTTCGCCACATTCGGCCTGTTCGCGTATTTGCACGCGCCACGGGCCAGGTTTTGGTGCGCCATCGCGGCGGTTGCGTTTTGTTTGAGCCTGTTCACCAAGCATGATCTGCTCGCCTTTCCCTTGAGCGCCGGCATTCATCTGCTCATCACGCGCAATCTGCGTGGTCTCGCGGTGTTTGTGGCCGCCGGCGCCGTTGTGTCGTGCCTGTTCCTGGCCTTGTCGTTCCATATCGACGGCCCGTATTTTTTCGCGGCGTTATTGCAGCCGCGCGCTTACAGCCTGCCGAACCTGCGTTCGGGAACATTGCATTATCTGCTGCATTTCCTGGTCCCCATGCTGGTTGGCGCGGTGCTGTTGTGGCGCAACCCTTCCGTGCCATGCCGCGGCTTTCTTTTCATCTTGCTGGCGGCAGCCAACATCGTTTCCTTCGGTTTTGCGGGTGGCGATGGTGTCGCCGCCAATATATTTTATCCGGCGTTGATTGCCGATGTACTGACCTGCGCCATCGCCATCTGCTGGCTGGCGCGCGAAGGGCGGCAATTTCAGAACGCGCTACTCATTACGACTTGCGCCGGCGCGCTGATGGTTCCATTTCAACTTTATACCGACATCGTTGCGTGGCAGCGCCTGCCGGCCGCCGCCGCAACGGCGCAGCGGGCCATCGCTTTTCTGAAATCAACCAATGGCCCGGCGATTTGCGAGGATTTGCTGCTTTGCTACGAGGCAGGCAAGCCGATGGATTACGATCCCTATTACGTCAAGGATCAGATTCTTATCGGCCGCGTGCCGGAATCCGCCATACAGGCGCTGCTGATGGCGCATCACTACACCGCAATTCAGATCGATGATAAATCGCTGGTGCATAGCAACGGCGGGCGTTTTCCATCATCTTTTCTGGTTACGTTTTTGCGCCAGTACAGGCCTGTTTTCACAGGCCGGACCTACATTATTTTTGTGCCGCGCACATAAATTACTGCCAGCCCCCGTTGGGCAGGCGGCCATGGTACGGGGTGTTGCGGCAATTGCCCCAAGGGCCGCGCCAATACCCTGCCGGGCAGCCGTTATAGGTGTTGTAGCCGTAGTAGCTGTATTGCGGCGCGTAATAGCCGTAATAGCCGTTCGGATATGGCCCGCTTCCGTACACATGGCAGGCGCCGCCTGGGCCACGATACCAGCCGGGGCCGCAGCCATCGGCCGCCAGGATAATGCGGCTGTTCAATGTCGCAACGGGTGCGGTGGCCAGGTTCAGCGGCATGGTGGCATGAGCGGCGGCATGAGCGGCGGGCGCGGCGGCTCAGGACCTTTGTCCAGCGGTTTGCGCAATCCCCGCTATGCGCCGGACTCGGGCCTCAGGCCATTCATCCTCCGGGGCTGGCACCGGCCGGTGGTTGTTTGTTATCCTCCCCCGGCGACCCTATACGCCCGCGGCGATGGTGGGTTGTTCCGGATGCTGACGCCACCCCACCACGCTTTGCCGGCGGGCGACCCGGCGTTGCGGGATTTAAGCGGGGATTTAAGCCGGGACTTAAGCAGGGCGGCCCCGGTGGAGCTGGAGGTTCTGGAGTCGCAACTGCAAGCCGGGCTGCTGTTCCCGCTGATCGTATTCGGCCAATGCGTGGGGCTGCTGCATTGCGGGGCGCGGCCGCATAACAAAGGCTACGACCGTGTGGAGCGCCAGATGTTGCAGGAGCTGGCCGGGCATATGGCAATTGCCATGGTCTGGCTGGATCCGCGCTGGCATGTGCCTGGTGGGCCGAGCGCCTAAGCTTCAGGCCTCAACCCTTCTACGGGGCGTTTAGGCAGATCGCCGTTTTTTTGCGGTTACCGGCTTTGCCCCTGGCGCTACAACCACCCCCGAAACTTCAGCATTTCGGGGGTGGTTTTGCGTAATCGCGATGTTGTCACAATGTGAAAATGCAGCGTTTAAACCTGGGTAATGCCGCCATCGGCAATCAGATCGATCCCAGTGCTGAAACTGCTGTCATCCGAGGCGAGGAAGAGGATCGCCGCGGCCATTTCCTCAGGCTGGCCGATCCGCCCGAGCGGGGTCATCTGCTTGAACATTTCGCGTGCGGCATCGGCCTCCTGCCTGGTTTTGAACTGGCCGTCGATGATCGGCGTGTCGATCGGGCCGGGGCTGAGGTTGTTCACGCGGATGCCGCGATCCTTCAGCTCCATGGCCCAGGTGCGGGCGAAGGAGCGCACGGCGGCCTTGGTGGCGGCATAGGTTCCATGCGCCGGCAGGCCTTTCACATGCAAAGCCGAGGAGACCAGCACGATAGAACCGCCTTGCGTCATCAATGGCAGCGCCTTCTGCACGGTGAAGAACAGGCCGCGCGCGTTGATGTTGAAGGTCTTGTCGAAATGTTCCGGCGTGGCGGTGGCGATGGTATGATGTTCGACAAAACCGGCGCTGGCGACGACGATATCGACCACGAATTTTTCAGCCTTTATTTGCGCGAACAGCCGGTCGAGATCGTCGAGATTGGCGACATCGCCCTGCACCGCTGTCACGTTCCGGCCGATCTCTTCGCGCGCCTTGTCCAGCTCGGCTTGGCGCCGCCCGGTGATGAAGACATACGCGCCTTCCTCGACGAATTTTTTCGCCGTGGCGAGGCCGATGCCGCTGCTGCCACCGGTGATGATCGCGATTTTACCTGCTAATTTTGACATGTAGTTTATCCTTCTATGGGTGGAGTTAAGCGGCGGTGCTGTGGTTCAGCGCATCGAGCACGGAGAGAAGTTCCGAAGGGTCGGGCCGGTGCGTATAATCCGGGTTGATCTCTGCATAGGCAACGATGCCGTCTATGCCGATGACGAAACGTGCGGGCATCGGCAGGACCCAGCCGGGATCGTTATTGATCGCGGGCAGATCGTTTTTGAAACGTTTGTAGGTCTCGATCAGATATTCCGGCAGTGCGAAACGGATGCCGAAAGCGTTGGCAATTTCGCTTCTCTCATCGCTGAGGATGGGAAAACTGAGCTTGTTGGCGCGCTGGGATTTGCGGCTGTTCGGCGCGGTCTGCGGTGAGATCGCCACGAGCCTGGCGCCACGCGAAAAAATCTCCGGCAAAGTGGTTTCCAATGCTTGGAGTTCGAGGTTGCAATAAGGGCACCAGATGCCGCGGTAGAAGGAGAGCACCAGCGGCCCCTGCGCCAGCAACGCGCGGGAGGAAACGGCCTTGCCATCGGGGTCCTTCAGCACGAATTCCGGCGCCTTGTCCCCGGCTTGCACCGCGCGCTGGGCCTGGCCGCTGGCCATGAGTTCGGCCGTGGCGCGGGACATGGTTGCGAGATCTTCCGCCGTGGGGATGAGCGGGAATTTGCCGGCTTCGAAATCGGCTTTCAAAGCGTTGAGGCGGTCTTGCAGGGCCATTGGTGTGCTCCATCGGGTGGGTTGGTGGAGCTGAATTGGTCTATCCGCCGGACAATGAATATACGGAGAATTCACAGAAGATATATTTGGATTGCAGATGAGTGATCGGCACCAGGAGTTGATGGTTTTTGTGCGGGCGGCGGAAAGCGGCAGTTTTTCGCGCGCTGGGCGTGAACTCGGTCTGTCGCAACCCTCGGTCTCGCGCATCATAAGCGAGCTGGAGGCGCGGCTGGGGGTGACACTGCTGCTGCGGACCACCCGGCGGATCACGGTGACCGATTCCGGCACGCTGTTCCTGGCGCGGGCGAAAGAACTGCTGGCACAATGGGAGGATGCGGAGTCCGCGGTGCGCGGCGTGGATTCCCTGCGCGGCACCATCCGCCTGGCGCTGCCGGTCATCTACGGCACGCGCGAAATCATCCCCCGCCTGCCGAAATTTTTGGCCGCCCACCCCCTGCTGCGAGTCGAGATGATGGTGGCCGACGTCCGGCAGGACCTGGTGCTCGAAGGCGCCGACATCGCAATCCGCCTCGGCAGGCTCGATGATTCCAGTTTTGGCGTACGCAAGCTGGCCACGCTGGAGCGGTACCTCGTGGCAACGCCGGGCTATTTGCAGGCGCGCGGTATGCCGGCAACGCCGGCCGAGCTTGCGCTGCATGATTGTATTCTTGGTCCTGGCGGATTCGGCGGCGCGAGCTGGTCCTTTACCCGCAACGGTACCGTTACCTCGGTGGATGTGCGCGGGCGCATCCAGACAGATTCCGGCTCGGGCCTGTTCGCCAGTGTGCTCGCGGGGCTGGGCATCGCCATCGCCTCCACCGCCATGTGCGCCGCCGAGGTACAGTCCGGCACACTGACGCGGCTGCTGCCGGGGTATACGATGGCGCCCGTTGAGGTGCATGCGGTGTTTCCCGCCGGGCCACGGCTCTCCGCAAAAACCCGTGCATTTGTGGAGTTTTTGGCGCAGGAGCTACGCAATCCCTTTGGGGCGTAGGGCTAGATCGAGCATAATCGCGGCCTGCTGGCCCGCGTGCTAGCTCATGTGATAGCATGCTGGCCAACCGCCCGAACCCCGCGCTATCATGCCGCGCTGTAAGGTGTTGCAGGTCGGGCCACGCCCCCCGCCGGAAAAGTCTAGGGAGAAGTCATGCGCGAATATCTGAAATTCTACATCGACGGCCAATGGGTCGCCCCGGCCACGCCCAAAACCGGGGATGTCATCAATCCCGCCACCGAAGAGGTTTCCGGGCGCATCTCGCTGGGCAGCGCCGCCGATGTTGATAAAGCCGCCGCCGCGGCCCGCAAAGCGTTTCCCAGCTGGTCCCAGACCACCCGCGAGCAGCGGCTGGAGCTGCTGCTGGCCATCCAGGCCGAGTATAACCGCCGCCTGCCGGAACTGGGCGAGGCGATCATGGAGGAAATGGGCGCCCCCTCGGCTTTGGCCCACGGCTTCCACGTCGGCCTTGGCTCCGGCCATCTGCAGACCGCCATCGAGGTGCTGCGCGAGTTTAAATTCGAGGAACAGCGCGGCGCCACACGCATCGTGAAAGAGCCGATCGGCGTTTGCGCGCTCATCACCCCCTGGAACTGGCCGATGAACCAGACCACCGTAAAAGTCTTCCCGGCGCTGGCCATCGGCTGCACCATGATCCTGAAGCCGCCCCAGCTGGCGCCGTATTCCGCGCAGATTCTCGCCGAGATCATCCATGCCGCCGGCGTGCCGGCCGGTGTGTTCAACATGCTGCAGGGCAGTGGTGCTGTCATCGGCACCGCTCTCTCCACGCATCCGGAAGTGGACATGATCTCCTTCACCGGCTCCGAAGGTGTGGGTGTGCAGATTGCGCAGAACGCCGCGCCCACGGTTAAGCGCGTGTGCCAGGAACTTGGCGGCAAGAGCCCGTATATCATCCTGGATGATGCCAGCTTCGCCAAAAACGTCGCCGAGGCCACCGCCATCATGATGGGCAATTCCGGCCAGACCTGCAGCGCCGGCTCGCGCCTGCTGGTGCCGCAATCGCGCCTGCAAGACGCCATCAAAGCCGCCAGCGAAGCCGCGAACGCGGTCACCGTCGGCGACCCGCGCGGCAATTTCGCCATGGGTCCGGTTGTCTCCAAGGGCCAGTACAACATCATCCAGGAATACATCATCAAAGGCCAGGATGAGGGCGCGCAGCTCATCGCCGGCGGTCCCGGCCGTCCCGAAGGGCTCAACAAAGGCTGGTACGTCAAACCCACCGTCTTCGTCACCACCAACGACACGGTCATCGCCCGTGAGGAAATCTTCGGGCCGGTGCTGGTCATTATCCCCTACAAGGACGTCGAAGACGCCGTCTCCATCGCCAACGATAGCCTCTTCGGCCTCGCCGGCTACGTCAGCGGCGAAGACGGCGAAACATGCCGTGCCATCGCCCGCCGCCTCCGCGCCGGCTGGATCGGCATTAACGGCGGCTTCGACTTCCACGGCGCCTTCGGTGGCTACAAACGCAGCGGCAACGGCCGCGAATGGGGCGAATACGGCTTCCACGAATACGTCGAAATCAAATCGCTGTTGGGTTATGCGTAAGTAAAAAGGCCAGGGCTCTGCCCTGGACCCGCCAAGGGCCGAAAGGCCCCAGCGGGTCGAGGGCGGAGCCCCGCCTTTTTACTTGGGCAGAGCCCAACAGCGATTTGTCACTTGCAAATGAAAGTCATTATCATATACTTGGGCAAAGCAGTTTTGGAGAGACTCGTGCTGGAAGACACCAAATTTGTTGGCCGTGTCGCCATGGTCGGTTTGACCTATGGCGAGCATTTGATTGTGTGGGGTTTGCGCCGGGTGGTGACCGAGCGCGGGCCGGACGGGTTGTTGTTGGATGAGTGTTGCTGCGCGTTCAGTGATGATGGCGATGAGGCCTTGCGCATGTTGTGCCTGTTTCTCTGCATGCTGGGCCGTTCCGCGCGGCGGCCGTTCGAGATTGGGGCGCCGGGAGCACTGGCGGTAACGCGCGATGAGAACCGGATTTTAATGCTGCTGGCCGCGGCGCAGCGCTGGGCCGAAAATGGTGACCAGGCGCTGGTGGATGCGCATTTGCTGTGGCTGGCCGCACCTGAGCACCGGCCGGCTCTGGCGCAGGTGACGTTGGCCTTGGGGAATCTGCTGGCCGCCCATGGTTATGTTCTGGCAATCCCGGTGGTGGCCGTGCCGCAGGCTGCCGAGGCATGGCCGGGCAAAGCCGTCATGCACTAAACTTCCTTTGCCAACGCGCTTTCATGCGCCAGCAGAAATTGCTTGCGCGCCAGCCCGCCGCCATAGCCGGTCAGCGCCCCGCCGGCACCGATCACCCGGTGGCACGGCACGATGATGCTGATCGGGTTGGCGCCATTGGCCAGCCCCACCGCCCGTGCCGCACCTGGTTTGCCGAGGCGTTCGGCCAAGCCGCCGTAGCTGAGCGTTTTACCGGCGGGGATTTTGCGTAAGGCTGCCCAGACGAGGCGCTGGAATGCCGTGCCGGCGGTGGCGCAGGGCAGCTCCTCCAGAGCGTTCAGCTCACCGGTAAAATAGCTTGCAATACGGTTTTTGATATCTCGCGGCGCGGCACCCGTGCGCAGCGCCACCGTGCCGTATTGCAGCCGCAACAGCCGCAACATCCGCGCCTCATAATCCTCATAATCGAAGGCCCGCACCTGGCCCGCTGCATCGGTAACCAGAAACGCCAGGCCGAGCGGCGTCGCAACACGTTCCAGAGTAAAAACATCATTCATCATTCTTCTCCTGAGCCGATGGTGGCCCTTCAGATGTCCAGAGATGCAGCGCGGCATAAGCCCGCCATGGGCGCCACGTTTCGGCGCGCGCATGCAATGCCGCAGCGGTCGGGCGGCGGCCTGTTTCATCCGCCATCGCCCGCAGCAGCCCGATATCGCCATGCGGAAACGCATCCGGCTCGCGTAAAGCCCGCATCGCGATATATTGCGCCGTCCATTCGCCGATGCCGGGCAGGGTTTTCAGCTGGTTCACCGCCTCATCGAGCGAGCGCCGTGGGCTGAGCAGAAGCGGGTTTTTCGCGTCCGCGTCCGCGAGAGACGATATGGCTGCAGCCCGCGCGCGTATCATGCCCAGGGAGGCAAAATCTGCTTGCGCCAAAGCCGCGGGCTCGGGGAACACATGCGTCACCCCGGATACCAGCTGCATCGTAGCCGGCAGCGCCGTGCCGTAAGCAGCCACGATCCTGCCCGCCATTGTGGTGGCCCCGGCCACGCTGATCTGCTGGCCCAATATCGCGCGCACGGCGAGTTCGAAACCATCCCACGCCCCCGGCACCCGCAGCCCCGGCCGTGCCGCTACCAGCGGTGCCAGCACCGGGTCCAGCCCCAGTTGGGCGCCGATGGCGAGCGGGTCGGCGGTGAGATCGAACAAATGCCGCACCCGCGTGATAATGCCGGGCAAAGCGGTCAGCTGAGGAAAATGGATATCCACTTCCAGGCTGTTCCCCGAACCTGGCCGCACCATCAGCACACCCGGCACCTCGCCCAAGGCGATGCTGCGCGCATATTGGCGGGGGGTTACGCTCTCCACCCCAGGAATGGCGCGGTGGCGCAAAAACCCGATCATCGCCTCCCAATCATAGGGCGGGCGGTAGGCCAGGTTTATGGTCAGCCCGTCCTGCGCGGATATCTCCGGTCCCTCGCGCCGTAAGCTGCTGGGCGGGCGGCCGAACAGGGAAAGAAAAATCTCGTTGAACCGCCGGATACTGCCAAACCCGGCGGCCAGCGCGACTTCGGCCATCGGCAGGCGGGTCTCGTGCAGCAGCTGCTTGGCCAGCAGCACCCGGCGCGTCTGCGCCACGGCAATGGGCGAGGCGCCGAGATGCTGGTGGAACAGCCGGCGCAGCTGGCGCTCGCCCATGCCCAGCCGGTCTGCCAGGCCCTCGACATCCGCCGCATCCAGCGCCCCGCTCTCTATTAACGCGAGCGCGCGGGAGACGGTGCTGGACGTACCGCGCCAGGCCGCCAGCCCGGGCGAGGCCTCCGGCCGGCAGCGCAGGCAGGGGCGCAACCCCGCCGCCTGCGCCGCCGCGGCTGTAGGGTAGAAGGTAACATTCTCCGATTTGGGCGTACGCGCCGGGCACACCGGCCGGCAGTAGATCCCGGTGGTATGTACACCGGTGAACAACTGCCCGTCGAAACGCGCATCGCGCGCCTGGATAACCCGGTAGCTGGCGGCATGGTCAAGTTGCATGTGGGCATTATGGCCCATCGCGGCTGCCTGTCTCGCGGTTTTCGGACATGGATGTCCCCCGGGCCGCGCGGCACTTATCTGAACGGATAATTGCCCGGAACGAACAGGCCGAACAGGCCGAACAGTGTTAACCATTCCGAAACAAAATCAACCCCGCACGCTGTTTTTTTATTACCGCCGGCCCTTGAATGTTCGACGTTTATCTCCCGTCAACTTCTGCCCGTTAGAGCCGTATTCAACGCTGGGCTGGCATGCATCAAAAGCTATCCCGCGCACGCGTGTTTGAAAAAACATGTTTGGAAATTTGGGACCGATATTTCAGGGGTGGCGAATATGACATTAAAAGAATGGACCATAAAGCAGCGGACTTTAAAACAACGTCTCGGCCTCGTTTCGGGCATCGTGTTCAGCATGGCGGCGGCACACCAGGCCCGCGCGCAGAATGTTGATTACGGTTCCCTGGAGCAGATGTTCGGCCAGCCGGTGACAACCTCGGCCACCGGCTCGCCGCAGCTCGCATCCCAGGCCCCGGCTGATATGCAGATCATCACCGCCGATGACATCCGCCGCTCCGGCGCCATCGATATTCCAGGTGTGCTGCAATTCGTCTCCGGCGTCGATGTGCGCACCTATGGCGCGCTGGACGCTGAGGTTTCCATCGGCGGTTTCGCCCAAGTCTACAACCCGCGCCTGCTGGTGCTCATCAACGGCCGCCAGGTGTATAACGACAGCTACGGCTTCACCGTATGGAATTCGCTGCCGGTGCAGCTCTCCGACATCCGCCAGATCGAGGTGGTGCAAGGCCCGGCCTCGGCTTTGTTCGGTTTCAATGCGGCGAGCGGTGTTATCAACATCATCACCTACGACCCGCTGACCGACAAGACCGACACGCTGAAGATTGGCATCGGTTCGGACGGCACCTATGTCGGCTCGCTGGTCGCAACGGCGCAGAAGGCGGGCAAGGCCGGTGTTACGGTACAGCTTGGCGGCATCGAGACCAATGAGTATTCCAGCGATTCCCTGCCGACGCTCAACGCGCCGTATCAGACCCATGCCGATGAAGAGAATTACGCCATCGACGGCCGTGCAAAACCTTCAGAGCATACGGAAGTCACACTCGAAGTTACTCATTCCGATTCCAGTGAAAGCTCGCAGTCGATCATCTATATTCCCACCCCATACCAGTTCCGCACCCAATCCTTCAAAGGCGGGTTTTCGGCTGATACGGCCTGGGGATTATTCAATGTGCTGGGCTATATCAATAAGGATCAGGGGACCAGCAGCCTGCCCCTCGGCGGCACAGTCGATCAGTCCAGCTGGAATCAGGTCGGCGTCGTGCAGGCGAATGATCTGTTCAAGATCGGCACGACAAATGCGTTCCGAATCGGCGTGGAATACCGCACCAACCGTGAATGGGATCCGAGCGACTTCAACGGTTCGTCGGATTATCAGGATTATGCCGTCAGCGCCATGTGGAACTGGCAGATCACGCCGACGCTGGCACTCACCAACGCCGGGCGTATAGACCGGCTGGTCGTACATCGCACCTCCCCCGTTGTGGCGGGTACGCCATACACCCAGGCCGATTACGCCCATGCGCAGTTAACGGCCCCCAGTTTCAATACCGGGCTGGTCTGGCAGCCGACCGGCAACGATACATTCCGCGCGCTTGTCGGGCGTGGTGTGCAGGCGCCGAGCCAGGATGAGCTGGGGCTGGACGTGGCGAACCCGCTGGGTGGCGGCATCACCCAGATCACCGCGGGCAATCCGTATCTGAAGCCGTCGGTAACGATGAATTATGAGATTGATTACGACCGCGTGCTGGCACCGATCGAGTCTACATTATCGACGGCCTTCTATTACAGCACGGTGCAGGATCTGTTGACCGCTTCCAGCGTACTGCCGGGAAATTTCACCTATCCGTATTACGTGCAGGAAGCGCAGAATTTCGGCAACGGCCAGGTCTATGGCACCAAGCTGGTGATCAAAGGCTCCGATCCTTCCGGCGTGCGTTGGAATCTCGGCTATACCCTCACAGCGGTGCGCGCGCATATGGATATCGCCGGGCCGCCGGCAACACCTTACGATTTCAACAACGCAACGCCGGTCAGCGCGATTGTATTTGGCCTTGGTGACAGCTGGAATAAATTCGAAGCTGACCTGCAAGGCAAATGGCAGTCGCGCTATACCGATGTCATCCTGGGTGTTGGTGCCGCCGGGGTGGTCTATGAGCCGAAGGCGATCTCCAACTTCGTTACACTCGATGCGCGGATTGCTTATAACGTCACCCCGCATCTCGTGGTCGCGGTAACGGGAGACGAGCTGCAATCCAACCAGACAATCGTCAGCGCCGGCCCCGAGGTCGACCGCCGTGTGTTGTTCACCGGAACCTATAATTTCTAGGGAAAAAACTGACGGCAGCTCTTATCGAAAGTGTTTGGAAGTATTGCCGGATTATCTCTGTGTCTGCGCTCTGAAATGATTCATGGGAGCGGACCGATTATGACCCATTGTGGGAATAGGGGGCATCGTGCGGAAAATTTTAGTTGGCCTGGTTATCATGGTTGCGGCATTCATCCCTTTCGGCCCGGCCCAGGCGCAGGTTACGGCAAAGGATGTGCAGGTGGCGGCGCGGGTGCTTAACTTCACCGCGACACCGTTCACCGGCACGGTGAAACTGGGGATCGTGTACGACCCCAGCGTCGCCGCCTCGGCCGCCGACGAGGCGGCTCTGACCGGCATTCTCGGCAGCGGCTTAATTGTCGGCAGCATCAACCTCGTGCCGGTGCCGGTGCCGATCGCCAAGCTCAGCTCCACGCCGGTGGATGTGCTGTTCCTCACCTCGGGGTTGGGTGCCGCGGGCGCTGCCGTGGGCACCCAGGCGGCATCGGCGAAACAGCTCTGCATCACCACCGATACCGCGGCCACTGCGGCCGGCGATTGCGCGGTGAGCGTACAGAGCGACCCGAAGGTTCAAATTACCGTCAACAAGGCATCAGCCTCGGCCACCGGCGTTAGTTTCGCTTCGGCGTTTTTGATGATGGTCACCGAAATCTAAGGAAAACCGAAGGAGTTTAATATTATGCGGTTTTCAGACATTCCCCTCGTCTACAAGGTCGGGTTTCCTTCCGCCTTCGCATTGGTCATGTTGGCGGCGGTGGCGGCCATGTCGGTCTGGTCCGGGCGCAGCCAGACCGATGTGCTTAACCGTGTAATTACCAACGGCAGCGTGCAGAGCAGGCTGGCGGCGGATTCCGAACAGATAACGGCAGCCAACGGCGCGCTCTATGTGCTGATGACCAAACAAGCGGCAGGCGGTTCGGCGGCGGCGAGTGGGACCGCGCTGAACGATGTGCTGCATAAAATTGACGCCGTGCAGGCTGATTTGGTGAAACTGCGCCCGGCACTCCCCGCCGCCGAGCGCTCCGATTTCGATTTGGTCCTGAAAAATCTTTCGGACTATCGCGGCGGCGTCAATATCGTCGGCTCGATGCTCGGGATCGATTTCAACACCGCCGCCGCTTTCATTGCCCCGTTCCAGGCCAATTATGCGCGAATGACCAGCACGCTGGGCAGCATCTCCGATGATGTTGCGACGCTCTCCAGCAACAGCGCGCGGGACAGCACGCAACACGCGGGCATGGTCGGCAATATATTGTTGGGTTTTGTCGCGGGCACATTGTTGGTGGTCGCACTTGTGGCGGGCTTCATTATTCTGGCGGTGCGGCGCACGGTTAACGAGATTTCGGACGCGACCGAATTGCTTGCCGCAGGACGGCACGATGTCGATCTCGCCCGGCTGGCGCGCGGCGATGAGTTTGGTGCCATCGTGCGCTCGCTGAACGTGTTCCGGGAGAACCAGATTCGCATCGATGCTCTGCGCGCCGAACAGGAAACCATGAAGGCGCAGCAGGAGGTGTTGCAGGCCGAGCAGCAGAATCTGCGCGAGGTTAAACAGGAAGAGCAGCGCAATGTCGTGAACGGGCTGGCCTCAGGCCTAGCCAAGCTCGCTGGCGGCGATGTGGTGTTCCGCCTGCAGGTGCCGTTCGCAACGGAATACGAGCAGCTACGCGGCGATTTCAATGCGGCAATGGAACGGCTGCAGGAGACCATGAAGGCGATTGCCAGCAACACGCAGGGCGTGCGCGCCGGTGCCGAGGAGATCATGCAAGCCTCCGATGATCTGTCCCGCCGCACCGAGCAGCAGGCGGCCAGCCTGGAGCAGACCGCGGCGGCGTTGAGCGAAATAACCGAGACCGTGCATACCACCGCCAAAGGGGCGCAGGCGGCACGCGCTATCGCGGAATCCGCCAAGCTGAACGCGGAGCAATCAGGCACGCTGATGCAGATCACCGTCTCCGCCATCAGCGATATCGAGGTATCATCCAAACAGATCGCCAGCATTGTCGGGGTGATCGACGATATCGCTTTCCAGACTAATCTGCTGGCGCTAAACGCCGGGGTGGAGGCCGCCCGTGCGGGCGATGCGGGGCGCGGCTTCGCCGTGGTCGCCACCGAAGTGCGGGCGTTGGCGCAGCGCTCGGCCGAAGCCGCCAAGGAGATCAAGGGGCTGATTTCCACCTCCAACGCGCAGGTCGGCACCGGGGTGAAATCGGTGGCCGAAACCAGTACCGCGCTGGCCCGCATCGTTGAGCAGGTGGCCGAAATGAACCGGCTGGTCGGCGAAATCTCGCACTCCGCCGAAGAGCAGGCGACAGGTCTGAACGAGGTGAATTCGGCAGTCGGCCAGATGGACCAGGTGACGCAACAAAACGCCGCAATGGTCGAGCAAGCAACCGCCGCCAGCCACGCCATGGCAGGCGAGGCAGCCGAACTGGCCCGGCTGGTCGGGCTGTTCCAGATCGGCGAGGCCCAGGCGCATGTGGCGGAAAAACCAGCCTCCCACCGCAACAGCCCGTCGCCCGCCCCCCGCGCCCGGCAACCCACCCGCGCAACAGCCGCGCCCCGTGCCCACGCCAGCGCCGAAGACTGGGACGAGTTCTAGGGTTTGGGGTGGTCCACGGAAAAGGCCAGGGCTCTGCCCTGGACCCGCTAAGGGTCACAGACCCTTAGGATCCCG
>JAMFRU010000091.1 GCA_026224875.1 Acidocella sp.
ACGATCTGGCCATGCGCGCAGCCCGGCTGGCAGTCGATACCGGCGCCAGCGAAGATGAATATACCGAGGCAGGCCGTTACGAAGCCGACACCCCCTTCGGCGGAGCCGACGGCACACCACTGGTCCTGCGCTTCCCAACCCCCATCACCGCCCGCTTCGTCCGCATCCGCCTACTGCACCGAAACTTCCTGCACCTCAACCAGGTCGAGGTTTATGGCGAGGTCGGATCTAAGTAAAAAGGCCAGGGCTCTGCCCTGGACCCGCTAAGGGTCTCAGACCCTTAGGATCCCGGAACTTTAGAATTGAAGAGGGCCCTACCACCCAGCTGTTTCACAAGCTGGGATGTAGGGCCCTCTTCAATTCTAAAGTTAATGGGGGTCTGGGGCCTCAGGCCCTAGCGGGGTCGAGGGGCGGAGCCCCCGCCTTTTCCGTGGAGCGCCCCAAACCCAGCCTATTTGCCCTCATGATATGGGTTGTCCGTGCCGCGGAGGTAGATGCGGATGGGGACGCCGGGCATGTCGAAGGCTTCGCGGAAGTTGTTGACCAGGTAACGCTGGTAGGTTTCGGGGGTTTGTTCGGCGCGGGTGCCGAAGATGGCAAAGGTGGGGGGGCGCGCTTTGATTTGCGTTATGTAGCGCAGTTTCAGGCGGCGGCCTTCGACCATCGGGGGTGGGAAACGTTCCAGCGCGTGTTCGAACCAGCGGTTGAGCTGGCTGGTGGGCACGCGCATGTTCCAATGTTCGTAGGTTGCGCGGATGGCGGGGAAGAGTTTGTCGATGCCTTCACCGGTTTCGGCCGAGATCGGCACGACGGTGATGCCCTTCATCTGGGACAGCGAAATGGAGATGCGGTCGAGGGTCAGCTGGCGGGCTTTGCCGCGGTCTTCCACGGCGTCCCATTTGGTCAGCGCGATGACGCAGCCGCGCCCTTCACGTTCGACCAGCCGGGCAATGTGCAGATCCTGTTCGTGAATGCCGTTCACGGCATCGATGGCGAGCACCGCCATTTCGGCGCGTTTAAGGGCTTCGATGGCGGAGGAGGTGGACATGCGTTCCAACCCTTCGTCCACCTTGGCGCGTTTGCGTAAGCCCGCGGTGTCGACGACGCGGTAGAGTTTATGATCGGGCCCAGTGAAATCGACCGCAACGGAATCGCGCGTTAGGCCCGGTTCCGGCCCAGTGATCATGCGCTGCTCACCGAGCAGATAGTTCAGCAAGGTGGATTTACCGGCATTCGGACGGCCGACAATGGCCAGATGCAGGGGCAGTGCCGCCTCATCATCCGCGCCTTCCTCAGCTTTGGGCAGCTGCTCGGCGATTTCCTGCATCAGCCCGTACATGCCCTCGTTGTGTTCAGCCGACACGCCGATGGGCTCGCCCATGCCAAGCTCGTAGGCTTCCATGGTTGCAGCAGCTCCGCCGCGCCCTTCGGCCTTGTTCGCCACCACCAGCACTTTTTTACCGGTCCGGCGCAGCCATACGGCGAAATGCTTGTCCTCGGGCAGCAATCCCACCCGCGCGTCGAACACGAACAGCACGAGGTCGGCATGGTCCACGGCGGTGGAGGTGGAGGCGCGCATACGGCCCGGCAGCGTGTCCGGTGCGGCTTCTTCCAGCCCGGCGGTATCCACCACCAGCACTTTGCGCCCGCCCAGCTCGCACACGGCCTCCTTGCGGTCGCGCGTCACCCCCGGCGTATCTGCCACAAGGGCCAGCCGCGAGCCGATCAGGCGGTTAAATAGCGTGGACTTCCCAACATTCGGGCGTCCGGCAATGACAACATGAGGGAGCATCAGCCATAGGCAGTCAGTTTGGCATTGCGAGTCAACTGCAACAGCATACCAGCCGCGGCGATCGGCGGCATATCCGCCGGTCCGCTGAGCTTGTCTGTTTGCGTCAACTTGCCTGCCACGGCATCCACGAGAGCGATTTCGCCGTGGTCGTTTGTCAGCACCAGCAGCCCGTTGATCAGCACCGGCCCGGTCCACAGGATCGGCTTGGTCTTGCTCTTGGGCTTTTTATAGGCCGGCAGCTGGATGCTCCAGCTCACCAGCCCGTCGTCCTGGTGGACGGCGTAGAGTATCTGCTGGCCATCGAGCAGGAACAGGAACCCGCCGGCCGCCGCTGGGGCCTGGGTCCCGAACGCGCCCTTGGTCCACACTTTTACGCCCGAGTGGAGATCCACCGCCATGAACGTATCGCCGAGGTTCAGCGCATAGACCACACCGTTGGAAATAACGGGGGAGGCGACGATATCGGAGAAATCCAGCGCGCTGGCCTGGCCATAACCGGCAGCCAGGCTCTGCTCCCAGAGCGGCGTGCCGGAAAAGGCGTCGATCCCGGCCAGCATGCCTGTGGAGAAGCCGGCCACGATAATGCCGTCGGAATAAGCGGGGGCCCCGGTTATGCCCACGGCCGCCCCGCTCGGCTGCCCGGCATTGCCCGAGAAGCGCCAGCCCGGCGTGCCGGTATTGGCATCGAAGGTCAGCAGAATGTCGTTATAGATAACCACCGCGACCAGCCCGCCGGCCACCAGCGGGGCGCTGCGGGCGGGCAGCAGCATGGTCTGGCGCCACAGGATTTTGCCGCTGGCGGCATCCAGGGCTAGCACTTCGCCATAGCCGGTGCTGGCGTAGATTTTGCCAGAATCATAAGCGATGCCGCCCCCCATGTTCTGGAGGCTGACGTGCTTGGGCTTGGTGTTGGTGTGCCAGGCCAGGCTGCCATCGGTCAGCGCATAGGCGCGTATGTTGGCGTCCGAATCCATGGTGAATGCCTGGCCGCCCGCGATGACCGGGCTGGCCAGCAGGGTGGCACGATAGCCGCCGGGCTCACCGGCCTCGGCGCGCCAGAGCTGTTTGAAATTCAGCGGAGCGGCGATATTACCCGGCGAATGCGCCGGGCCGGCTAGGCCCTGCGGCCAGTTGGCCAGCGGGGTTGCGGCCGGCAGGGCCACCGCCGGCGCGTCCACGGCCACATCCATGCCGTTATCCGCCGCGATCACGGGGATCTGCGTGCCGATGATCGGTGATTTTTTCGTGGCGCAGGCGGCCAGCATAGCCAAACTCAGGCCCGACAAAGCGGTACGGCGTCGCATCATGATATTAGTCATCCGTTTGAGCCGGCGTTCAGACTGGCGAGGAGCGCCTGGGCGCGGTTGCGCACATTGCCGGGAGCGTTGGGGTCTGTGGCGATTTGCGTGAACAGCGCCTTCGCCTGCGCATTATTGCCCTGGTGCAGATACACCAGCGCCTGCGTCTCGCGGGCCAGCGCGTGGTAGGGGTTGGCATCCAAAGCCAGCGGCTGCAGCCGGGCCAGCACATCGGCATCGGCCGCGGTGCCCACCGCATGTTGCGCCCAGAGCAAATTGGCGAGGTCGCGCAGCAGCGGGTCGGCGGAACCATCCTGGGCCACGCCGGTCCACAAAGCGGCGGCCTGGGTGGGCTGCCCGGCGCTGGCGTACAATGCGGCGGCGCGCAGATTGGCCAATGTTTTATAGCCCTCGGGGGCGGTTGCCGCGAACTGGTTGAGCGACTGCGCGGCTTGCACGGCCTGGGCGGGGGCCGGCGTATTGGCCAGGTCCACGGTTGCGGTCAGCGCCAGATATTGCAGTGCCGCCTTATTGGCCTGCCGCGTCTGATATCCCTGCCAGCCCTGCTGCGCGCCAACGCCCACCAGCACCGCGACGCAGGCCCCCAGCAGCCACACGCCATAGCGCTTGGCTAGTCCGATCGCCCGGTCATTCCGCAGATCCTCGGCAATTTCGTCAAAAATATCGGGCACGCGCGCGTCCTCTATGTGCTACCGCGCCTCTCTTAGCCGGGCGTGCCGTTTGCGGCAATTCGGCCGGTGCCATCAGCGGTAAGGCAAGCGCTCAAACGCTTAACCACAAGCTCCCGCCCGATCAACGGCAGGAGCTTGGCCATTTCCGGCCCATGCTCCTCGCCGGTGAGCGCCAGACGCAAAGGCTGGAACAATTCGCGCCCCTTCACACCTGCGGCCTCGGCAATCACGGTGGTCCAGGGCTTCCAGACGGTCTCGTCCCACGGCTCGGGCGGCAGCGTGTCGAGGGCTGCCTGCAGCACGGCCTTGTGGTTCACCAGTTCGGGGAGCACCAGAAAATCGCCCGCCACCACCTCCCACCAGCGCCTGGCCTCGGTCAGCATGTCTATGTTGCCGCGAATCGACTCCCAGAAGTTCTGGTCAGCCCCCTCCGGCAGCCGGTCCTTCACCGCCGCAAATTCCATATGGTGCAGCAGCTTGCGGTTCAGGCTCATAAGCTGCCGGGCATCAAACCGCGGCGGCGAGCGCGAGAAATCGGACAGCGAAAACGCATCTACTAGTTCGGCCAAGGGCAGGGGGGCTGGGTCTTTATTCGTACCCAGCCGTGCCATATAGGCGGTGATCGCCCCCGGCTCGATGCCGTCCTTGCGCAAGGATTTCAGCGTGATCGAGCCAAGGCGCTTGGAAAGCTTCTCGCCATCCCCGCCCGAAATCAGCGGCAGATGCGCAAACCTTGGCACCGGGTTTTTTGTAATGGCTTGAAACAGGTCGATCTGCACCGCCGTGTTGGACACATGATCCTCACCGCGAATGATATGGGTAATCCCCATATCCGCATCATCCACCACCGAGGTGAAGGTATAGAGCGGCGAGCCATCGGCACGGATCAGCACTGGGTCTGACACCGTGCCCAGTTTGATGTTGCGCGACCCCAGCACCAGATCGTTCCACGCCACCGCCCCATCGGAGAGCTTGAACCGCCAATAAGGGCGCTTGCCATTGGCCTCCGCCGTGGCCCGCTGCGCGGCGGTCATAGCCAGCGCCCCACGGTCATAAACCGGCGGGAGCTTGCGCTTCACCAGCGCCGCACGCTTGGAGGCCAGCTCATCCTCACCCTCAAAGCAAGGATACAGCCGCCCCGAAGCCTTCAGTTTTTCGGCAATCTCCTCATAACGCGCCAGCCGGTCGGACTGCCGGGCCGTCTCATCCCACGTAATCCCCAGCCAGCGCAGATCATCATAAATCCCCTGCTCAAACTCCGGCCGGCCCCGCTCGGTATCCGTATCATCCAGCCGGAGCAGCAAAATGCCGCTTTCGCGCCGGGCGAACATGAAATTCACCAGCGCCGCGCGCGCATTGCCAACATGTAGATACCCCGTAGGGCTGGGAGCAAACCGAACTTTTACCATCCGCGCGGGTTAGCCCATTTGCGCCTGCGGGGGAAGTTGCCTGTCGTGGCGGGAAACACCGTCATGCCCGCGTACGCGGGCATCTCCTCGCACCCAGACCATCCCGCAGGCGGCGGGTTCCCTTACAGGTCGAGGTGAAGGAACTGACTGAAGGTGCTTTCCTCATAGTCGGAGAAAGCCTCGCCATTGGTAAAGCCATGCCGCCTATAGAGGGTAAGGGCAGGCGCAAACGCCGGGCCGTTGCCGGTTTCCAGGCTAAGGCGCCGCACGCCGCGCGCCCGTCCCGTTGCAATGATGTGCGCCAGGATCGCCGCTCCCGCTCCTTTGCGAAGAAAGTCAGGATGGGTGCGCATAGATTTGATTTCGGCGTTGCCGGCATCGAGCATCTTGAGTGCGCCGATGCTTGCGATCCGCTCCTCGTGCCAAGCTGGGTGCCAGGCTGACCAGACAGTCACCTCCGGCACCTTCAGCCCCGAAAGATCGAGCGCGAACACACTGCCGGGCGGAGAGTTTGCATGCATCCCCTGCCAGATGCAGCGCCACAAGAGAGCGGCTCTGCTCCGCCGACAGATCATCCTCGCGCAGCAAGAACATCCTCTCTGCCTCCGCTTTTTATACCCCCATCGAATCCCGCAGCCGGTACCACCAGCTCCCCGCCACCGTCATCGGCACCCGGAACATTTTGCCGCCCGGGAAGGGGAAGTAGGGTAGCCCGGCAAACACATCGAACCGTGAATTATCCCCGGTCACCGATTCCGCCAGCAGCCTGGCCAGTAGATGCGTCGTCGTCACCCCATGCCCGCTATCGCCATGCGAAAAATACACGCGCGGTGCCAGTTTGCCTATTTGAGGGAACCGCGTCAGCGTCAGCGCGAAATTGCCGCTCCAGGCGTAGTCGATTTGTGCGTCTTTCAGCGTGGGGAATGTTTTGAGCATGTGGGGAAGGATTTTTGCCTTGATGCTGGCGGGGTCGGTCCCGCCGTAGACGATACCGCCGCCGTATAGAATCCGCCCATCCGCAGTGCGTCTGAAATAATCCAGCACGTAATTGGCATCTTCCACGCACACATTGGAGGGCAGCAGCCGCTCTGCCTCCGCGCCCAACGGCTCGGTCGCCAGCACCTGTGTGGAAACCGGCATCACCCGGGTTTCGAGTGCCGGCAGCACGCTCTGCAAATACGCATTGCCGCACACCAGCACGGTTTTAGCCCGCACCTCGCCGGAAGCGGTCCGCACCACGGCGTTCTCCATATCCACGGACACCACCGGTGAGCCCTCAAAAATCCGCCCGCCCAGGCTCTCAAACGCCGCCGCCTCGCCCTGCACCAGATTCAGCGGATGAATATGCCCGCCACGCTTGTCCAGCAGCCCGCCAACGTAACGCTCGGTCGTTACATGCGGTGCTAAGCCCGTTTTATCCAGCAGCTCGAACTGGTCGAACCCAAACCCTTTCCAGGTCGATACATGGTGCTCCAGCCCGCGCATCTGCCGGGCCGAGAACGCCGTAATCAGCATCCCCTCGCGCACATCGCATGCAATCGCGTATTTTGCCGCGCGGGCGCGAATAATATCGCCGCCCTCATTGGCCAGCCCGCCGATCACCCGCCCGGCGGTCTCACCATAACGCGCCGCGATCACATCCAGATCGCGCGAATACCCGTTCACGATCTGCCCGCCATTGCGCCCGGAGGCGCCGAACCCCACGCGCGCAGCCTCCAGCACAATCACCGAAACACCGCGCTCAGCCAGCTCAAGTGCGGCATTAACCCCGGTAAACCCGGCCCCGATCACGCACACATCGGCCGTCTCGGTGCCGCTCAATGCCGGGCGCGCATCCTGCTTGTTCGCCGTCGCCGCGTAATAGGATTTCACATGCGCTGTCATTCTTTGTCAGGCCCCATCAGAAACACGCCGAAAACCGCGCCCAGCACGGTCATGGTAATCACCATCAGCCGTATTCTGTAGGCTTCCGCCCGGGCCTGGGCCATGACTTCAGCGCGCATATTGGCCTCGGCCGCCGCCACGCGTTCGGCAATGGGCCCCGTACCATTCTGCACGATGGCCGCGGTATCGGGGTCCACCAGAGCGGTATCGGGCACATCCTGCGTCATGCCCGCCTGAGTCGCCATCGCCGTCTGTGCCTCATTGCCGCTTAATGCCGCGATGGCGGCGGCCTGCGCTGCCGGAGTGGGTGCCGTCAGCACCGCCTGCAGCGCCTGCTCCTGCCGGATCTCATCCACCAGCGGGGCAGGGATGGAAAAGCTCGCAAACGTGCCGATCAGCCCCGGCAGCAGAAAGGCACACAGCATGAAGCCAAGCCGCGCAGATGAGAGTTTTGGCGCTTTATTTGCTGCTTTATCAACCATGCCCCAGCCTTTGGCTGGTTTTAGCGCGGAGTCAATTTGCGGTTAAAAATCCCGCAGCGGGTCAGCACCAAAACGGTTGCTGCCGCGTGTGCCGCGCATGCAAAACCATACGAACAGCACAATGCCGAAGATGAACTGAACCAGGTCCAGTATACGAATGACGATGAAGGTGCCGGAGGGAATGCCATCCATCGGCGCAAGGCCGTTTGCGTGATTCTCATACGCCCGAATCGCGACGGGAACCGCCAGGAACAGCAGGATCAGGGAGATGAAAACGATCGCCCCAAGCCACCAGCCACTGCGGTTCAGGTCGTGCAGGCGCCGTACGGAGAGCGTGATATTGGGCAGCAGTACGCCCAGATAGAAAAGAATCAAAAGGACCCCAGGGACGATGAAGCTGCGAGTGGTGGCAAAGATGATACCGCAGGCAAGGTCCACACCGATGCCAGCCAGTATGAGGAAGAGAAACCACCACCAATACTCACTGCGCGCGGCGCGCCCGGAGAATGTGGCGTATTTATTGAACCCTGATGAAACCGCCGCGCCAAACCCCATTTCCGCCCCCACAGATTATTACTTTACAACCTGAGCGTATCAGAATTGATAATGGTTGGTTAATAACGTTTTCGTGTGCGAACGGTTCCGCCGCCTTAAACCGCTTGCAGCGGATCAGCGCCAAAACGGTTCGCCCCCTTGGTGCCGCGCATGCAATACCAGAAAACCAGCAACAGGCTCACCATGCCCTCGGCCAAAACCAAAGCGGCGATCACCACAAAACCAGCGCGGGGCAGACCATCGGTCAGGCTCAGCCCGCCGTGGTAATTCTCCGCCATCCGTATGCCCACCGGCACGCCCAAAGCGAGGATGAAAAATATCAAAATAAAAGAGGCGCTCAGCCACCAGCCGCTGCGGTTCAGATCATGAGCCGGCGCACCGAGATGGCGATATTAGGCAGCAGCAGGGTAAGCGTGGAAGCGCCATGAATGATCTCATCTGGCAGCCGCGTACCCGTGGCAACACTCAGCACACCGCCTGCAATAGCGGCGATAACACTGATAAGAACGGCAAAAACGCCCCACCACCAATATTCACTACGCGAGGCGCGGCCTGAGAATTTGGCATATTGGCGGAACCCAGAAGCAACCGCTCCACCAAACCCCATCACCATCTCCGGCTTAAATTTACAGAAGTTTTTGGTCTGCGTAGCGCGCGCCACTGGTTCGAGCGCGCGAAGCAGTGTTTTTTCAAAAAGCTGCTGCTTTTTCTTAAGCCGCCACTTCAGTTTTCGAGCTGTTAGCCGGCGGCGGCTCCTCTAGCGTAGGTGTCAGCGCAGCAAGCAGTGCCTTGCGCAGCTGGTAAAGCTTGCGGTCATTCTCCACCTTCATGCCGAACACGTCCTTCACATAGAACACGTCCACAGCGCGCACGCCGTAGGTGGTCACATGCGCCGAGGCTATTTGAAGCCCCTCATCGGAAATCGCCGCCGTAACATCATGCAGCAGCCCGGGCCGGTCGCGCCCGTTCACCTCGATCACGGTATGGCGGTTGGAGGCGCGGTTATCCACCACCACGCGCGGCGGCACATGGATGGCGCGCATGCGCTGCGGCACGGCACTGCGCGTTGCCTTGTGAATTTCGGCTTCCAGCTTCAACCGGCCCGAGAGCGCCTGCTCCACCAAAGCGGCCAGGCGCGCCAGGCGGTGCGGCGTATCGAACGGCCCGCCGTTGGCGTCCTGAATCCAGAATGTATCCAGCGCCATGCCATCGGTAAGTGTATGGATGCGCGCATCGACAATGGAAGCCCCGGCAATGGCCAGCGCGCCGGCGATGCGGCTGAACAGCCCGGCATGGTCGGCGGTGTACACCACAATTTCGGTAACGGCGCGGGCCGGCAGCACTTCGGTATGCACGGTCAGCGGCGCCGAGCGTGCCTTGGCATCGCGGATCATCCGCCCATGCCGCTCTATGCTTTCGGGGTCAAACCCCAGCCAATACGAAGGATAGCCGAGCGAGAGGAAGTCATCGCGTTCGGCCGGCGTCCAATCCGCCAGCATTTCGCCCACAACTTCTTTCACCCGCGCGATACGCAAATCGCGTTCGGTGGTGGAAAGCCCGCCCTCAAGCACCTCGGCTACGCGCATATACAGCTCGCGCAGCAAAGTCGCCTTCCAGCCGTTCCAAACCTTCGGGCTCACGGCGCGAATATCGGCCACGGTCAAAATCAGCAGCAGCCGCAGCCGCTCCGGCGACTGGATGGAATCCGCAAGGTCGAGAATGGTTTTGGGATCATCAATATCGCGGGAAAACGCCGTCTGGCTCAGCAGCAGATGATGCAGCACCAGCCAGGATACCATCTCGGTCTCTTCCGCCGAGAGGCCCAGCGCAGGCCCCACGGAAAGGGCAATTTCAGCGCCCAAAGTCGAATGATCGCCGCCGCGGCCCTTGGCGATATCATGCAGCAGCATCGCCACATACAAAGCCCGGCGGGACTGGATCTGCCCGATCAGATCGGAGGCAACGGGTGCCACCTCCTTCAACGTACCGCACTCGATGGCATTCAAATTCCGGATGCACTGCACCGTATGCACATCCACCGTATACACATGGTAGGTATCGAACTGCATCTGGCCCACGATGCGCCGCCAATCCGGCAGATACCGCCCCAAAATCCCGCTCTCGTTCAAAATCGCCATCCAGGTGGCGGAGGTACAATCGGGATCATGCCCGGCCTCGTTCGGCCCGCACAGCAGGTTGAGGAACAAAGCCGCGGCTTTCGGCTCGCCGCGCATTTCGGCACCCAGACGCGCCGAGCGGATAAGCATGCGCCGTGCCAGCGGGTGCAGTTCCAGGTGCCGGTCGCGCGCCTCGATGAGAATGCGGAACACGCTGGTCGGGTCGGTCGAGGGGTCATGCCCCGGTGCGAACAATATCTGCCCATCGGCCAGCACAAACCCAGCCTCGATCAGCGCGATATCGGTGGCGGCCGCAATCGCCGGCGGCCCCAAAGCGACGCGTACGAGAGCTGGCTCCAGCACGCCGGTAACCCGCGCGACCTCCCGCACCACGAGAAAATAATGCCGCATGAACCGCTCAACGCCATCCTGCCGGCCATGGCGCGTATAGCCCATGCGGGCCCCCACCACCGGCTGCAAATCAAACGTCAGCCGTTCCTCGGCGCGCCCGGCCACGTAATGCAGATGAAACCGCACGGTCCACAGATATTCCCAGGCCCGCTTGCAGGCCCGCGCCTCGGTCTCGGTCAGAATCCCGCCGCCCGGCGCGTCCTTGCCAACCAGCTCGGACATCGCAAACGTATCGAACACATAGCGCGAGAGCCAGTACAAAGTCTGCAAATCACGCAGACCGCCACGCCCTTCCTTCACATTCGGCTCGACCATGAAGGGGGTTTCACCAAACCGGCGGTGGCGCGCGGCGCGCTCGGCCTGCTTGGCATGAATATACTCGCCCGGCCCATCCGCCGCGCAATCGGCCCGGAAGGCTAATTGAAAATCGGCAAACAAAGCCTCGTCCCCGGCCAGGCAGCGCGCATCCAGCAGCGAGGTGCGGATCGTCACATCGCCCTTGGCCTCGGTCAGGCAGTCAGCAATGGAGCGCGTCGCATGCCCAACCTTGAGCCCGAGGTCCCACAGAAAATACAAAATGAATTCCACCGCCCGCTCAACCGCGGGGCTGGACGGCCCGCCGGTGAGGAACAGCAGATCGATATCAGAGAAAGGTGCCAGGGTAGAGCGGCCATAACCGCCGGTCGCCGCCATGGATAGTTTATCGCCCTTGGCCAACGGCAGCACGGAGAGCGCATAGGCGAACAACCCGTCGATCAGACCATCCATCAGCGAGGCATTCAGCCGCGCCGCCTCAAGCCCGTTCAACCCGTCCTTCTCGAAGCTCTGCTGCACGCAGCCCTGCACCCGCCCAAGCTGGCGGCGGAACCCCGAAAGTGCTGCTTCACGCGGCAGCACCTCGCCACCCGCCAGCAATTCGGCCAAGGCTCCGGCAATATCAGGTTGAATTCTCAAAGCGGGCATGTCCAACAAATAGGTGAATCCAATTTAGCGCCAATACAGCAAGCCAATATATCGGGGAGTTTACGCCGTGCCGTCAAACGGCATTTTTACGCAGGTCGCCCCTGTTTAGGCCGTCGTTCAAGTCGTCACGCAATTCATACAGTGCGTCCAGCGCCTCACGCGGGGTCATGGCATCCGGATTAAGCATGGCAAGGCGCAGACGCAGCGCCTCCTCAGAGGCCGAAACCGGCTCCACAAGGCTTGCGAATAATGGCAGAGGAGACGTTGCAGAATGGTTGCGCTCAGCCAATTTCAACAGCATTTCCGCGCGTTTAGCGATGGTTTCCGGCACACCGGCCAACCGCGCCACATGCACGCCCCAGCTTTTCTGCGCCGCCCCCTCAACCACCTCATGCATGAACACGACCTCTCCCCGAAACTCCTTCACCCGCATCGTATTCGACTTGAGCCGTGGCAAAGCTTCGGTCAGCTGACATAATTCATGAAAATGTGTGGCAAATATGGCGCGGCAGCGGTTGCTGTTATGCAGGCTTTCCAGCACCGCCTGGGCAATCGCCAGCCCATCGCGCGTACCCGTGCCGCGCCCGATCTCATCGACGATGACAAAACTGCGGGGCCCCGCCTGATGCAAAATGGCGGCGGTCTCGATCATCTCGACCATGAAGGTCGAGCGCCCGGAGGCCAGATCGTCCGCCGCTCCCACGCGGGAGAACAGCCGGTCCACCAGCCCAAGCCGCATCGCATCCGCCGGCACCGGCAGTCCGGCCTGGGCTAAAATCACCAGCAGCGCGTTCTGGCGCAAAAACGTGGATTTACCGGCCATATTCGGCCCTGTGAGCAACATCAGCCGCTGGCTGGCCGAAAGTTCCGCGCCATTGGGGATGAACCCCACGCCCGGCGGCAAGGCAGCCTCCACCACCGGATGCCGCCCGGCCTCGATGTGGAATTCCGTATCCTCACTCAGCTCCGGGCAGCAGAACCGCCCGGTAAGGGCCAGTTGCGCGGCCGATTGCAGCACATCGGCCAAAGCGAGTGCCTCGGCGCACGAGGCCAGTGCCTCCGAGGCCGCCATCACCTGCTTCACCAGCCAGGAGAACACGAGTTTTTCGCGCCCAGCCGCCCGCGCCGCCGCCTCGCTGATGCGCTGGTCCAATGTGGAAAGCTCAGGGTGCGTGAACCGCGCGCCGTTGGCCATGCCCTGGCGCAAAATCAGCTCCGGGTTTTCCCGCAGCTTCTCCACCGCCACCGCCGGCGCCTCCAGTACATAGCCCATTTGTGCATGGTGGCGGATTTTAAGTGACGCGACGCCATAACGCTGCGCCAGCTCGGTCTGGAATTCGGCGATAATCCGGCGCGTGTCATCGCGCAACGCCCGCTCGGCATCGAGCTCAGGGTCGAACCCCGCCGCAATCGCCCCGCCATCCTCCAGTTTCAGCGGCGCCGGCTCCGCACACGCGCTTTGCAGCGTGGCCAGCAACGCCGGTGCCGGGTCCAAGGCCGCAATCGCCGCATCCAGCAGCGCGGTGCCGGGGGGCAAAATGCCGCGCAGCCCTGCCGCCACCTCCAGCCCCGCCTTAATCGCCGCCAGATCGCGCGGGCTTGCCCGCCCCAACGCAATCCGCCCCAAGGCCCGCGCCATATCCGGCGTGCCGCGTAAAGCATTGCGGATAAGCTCCGCCTGCCCGGAATCGCGCACCGCCAGCCACCCCGCCTGGCGCGCCGCCAGCGGCTCCAAAACGCACAAAGGTGCGGCAATCCACGAAGCCAGCATGCGCGCCCCGGCCGGGCTGGCCGTTCGCTTCACCGACCCCAGTAAACTCCCCGCCTCAGCCCCGCCCCGTGCTGCCACAAGCTCCAAACTCGCTCGCGTGGCCGCATCCATGGCCAGCCGCCCCGCCACACCGGCACTCGCCGGGTGTGATAACCTCGGCATCGCGCCCATCTGCGTCGCCGCGATGTAGCCCAGCACCTGTGCCGCCGCGAGCACCTCTCCGGGCGCAAAATCACCAAACGCATCCAGGCTCGCCGCGCCAAATTTTTGCGCCAGCTCCCGCCGCGCCGCCTCCGCTGAGGCCGGCACCACCATCGCCAGCCGCCCAGTACTCACCCGCCGTGCCGCGAACACCCCAAGCTCGACGGACTCCGGTGCCAGAATCTCAGCTGGATCCAACCGCCCCAGAATGGCCCCCAAGCCAGCCGCATCCGTCGCCTCGGTCTCAAACAACCCGGTGGAAATATCCGCCCAGGCCACGCCCAACGCGCTGCCTTCCACCGCCACAGCCAGCAGAAAATTCGCCCGCCCCGCCTCCAGCAGCGACTCCTCGGTCAGCGTCCCAGGTGTCACCAGCCGCACAACATCGCGCAACAGCGGCCCCTTGGCCCCCCGCGCCTTGGCCGCCGCCGGGTCCTCCATCTGCTCAACAATGGCCACCCGAAACCCGCGCCGGATCAGCCGCGCCAAATACATTTCAGCCTGCGAAACAGGCACCCCACACATCGAAACCGGCTGCCCCTGATGCGACCCCCGCGCCGTCAACGCAATATCCAAAGCCGCACTAGCCGCCTGCGCATCCGCAAAGAACAGTTCGTAAAAATCCCCCATCCGGAAAAACAGCAAAGCATCCTCATGCCTCGCCTTAATGGCAAACCACTGCGCCATCGCCGGCGATGCCCCTGCTGCGTCATTCATGGCTGGGATAAAGCCACAGCGGGGAAGTAAGGCCAAGAGGCTTCGCCCCCTGGACCCCCACCAAGGGCCGAAGGGCCCTTGGATCCCACCCGGGTTAGAAAAAGAGGGCCCTTCCAAGTATCGTGTGTGTCGCGGCCAGGAAGGCCCCTCTTTTTCTAACCCGAATTGTTGGGGGGTCTGGGGCCTCAGAGCCCATCCAAGAAGTTTCTCATGAGACCTTCCTTGCGAGTCTTCGG
>JAMFRU010000092.1 GCA_026224875.1 Acidocella sp.
CCAAATTCGTGATCTCAATCGGCCGACCCATACCCACCTCCCGCACCCGAATCGGCGCGCCTCAGTGAATCACAGCCAAACAAAATTGGGAATCGCCCAAAGAGTCAGTGACCGCGATGACTGGTATGAGTTTTCGAAATCCTCACGGCTGTTCCACCAGATTTCCATGAGGCAGTCGTAGCCGGAGTCGTGGATTTCGCCGGTGACCGGGTTGAGTTCAGGCTTGAGGTAGCGGCGCACGTAGCGCACGGCATTGGGGATGGCCGGCTTGAGACCCATGCGCTTGGCCATGGTGGAATGCTGGGTCTCGTAATAATCCATGAACTCATCCATGGTCATGTCCGGGTTTTTCCGGAAGAAGCACATTTGCTTGAACATTTTATCCCCTTCTTGTTGCTGGGTTATGTTTTTGCAGCACCATCGGTTGCCATTTTGAAGCTGCGGCGCAGGTGGTCGAGATGGCCCGAGGGAGCGGGGGCGAACAGCCAGGGGTTGGAGGTGTCGCGGATGGCGCCGATATTTTCGGCGATGTCCTCGATGCTCCAACTCGGGCGGTACACGCCTTCGGTTTCAGCGGCATAGGCGCGGGCGACGCGGCCTGCGACCGAGATCAGCATTTCGCCGGTGATGGAGCAGGTTTCGTGCGCGAGCCAGCCGGCGGCGGGGGCGACCAAAGCCGGGTCCATCGGCGGGTAAGCGCTGGTGTCCAGCCCTTCGGCCATGCGGGTTACGGCGGCGGGGATGATGATGTTGGATTTTACGCCATCCACGGCCCCCTCGATGGCGGCGACGTTGGACAGGCCGATGAGACCTGCTTTCGCCATGGAATAATTGACCACATTGGGGTTGCCGTAGAGCCCGTTGATTGAGGAGGTGAGCACGATGCGGCCGTATTTTGCAGCACACATCAGCGGGAATGCCGCGCGCACGGCGTGGAAGCCGCCACGCAGATGGACGTCGAGGACGGATTCGAAATCGTCGTAGCTAAGCTCTTTGAGCGAGCCGCGGCGGACGTTGCCAGCGTTGTGGATGAGGATATCGATACGGCCGAAATGCTCGATCGCCGTATCGATGATGGCCTGGCCGCCTGCCGGTGTTGTTACGGTATCGGTGCAGGCCACGGCCTGGCCGCCGGCGGCGATGATTTCCCGCACAACCTCTTCAGCCGGACCGGCATCGGCGCCCTCGCCTTTGAGGCCGACGCCGAGATCGTTGACCACCACTTTGGCACCGCGCGAGGCCAGCAGCAGCGCGTAGGAACGGCCGAGCCCCCTGCCCGCGCCGGTGATGACGGCGACGCGGCCGTCGAACCTGAGTTCTGTCATTCTACGTTCCTCCGAAGATCAGCGTCCGCTCAGCTTTCCAGTTCGAGACCTTCAAGGTCACCCTTGGCGCGCCAGTCTTCCAGCAATTTTTCGAAAACATAGTAGCCGGGGCCGTAGGTTTCGCCGAGATAGGAGCGCATTTTTGTCTCGCCCTTACCGGTTTCAATCTCGGTCGACTCGTTGTTGAAATAGCTCGGCGTGCATTCACGCTGGAAGGCCGAGAAGTCTATGGCGGTGGCGCGGATATGGCCGACATAGGCGTTGACCGCTTCCAGGCTCGGCTCGACGGTGTGTACGCCGCGCTTCAGCGCCTCGGCGATGATATAGGACATGTGCCTGGTCTGGTTGCTGAAGGTTTCCGTGGTCGACGCATTCATGCCGCCCTGGATGAAGCCTGTGAAAAACTGGTTGGGGAAGCCGCGGGTCATCATGCCGTGGAAGGTGCGGATATCCTCGGCCCAATGCTTGTAGATCGAGAGCCCGTCGCGGCCTTCGAATTTATCGAAACCCCAGCGGCGGTCGAGGTCGCTGGTGACCTCGAAGCCGGAGGCGAAGATCATGCAGTCGATTTCGTATTCGATGCCGCCGGCAACAAAGCCCTTCTCGGTCATGCGCTCTACGCCCTTGGTCTTCGACACGTCGATGACTTTGACGTTGGGGCGGTTGAAGGTCGGGTAGAATTCGTCGTTGGAAGCCGGGCGCTTGCAGAGATAGCGGTACCAGGGTTTCAGGATATCGGCCGCGTCTTTGTCGGTGACGATGGATTCCACGCGCCCGCGCAGGCGTTCCATGACCTGGTAATCCATGACCTCGCGCTTGGTCATGTATTCCTCGGCCGATTGCGGCCAGCCGGAGGCATCGAATACGGCGGAGAGGTTGCGGTTGATCTCGGTCCAGATGTCGCAGATGAGATCCGGCTCGCCGGGCGAGAGGGTTTCCATCGCAGCGTGGTGGAAGTTCTTCTGGCGCTCGCGCTGCCAGCCGGCGGGCAGGGATTTTGCCCAGTCCGTGTCGGTTGCGGTGTTTTTGCGCTGGTCCACGGTGGAGGCGGTGCGCTGCAGCACGTATAATTGCTTGGCGTATTGGCCGATGAAGGGGACCGCCTGCACGGAGGTGGCACCGGTGCCGATGATGGCGACGCGCTTGTCGGCCAGCTTGTCCAGCACGGGGTTTTTCTGGTCGCCGCCGGTATAGTCATACTCCCAGCGGGCGGAGTGGAACATCTTGCCCTTGAACCCATGGATGCCGGGAATGCCGGGGAGTTTGGGAATGTTCAACAGACCGTTGGCCATGATGACGAAGCGGGCGCAGATGTCATCGCCACGGTCGGTGGTGATGTGCCAGCGCTTGATGGACTCGTCCCAGCGCATGGAGGTGACCATGGTGTGGAACAAAGCGCTCTCATACAGCTCGAATTTTTTCGCGATACTCTGGGCGTATTCGCGGATTTCGAAGCCGTCGGTGAATTTCTTGGAGGGGAAGAAGCCCATTTCTTCGAGCAGCGGCAGATAGCAATAGGCATCGTTATCGCAGGACAGGCCCGGGTAGCGGTTCCAGTACCAGACGCCGCCGAAATCGCCGGCATGGTCGATGTTGCGGAAGTTGGAAACGCCCATCTTGCGCAGATGATAGCCTGCGAGAATGCCGGCCCAGCCGCCGCCGAGCACGGCGACGTCGATATCCTCGGACAGAGAGTCGCGCGGCAGGACCGGCATATGCGGGTCGCCCTCATAGACCTCGGCGAAATCATCCACGGGGCGGACGTATTGCTCCTGCCCAGCCTTGTTGATGCGGATGGTGCGCTCCTGGCGATATCTTTCGCGCAGGGCGGGAATATCAACGGTTTCGGCGGGGGGGATCGCGCTCGGCTGGCAGTTCATTTCCTGTCCCTACTGATGCGGGCTGACAGCTGTCGCGGTCAGCAATTTAATGGCTTTGCAGCCGGATTGCAGGATTTGCCCGCCGATTGCAAGCTGATGCTAATGAAATGTTCAGATCAGGCAAGCCGCCGTGCCCAGGGCGGCCGTAACCATGTAGTTCGGACATACGAGTCCGTTATGGGCGGGCCAGTGGACGCCGGAATTGCGCCACAAAGCGATAAAAACATTGTGTGAACACAAAATATGTTGTACACACACAACGAACGCACTTCTGCCAGTAAACAACAGGTTTGAGACCATGCCCGATACAACATTGCCCGGGAAAGCGGAAATTTTGCCCACTACGGCAGAGGAGGCCGAGGAGCGCGCGCCCGTCCGCGAGGTGTCCGTACCGGCGGTGGTGCGGGCGGCGGCGATGCTGCGGCTGCTGAGCAATGCGGCCGCGCCACTTGGGGTTAACCAGATTGCGCGGGAGCTGGATATCATCCCCAGCACCTGCCTGCATATTCTGCGGGCGCTGGCGGCCGAGGGGCTGGTGGCGGTGGACCTTACGACCAAGCGTTACCGACTGGGGTTGGAGGTTCTCAACCTGGCGAAGGTGGCGCTCAGGGGGAGTATTTCCGACCAGGCGCAGCCTTATCTCGATGAAATCGTGCGCAAATATCTGGTTACCGCGTTCGCTGTGAGCATTTCCGAGCCGGAGCATTATATCGTCACGGCCAAATCCAACTCGCCGCATGCCATCCGCCTGCAGGTGGATCTGGGCAGCCGGTTTCCGGCTCTGGTGAGTGCCACGGGGCGCTGCGTGGCCGCCTATTCCACCCTGCCGCCGCGCAGTTTGCGGGCGCTGTTCGACCGGTTGCGCTGGCACCGGGCGCCCTCGTTCGAGGAATGGCAGCGCCAGGTCGCCGATGTGCGGGCGCAGGGCTATGCCGTGGATGACGGCAATTACATCAGCGGTGTGTTCATCGTGGCGGCACCCATTCTGGGGCCCGAGGGCGAGTTTCGCCATGCCATTGTCGCGGTGTGCATTAAAGAGGGCTGGGCTGAAGACGAGTTGCTGGCATTGGCCGAGAATGTGCGTGCCAGCGCGGCGCAGGTGGCGGAGGGGTTGCGGCTGTCCGTGAAGGCGTCTTTGAGGGCGGTTGCTAAGTAAACGTTCAGCTTGTCAGGATGGTTTTCGCGGCTTAAAATAACCCCGCAGAACCTGAAAACAGGACTGATACCAGTTTTCCGCGCGCCCCGCGGCACTTAAAGAGGGCGTTGAATAGGCCCAGGAGGATATCTTGAACAAGAGTGTCAATCTCGAGATTCAACAGAGCGCGCTCAGCGATCAGGATTTAGCGGAGCCGTTGACCTACCCGGCCGACGCCTTCATCAGCCAAGAATATGCCGAGGCGGAGAAGGAGAAGCTCTGGCCAAAAATTTGGCAGATGGCCGGGCGGGTCGAGGAAATCCCCGAGCCTGGCAATTATATTACCTATGAGATTGGCGATGAGTCGATCATCGTGATGCGTGCTGCCGCCGATAAGATCAAGGCCTATTACAATGTCTGCCCGCATCGCGGGCGCCGGCTCATCGATGTGCCGGCCGGCTCCAACGGCGCTGTGGGCAGCAAGGCGCGGTTTGTGTGCGGCTTTCATGGCTGGACGTATAATCTTGAGGGCAAGAATACCTATGTTCACGAACCGCAGGATTGGAAGGGCTGCCTGACCGAGGGGAATACGTCGCTTTCCGAGGTGAAAATCGATGCCTGGGGCGGCTGGCTGTTCATCAACATGGACCCGGATGCGGTGTCCCTGGCTGATTATCTGGAATCCGCTTCGAGCATTCTCAACCCGTTTCAGTTCGACAAGATGCGTTATAAGTGGCGCCAATGGGTGGTGTTCGACTGCAACTGGAAAACCGCACTCGAAGCCTTCATGGAGCCGTACCATGTGGCCGGCACGCATACGCAGCTGCTGACGCATGGCGATTATTACGCCTATAGCGCACCGTTCGGCCTGCATGGGGTGAGCGGGTTCGACCAGCGCGACCCGGATTTGAAGATGAAGCAGAGCAGCACGATCACCCGTGCCGGCAAGGGCGCGGACCCGCGCGTCTCGACGTATAATTTGCAGAACGAGATTTACACCACTGTGAATTATGCCAGCACCACCGAGACTTTGGTGAATGCGGCCAAGCGGCTGGTGGATGAGCTGCCCGAGGGCACGCCGGCGCCGGAGGTGATCAAGCACTGGCTTGCCTCGGCCAAGGCCGATGATGCGGCGCGCGGCGTGGAATGGCCGGACATTACGCCGGAGGAGATGGCGCAGGCCGGGCTCGCCTGGCATGTGTTCCCGAATATGGCGATTCTGCAGGGTGTGACCTTCGCGCTGTGTTACCGCGCCCGCCCCTATGGCGATAGTCCGAGCAAGTGCATTTTCGAATCCTATGCGATCGAGCGTTTCCCCGAAGGTGAAGCGCCCAAGACCGAATGGGTTTATGCCGAGGCGACCGCCGAGAAATGGGGCGCGGTGCTGGCCCAGGATTTCGGCAACATGGCCGAAGTGCAAAGGGGCATGAAGTCGCGCGGGTTCCGCGGGGCGCTGCCTAACCCGCATCAGGAGCAGAAGATCACCAATTTCCACCGCAATCTCGGCCGGTACATGGGCACGGGCGCGCCGGTGAAACTTCAAGGAAAAAACTAGAAGGTCTACTTTTTGTGAACAAAAAGTAGTTTTTTACAACCTGGGCCAGAGTTTGTGACTCCATTGGTGGGCTTCCCATGGAGTCACAAACTCTGGCCCAAGTTGTAAAAGTTTTTGGTGCAGCTTTTTTCAAAAAGCTGCTTCTTTTTCTTTTATCAAGGGACAATAAAATGACGACACGGGTGGCTTTGGTGACGGGTGCGGCGGCGGGTATCGGCAAGGCATGCGCGATGCGGCTGGCGCGTGAAGGTAAACCTGTCGGTGTGCTCGACCTGAACCTTGAAGGCTGCCAGGCGGTGGTGGACGAGATTACCGCTGCCGGCGGCAAGGCGATTGCGTTGCAGGGCAGCATCGTGGACCGCGCGCAGATGGGTGCGGCGGTTGATAAGCTGCGCGCGGCGTTTGGCCCGGTGACCATCGTGGTGAACAATGCCGGTATTTCCAACTTCATCGCTTTTGAAGACCTGACCGATGCTGACTGGGACATCATGTTCGAGATCAACACCAAGGGCACGTTCGTGGTCACGCAGGTGTGTCTGCCGGATATGAAGGCGGCCAATTGGGGCCGGGTGATCAACATCTCTTCCTCCAGCGCGCAGACCGGCAGTGTGGAGCAGGTGCATTATTCGGCCTCCAAGGGGGCGGTGATCTCCATGACGCGCTCGCTTGCCATTGCACTCGGGCCGTATGGGATTACCGTTAACAATATCCCGCCGGGTGCTGTGATGCAGACCATTATGTCCGAGGCGAATAAGCACCGCTTCCAAATGCCGATTGAGCAGCTACAGAAGATCATTCCGGTGGGGCGCACCGGCGTGCCCGAGGATATCGCCAATGCTTGCGCCTGGCTGGCGTCCGAGGATAGTTCTTACGTCAGCGGCCAGACGATTGGTGTGAATGGCGGAAGAGTCGTATCCTAACCGTTTTTGGGGCGGCTTTTTTTAAAAAGCCGCTGCTTTATTCTATTAAAGGGAGGAAATAAAAATGGCCGCCTATGTGATTATTTTGCGCGAAGAGCCGATCAAGGACCCGGAGGCGATGGCCGAATATCAGCGCCTGATCTCGCTAGGACCGCCGCCGGCGAATTTGAAGCCACTGGTGCTGTATGGGGCGAGCGACCCGCTGCTCGGTACGCCGCCGGATGGGGTGGTGGTGCTGGAATTCCCGAGCATGGCGGAAGCCCGCGAATGGTATGACAGCCCGCGCTACCGCGAGGCGCGGGTGTTCCGCCAGAAGGCGGCCAGCCACCGTGAGCTGATCGTCGAGGGGTTTTCCTTCCCCGGTTGAATATGATGCAGGCCCGGCCCGAAATGGCCGGGCTTTTTGGGGGCGGGCATGGTTGCCTATGTGATTTTTGTGCGCGACACGCCGATTCGCGATGAGGCCGAGATGGCTGAGTATCAGCGCCTGGCGATCGCGGGGATGGCTTCGCGGGAGCATAAGCTTGGTGTTTCTGGTCGCGGGACGGTAGGATTGTAGGCCTGACCATGCGCCATGCCAAGTTGCGGCATTGATCTCTTAGCACCTGATAGGCATGAACGGCGTAACTGGATTTTTGGGAGAGTTTTATGGCTGAAGCTTATATCGTCGCGGCCAAGCGCACGGCCGGCGGGCGCCGCAATGGCAAGCTGCTGGGTGTACACCCGGCGGACCTTGGGGCGGCGAGCGTGAATGCCGTGCTGGATTTCACCGGGATCGACCCGGCGGCGGTGGAGGACGTGATCGTCGGCTGCGTGACGCAGGCGGGCGAGCAGGCCTCGCATATTGGGCGCCATGTGGTGCTGGCGAGCAACCTGCCGCAGAGCGTGCCGGCGGTGACGATCGACCGGCAATGCGGGTCTTCCCAGCAGGCGGTGCATTTTGCTGCCCAGGCCGTGATGTCCGGTACGCAGGATATTGTGCTGGCGGCGGGTGTGGAGTCGATGAGCCGGACGCCGATGCGCCTGGCACATATGACTGAGCAGGGGTTCGACCAGCTGAGCCCGGCGATCCATGAGCGTTATGGCGTGGCGGAGTTCAGCCAGTTTACGGGCGCGGCGATGATCGCCAAGAAATGGGGTTATACCCGCGAGCAGCTGGACCGTTTTGCGCTGGGCAGCCACCAGAAGGCGATTGCCGCGGTAAAGGCCGGCGCGTTTGCCAATGAGATTGTGCCGGTGCTGGTGACGCTGCCGGATGGCACGCAGTTTGTGCATGAGCAGGATGAGGGCATCCGGTTCGATGCCACTTACGAGTCGATTTCCAGCGTTAAACTGCTGGACCCGAATGGGGTGCTATCCGCTGCCAACGCGAGCCAGATTTGCGATGGGTCTTCGGCAGTGCTGGTGGTTTCCGAGCGGGCGCTGAAGGAACATGGGCTGACGCCGCTGGCGCGCATCCATAGCCTTACCGTAACCGCCGGCGATCCGGTGGTGATGCTGGAAGAGCCGCTGTATGCCACCGAAAAAGCCTTGAAGCGGGCTGGGTTGAGCCTTAACGATATCGATCTGTTCGAGGTGAATGAGGCGTTCGCGCCGATACCGATGGCCTGGCTGGAATATATCAAGGCCGACCCCGCAAAGCTGAACGTGAACGGCGGCGCGATTGCGTTGGGGCACCCACTGGGAGCCTCCGGTGCCAAGCTGATGGCAACGCTGGTGCATGCGCTGCGGGCGCGCAAAAAGCGCTACGGGCTGCAGACGATGTGCGAAGGCGGCGGTATTGCTAACGTTACGATTATTGAGGCGCTGTAGGGTTTAAGCAGTATTTTTTTGTGAACAAGTACTGCTCAGCGCGCTCGAACCAGTGGCGCGCTCTTCGCAGACCCAAAAAATTTTGGACCTTGGGGGCATGGGTTGTGGCAGCGCCACAACCCATGCCCCCAAGGTCCAAAATTTTTGGTGCAGCTTTTTCTTAAGGGCTTATTCCTCGCGTGAGGATTTCTACCATCTGTTCGGCGATTTCTGCCGGTTGTAGTGCGCCGCCTGGTTCGTGCCAGCGTGCGGTCCAGCTTAGGGCGCCGGCGAAGGCGAAGGCGGTGAGTTTTACGTCGGTTACTTTGGCCGAACCGTCTGCAGCGGCTTCCGCGATTAGTTTGCGCATGGCGTGGTCGATTTCGGATTTCAGGGCGCGGAATTGCGGGCGGATTTCGGGGGAGAGGGTTTCGTCGCCGGTGCGGATTACGCAGCGGGAGAAGTCTTCCATGATGCATTCGGCGTAGCGGCGCAGGAAGCGCTTTAAGCGATCCATGCCGGTACCGGGTTGGCGGGCAACTTCGTCTGCCGCTTCGCGCAGTTGTTGCAGGCCGATGCGCATGCATTCGAACAGCACCTGATCTTTGCCGCCGAGGTAGTGGTAGATGAGCGGTTTGCTCACCCCCAGACTTGCAGCGACATCATCAAGAGACGTGGCGTGGAAGCCGCGTTGGTTGAACAGGTGGACGGCTGCCAGCAGCACGGCGTCGCGCTTGGAGGCGCGGTCTGCCTCGCGTTGCTGCGCGTTGCGGAAGGGCGACGGGCCTGGAGCGGCAGGCGAAGCGGGGGCGGCTGATTTATTCATGTGGGCGGCTGTGTCATTGTATTGACGAGTATAACGGGTCGTGCCATTTACTCAAGAGTAAATAGTATACGAGGAAGTCAGTGGTTCTCAACGAAACTCAGACTGCAATCCAGGATAGTATCCGCGACTTTGCCCGGAACGAGATCCGCCCGAATAGCGCGGGTTATGAGCTGGCCAAGGGGTATCCCCCTGCCCTGTTTATCCGCCTGGCGGAAATGGGGCTGATGGGCATGACGGCGCCGGAGGAAGACGGCGGCGCCGGGGCTGATTATGTGTCCTACGCGCTGGCGCTGATTGAGCTCGGGGCGGCGGATGGCGCGCTCTCCACGATTGTTTCCATTCAGAACAGCCTGCTTATTAATGGTATTTTGAAATACGGCACGGCGGCGCAGAAGGCGCGGTTTTTGCCGGAGCTGATTTCGGGGCGGATGATCGGCGCGTTTGCGTTGACCGAGGCGGATGCTGGGTCCGATGCCGCGGCGATTTCTACCCGTGCAACGAAAGTGGACGGTGGCTGGAAGCTTAACGGCGCCAAGCAATTCATCACCTCCGGCAAGATCGGCGGGGTGACGATGGTTTATGCCGTTACCGACCCGGCGGCCGGCAAGAAGGGCATTTCGGGGTTTCTGGTGCCGACTGATAGTGCTGGTTATATCGTTGATAAGGTTGAGCATAAGCTTGGCCAGGCGGCGTCCGACACCTGCGCGATCCGGTTTGAGGATTTGTTCGTGGGCGAGGAATTGCTGTTCGGGCCGGAGGGGCAAGGCTATCGTCTGGCGCTCTCTAACCTGGAAGTCGGGCGGATTGGGATTGCGGCACAGTGCATCGGCATGGCGCAGGCGGCTATTGAGATTGCGATTGGCTATGCCAAGGACCGCAAGTCGATGGGCAAGGCGATTATCGAGCATCAGGCGGTCGGGTTCCGGCTGGCTGATCTGGCGGCCAAGCTTGAAGCGGCCAAGCAGCTGGTGCTGCATGCGGCCTCGCTGAAGGATGCCGAGCTGCCGTGCCTGAAGGAAGCTTCCATGGCCAAGCTTGTGGCTTCCGAGACGGCGGAGCTGGTTTGTTCCGGTGCCATTCAGACGCTCGGCGGCTATGGCTACCTTGAGGAATTCGGTCTCGCGAAAATTTATCGCGATGTGCGTGTGTGCCAGATTTACGAAGGCACGTCTGACATCCAGCGCATGGTGATTGCGCGCGCGCTTTAAAAGTATTTTCCGCGCCTCAGGCGGCGCCAACGGGAGTTTTTCTCATGTCCGATGCTGTTGTCATTGCCTCTTATGCCCGTACGCCGATGGCCGGGTTCCAGGGGGCTTTCAGCTCCGTGAAATCCAGTGACCTCGGCGCTGCCGCAATCAAGGCGGCCGTGGAGCGTGCTGGGGTTTCGCCGGATGCGGTGGAGCGCGTGTATATGGGCTGCGTGTTGCCGGCCGGGCTCGGCCAGGCGCCGGCGCGGCAGGCCGCTTTGGGCGCCGGGCTGCCAGTTTCGGCCGAGGCCACGACGCTGAACAAGATGTGCGGCTCCGGCATGGAGGCGGCCATTATGGCGCATGACGCGCTGGTGGCGGGCTCTGCGGATGTGATCGTCGCCGGCGGCATGGAGAGCATGACCAACGCGCCTTATTTGCTGACCAAGCACCGCGGCGGGGCGCGCATTGGGCATGATGCGATCAAGGATTCCATGATGCTGGACGGGCTGGAAGATGCCTATACCCAAGGTAAGCCGATGGGCGCTTTTGCCCAAGATACGGCGAATGAATATCAGATGGGCCGGGCTGATCAGGATGCTTATGCTTTGCGTTCGCTGCAGCGGGCTAAGGATGCGATTGCGAGCGGCGCGTTCGAGAAGGAAATCACCGCCGTGACGGTGTCCGGCAGGGGCGGCGATGTTGCGATTGTTGTTGATGAGCAGCCGGGTAATGCCAAGCCAGAGAAAATCCCTGGGTTGAAGCCGGCTTTTGCCAAGGATGGCACGATTACCGCTGCCAGCTCTGCTTCCATCTCGGATGGCGCGGCGGCTTTGGTGATGACACGTGAATCCGTTGCCGCGAAATTGGGGCTGAAGACCGTGGCACGCGTTGTCGGGCATGCGGCACATGCGCATGAGCCGTCCAAGTTCGTGACCGCCCCGGTGTTTGCCATTCGCAAGCTGCTGGCCAAGACGGGCTGGACCGTGGCCGATGTCGATCTGTTCGAGGTTAACGAGGCGTTTGCGGTGGTGGCGATGATTGCCGCCAAGGAGCTGGATATTCCGGCTGAGAAGCTGAACGTGAATGGTGGTGCGACCGCACTTGGCCACCCGATCGGTGCGTCAGGTGCGCGGATTATCGCGACGTTGATTGCGGCGTTGGAAACCCGTGGCGGCAAGCGCGGCATTGCGGCACTTTGCATTGGCGGTGGTGAAGCCACGGCTTTCGCGGTTGAGCTGGTTTAAGAGGGGCGCGGAAAAATGGAACTTAAAAATGTTGCGGCCATCGTTACCGGTGGCGCCTCGGGGCTGGGTGGTGCGACGGCGGAAATGCTCAGCAGCCAGGGCTCGAAGGTGGCGATTTTCGACCTGAATGAAGAGCTGGGCCAGGCTCATGCGGCTAAGATCGGCGGGGCGTTCTTTAAGGTGAACGTGACCGACGATACTTCCGTGGCGCAAGCCATTGCCGCCGCTGAGGCTGCGCATGGCATTGCCCGGGTGCTGGTGAACTGCGCCGGCATCGCGATAGGTGCCAAGACGGTGGGGCGCGAGTTTGCGCCGCATGCGTTGGACTCCTTCCGCAAGGTGATCGAGATCAATCTGATCGGCACGTTCAACGTCATTGCCAAATTTTCCGCACGCGCCGCCACGCTGGAGCCTTTGGGCGAGGAGCGCGGCGTGATTATCAATACCGCGTCCGCCGCGGCCTATGACGGGCAGATTGGCCAGGCCGCCTATGCCGCTTCCAAGGGCGGTGTGGTCGGGCTGACGCTGCCGGTGGCGCGTGATCTGGCGCAGTATGGAATCCGCGTGATGACCATCGCTCCGGGGATTTTCTGGACGCCGATGATGAGCTCCATGCCGCCGGCCGTGCAGGAAGCGCTCGGCAAGCAGGTGCCCTTCCCCAGCCGTATGGGCAAGCCCGAGGAATATGCGCAGCTGGTGCAAAGCATCATCGCCAACGCGATGCTGAATGGCGAGGTTATTCGCCTTGATGGCGCCATCCGGATGCCGCCCAAATGAGCGAGACCGACGCCCCGCTACTGTTCACGCGCGATGCGGGGATCGCGCGGCTGACGCTGAACCGGCCGAAAGCCGGCAATGCCATCGACGTGCCGTTGGCGCGCGCGCTGATGGAAGCGGCGATTGAATGCGATGAGGATGAGAGCATCCGCGTCGTCACTCTCACCGGTGCGGGCAAGCTGTTTTGCGGCGGCGGTGATGTCGGCGGGTTTGCCAATGCGGGCGACCGGTTTTCAGCACTTCTGAAGGAGCTGACGGCCTATGTGCATAGCGCCGTCTCGCGCTTTTCACGCATGGGCAAGCCGATGGTCACCATCATCAATGGCCCCGCGGCGGGGGCTGGGTTTAATCTCTCGCTGCTGGGGGATATCGCCATCGCTGCGCAATCGGCACATTTTACCACGGCCTATACCGGCATTGGGCTAACGCCTGATGGTGGGGCGACGTGGCTGCTGCCGCGGCTGGTGGGGTTGCGTAAGGCGCAGGAGATTATGCTGCTCAACAAGCGGGTTTCGGCTACCGAGGCGGCGGAGATTGGTATGATTACGCGCGTGGTGGCCGATGAAGCTTTGGCTGCCGAGGCCGAGGCGATTGTTGCCAAGCTTGCCGATGGTGCCACGCGCGCTTTGGGACGCACGCGCAATCTGCTGGCCAATGGCTTTGGCGCCTCGCTTGAAGAACAGCTGGAGCAGGAGGCGCGCAATATTGCCGCCGCCGGGCGTGATGCGGAGGGCAAGGAAGGCGTCGCGGCGTTCCTCGCCAAGCGCAAGCCGGATTTTCGTGCCCAATAGATTTGTCCGAAACGGAGCAAACCGGTGACCTATGAAACCCTTCTCGTTGAAACCCATGGCGCTGTTACGCTGCTGCGCCTTAACCGCCCGCAGGCGCTGAATGCGCTGAACAGCCAGGTGCTGGCTGACCTCATTACGGCGTTTGCCGCTTATAATGCCGATGCCAGCCAGCTTTGCCTGGTGCTCACCGGGAGCGAAAAGGCGTTTGCCGCCGGGGCGGATATTAAGGAAATGCAGGCGAAGGGTTTTGCCGCGATGTTCGGCGAGAATTTCTTTGCCGGGTTCGAGAAAGTAACCGCGACGCGCAAGCCGTGGATTGCGGCCGTGTCCGGCTTCGCGCTGGGTGGCGGCTGCGAGCTCGCGATGATGGCTGATTTCATTATTGCAGCCGAAACCGCGAAGTTTGGCCAGCCGGAGATCAAGCTTGGCGTGGCGCCGGGCATGGGCGGTTCGCAACGTTTGACCCGCGCTGTGGGCAAGGCCAAGGCCATGCAGATGTGCCTGACCGGGCGCTTTATGGATGCCGCCGAAGCCGAGCGCGCGAGTTTGGTTGCGCAAGTTGTACCAGCTGAGGGCTTGGTGGAAGAGGCGTTAAAACAGGCACAGGCGATTGCCGCGATGCCGCCGCTCGCCGCCATCGCCAATAAGGAAATGGTCAATGCCGCGTTCGAGACCGGGCTTGGCATGGGCATTCTGTTCGAGCGCCGCCTGTTCAACGGGCTGTGCGCCACCGCCGATAAATCGGAAGGCATGGCTGCCTTCACCGAGAAACGTAAAGGCAACTGGCAGGGTGCTTAAGCACTGCAACTATAAATTAGGCGTGTAAGCGCCACGACAGGAGAGTTTCATGGCTTTGAAGACACGTTTTACCGAAATGTTCGGCATTGAACATCCCATCGTGCAGGGCGGCATGATGTGGGTCGGCCGCGCTGAGCTGGCCGCTGCCGTATCGAACGCCGGCGGGTTGGGGATTCTCACCGCCCTCACCCAGCCGACGCCCGACGCGTTGCGCGAAGAGATCGAACGTTGCCGCGGCATGACGAATAAACCGTTCGCGGTGAATTTGACCATTCTGCCCTCGGTCAACCCGCCGCCCTATGCCGAATACCGCAAGGCGATCATCGAAAGCGGCATCAAGATTGTGGAAACCGCCGGCCATAAGCCGCAGGAACATGTCGATGAATTCAAGGCACATGGCATTCTCGTCGTGCATAAATGCACCGCCGTGCGGCATGCGCTCTCCGCCGAGCGCATGGGCGTGGATGCGATCTCAATCGACGGCTTCGAATGCGCCGGCCATCCAGGCGAAGACGATATCCCCGGGCTGATCCTGATCCCCGCCGCCGCGGATAAAGTGAAAATCCCGATGATCGCCTCCGGCGGGTTCGGCGATGGCCGTGGCCTCGCGGCCGCCCTGGCACTGGGTGCCGAAGGCATCAACATGGGCACGCGCTTCTGCGCCACGGTGGAAGCGCCAATCCATGAGAACGTGAAAAAACTGATCGTGCAGAATGACGAGCGCGGCACCAACCTCATCTTCCGCAAACTGCACAACACAGCGCGCGTCGGCAAAAACAGCGTCTCCGACCAGGTGGTCGAACTGCTGTCCGCCCCCGACGCAACCTTCCAAAGCGTCGCCCACCTCGTGCGCGGCATACAGGGGCGCGAACTACTGGAAACCGGCAACCTGGACGCCGGCCTCTTCTGGGCCGGCCAGGTCCAAGGGCTAATCAACGACATCCCCACCTGCGCCGAACTAATCAGCCGCATCATGACCGAAGCCGAAGCCATCATCACCGGCCGCCTGGCGTCGTTCGTGGTGTGAACAAAAGGCCAGGGCTCTGCCCTGGACCCGCCAAGGGCCGAAAGGCCCTTGGATCCCACCCGGGCCTAAAAGAGAGAGGCCATTCCAGCACGTGTGCTGCACGAGCACGGGATGGCCTCTCTCTTTTAGGCCCGAATTGTTGGGGGTCTGGGGCCTCAGGCCCCAGCGGGTCGAGGGCGGAGTCCCGCCTTTTGTCTATGCCACGAACTTCGCCAGGCGGCCGGTGATGATGGCATCGGCTTCGTTCATGATGAGGTTGATGAGTTCGGCGCAGTTGGGGATGTCGTTGATTAGGCCTTGGACCTGGCCGGCCCAGAAGAGGCAGGCGTTTAGGTTGCCGGTTTCC
>JAMFRU010000093.1 GCA_026224875.1 Acidocella sp.
CGGATCGATCCGACGCCAACCGTCCTGCCCTGGGGCGCCACCCAGGGCAGGACACCCTTCTCAGGGCAAATCAAAGATAGCAGGTTTCGCTATTACAAGGGCGGATAAGCGCAGCGCCTTCCGCCATGCCCGGCGCGAGGATGGCGGATGGCGCTACGCTTATCCGCCCAACATTCAAAGCATTTACGGGCTGAGGGGGTTAACGCCCAGTTCCGCCAGGCCGGCCCAGCAGGTGGCACTGAGGCAAGGCCGGCGGTAGTAGTTGAAGGCCAGCTCCGGCGCGCCTTTTTGCAGTGAGGGACCGACTGTCAGGCCGGTGGACAGGCTGGGCGCTACCGTGGCGTAGACGTAACCCTCAGGCGAAACATTTGCGGCGATTGTTGCCATAAACGCATCGGCCAAACCATTGCCCATTTTGCGCAACGCCAGCGCTGCAAAGGCGGTGCCCTCCAGCCAGATGCTGGTACTGGCAGCAGAAAAGCCGATGCCGTCGCCGCGGCGCAGTTCATTTATCGCCGCCAATGCGCTCGCGGCATCGCCTAGCCCGGCGAGGTAGGGCCAGATGCCGGCATCCGCCGCGAGGAGAGGGTTTTGCGTTCCATCCGGCGCGCAACCGGAGTCGAAACGGCCAGAATGCGCATCGAACATCGCTTTTACAAATGCCGAGGCATGGCCTTCATCCTCTGCCCGCCCCAAAGCGTGAAACGCCACGGCCAGATCGAGATTCTGCTCCGTGCTCTGCCATAAAAGCTGTTGTTGCGACGGATCGAAACCGTAGAACCCGCCGTAATAGCCGCGCGGCGCGCGCAGGCTCGCATCCACAAAATTCCCCGCATCATTGGCCGGCGCACGCATGCCCAACGCCGCCCATAATAGCATCGCCCAGGCCATCGGCCCCGTATCCGTGCCGAGCTGATAAGGGTCCTCCGCCCAGCGCCCCGCTTTCGCATCCCAAAACCCAGGCAATTTGGCAGGCACACCCATAACCCCCGCCGCATAACCATTCCGCAAACGCCCATCGCTGAACTTCCGGTCATGTGCCTGCGCCAAAGCCAAAGCCTGGCCAATCCGCAACGCCGCATCCCGATGCCCCGCCGCCAGAAGCAGAATCCCAGCCAGTGCATTGTCATAAACATAAGCCGCATTCGCCTGCGTCAGATCAAAATCCCCCGCGCCAGGACCCGCCTCCACCAAATAGGAATTCAACAGCACCGGCCCATCCCGCAACGCCGCCATCTGCCCCAACACCGCCCCCACATACCCAGAAGCCGCCTTCGCGCTACCGGCCGCCAGCACGGCAACGCCCACGCCGAAATTCCTTCGGGTGAGGGTTATGGGCATGGGGTGGTGCTTGGGGAGAGGAAAAGGCGGGGCTCCGCCCTCGACCCGCTGGGGCCTGAGGCCCCAGACCCCCAACAATTCGGGTTAGAAAAAGAGGGGCGCTTCCAGCCGTGACACACACGGTATCTTGAAGGCCCCTCTTTTTCTAACCCGGGTGGGATCCAAGGGCCCTTCGGCCCTTGGCGGGTCCAGGGCAGAGCCCTGGCCTTTGCCGTCCCCCAAGCACAATCCAAGCCCCAAACCCTCATTCGAGGATTTCAGCAAGGAGTTCCGTAGTGCGGCCGTTGGCGATGATGGCGGCGCGGGCGTCGTAGTGGACGCCGCCGGGGCGGGCGAAGGCGTGCTGGACACCGGGATAGATGAAGGCATCGACCCATTCGTTTTCTTCCAGCGCGTCGAGCACGGTTTCCTGCACGGCGGGGGGAACGAACTCGTCTTTTTCGGCGATGTGCAGCATCAGCGGGGCTGCGATGTTGTCGAATTCGCTGGTGAGGTTATCGAGCATGACGCCGTAATAGGAGACATTGGCGTCGGCATCGGAGCGTGTGGCCATCATCACGGCGAGGCGGCCGCCGAGGCAGAAGCCCATGGTGGCGGCGAGGCCGTTGGCGCCGGGCAGTTTGCGGGCGGCGGCGAGGGTGACTTTGAGGTCTTCGATGGCGAGGTCCTGGTTGAGCCCGTTCATGAGGGCGAAGGCCTGCTTCCATTCGGCTTCGGATTTGTCGGAGATGTTCACGCCGGGTTCCTGGCGCCAGAACAGGTCGGGGGCGATGGCGATGAAGCCCATATCCGCCAGCAGCTGGCCGGTTTCGCGCAAAGCGTCATTAACGCCGAAAATTTCCTGGATGAGGACGACGGCGCCGGCGGTGTCTTCGCCTTTGGGCATCCAGACGGTGGCGGTGAATTCACCCGAGCCGTCGGCGGCCTTAAGTTTGATGTCGGTCATAGCGGTCTCCCTTGGTTAGTCGGGAGAGAGATTAGGGCGCTTCCCCCGCCGGGGGAAGCGCTGCCGGGTGACAGTTAGATGTAGTGCTCTTCCAGCGGGGCGAAACCGTTGAAATTCTGGCTGGCGTAGCTGGTCACATAGGCGCCGGTATCGTGGATCAGCACGCGGTCGCCCGATTTCAGCCCCATGGGGAGCAAATAAGGTGTTTGCTCGTACATCACGTCCACGCCGTCGCAGGTGGGGCCGGCGAGCACCACGGGGCCGACAGGGCCACCATTGCCCGCAGTAATGCGGTAGCGGATCGCCTCGCCCTCGGTTTCGGCCAGCCCGCCGTAGCGGCCGATGTCCAGATACACCCAGCGGCGCGGGTCCTCGGGGATGCGCTGGCAGATGAGCACGGCCTCGGCCACCACGGTGCCGGCATTGCCGACCATGGCGCGGCCGGGCTCGATCAGCATGTCCGGAATATCGTTGCCGAAATGCTCGATCATCGCATCCATGATGACGGAGGAAAAATCATCGGCGCCGGGCACGTCGCGCTGGTAGCGGATGGGGAAACCGCCGCCGAGATTGATCATCTTCAGTTCCACGCCTTGGGCTTTGAGATCCGTAAAGATCATCGCGGCCTGGGCGACGGCGAGGGAATAGGCCTCCGTGCCCGTCTGCTGGCTGCCGACGTGGAAGGACACGCCATGCGGCACCAGGCCCATGGCGGGGGCGGACAGTAGCAGCTCTTTGGCGCGTTCCGTGGTGGTGCCGAATTTTTTCGACAGCGGCCATTCGGCGCCTTCGTTCTTCACGGCGATGCGGCAATAAACTTTGGCGCCGGGCGCGTGGGCGGCGATTTTCTCCAGCTCCTCGGCGGAATCAAACGCGAACAGCGGCACGCCATAGGCATGGGCCTTGGCGATGGCGGCGGGTTTCTTCACCGTATTGCCGAAGGAGATACGCGCGGCATCGGCCCCGGCGGCGAGGCAGGATTCAACCTCCGGCAGGCTCGCGGCGTCGAAGCACGAACCAGCCTCGGCCAGCAGGCGCAGAACCGCCGCGGCCGGATTGGCCTTCACGGCGTAGTAAATCGCCGCGGCCGGCAATGCGCGGCGCAGGGCTGCGTAGTTGTCAGCCACACGATCAAGATCCAGCACCAGACACGGCGTTGCCGGCATGGTGTCAAGAAACGAAACGACTTTAGGGGTCATCGTCCTCATCCTTTCTCAAACTATCCGCCTGTTGAGGCAACGGATAGGGTTACAAAACGGTCCAACGAACCAGCCATCTTCCGAGCGTGAGCCCGGCTGTGCTGCCAGAACGCTTGACGCCGTTGCGTAACCGGAGAACCGGCAGAGGCACGTACGTTGCTGCGTGGAGCGGGGAATAGGGCCATACCCCCCCAGGCGCAAGTGAATTTTTTGCAGCACTGCTTCAGCGACGGTTAGCGGTGATTACGGCACCGGCCCTGACCGAATTGTCACCAATTGCAACTTGGCCTGCACAAGCACTGTGACAGGCGCTATTGTAACAGTCATGGAAACCATGCCGCATATTCTAATCGTGGATGACGACCGGGAAATCCGTGACCTGTTGGCCAAATTCTTGGAACGCCAGCGCCTGCGGGTGACAACCGCGCGCGACGGCAAGGATGCGCGCCGGGCCTTCGCCAACGGGCATTACCAGCTGATCGTGCTGGACCTGATGCTGCCCGGCGAGAGCGGGCTGGATCTGGCCCGCTGGTTCCGCTCTGAAGCCAATATCCCCATCATCATGCTCACCGCCATGGCCGAGGATACAGACCGGATCATAGGGCTGGAACTGGGCGCGGATGATTATGTCACCAAACCGTTCAACCCGCGCGAGCTGCTGGCCCGCATCCGCGCCGTGCTGCGCCGCACCGGCGACCCCGAAGACCGCGCCCCGGACCATGCCAAAAGCTATCATTTTTCCGGCTGGGTGCTGGAAACCGCCCGCCGCCGCCTGCTCGACCCAAGCGGCGTGGAGGTCGCAATCACCGGCGGCGAATACGACCTGCTAACAGCCCTGCTCGACCGCCCCAACCGCGTGCTGACGCGCGACATGCTGCTGGATCTGCTGCGCGGCCGCCAGGCTGGGCCGTTTGACCGCGCCATAGACGTGGCCGTGTCGCGGTTGCGGCGTAAGCTGGAGGATGACGGGCGCAATGCGCAGTTGATCAAGACCGTGCGCGGCGGCGGCTATGTTCTCTCAACACCGGTCGAACGGCTTTGAAAATGCGGCTTCCGGGGGCATAAGCGGGGCCATAAAACATTGCCGCGGACTCCGGAGCGCGTTTGAAACATTTGCCCCTTCTGCCGAAATCCCTGGCACGCCGCATGGTTTTGATCCTGCTGGCCGGGTTTGCGCTGATCCAGCTGTTGGGGCTGGTGATCCATACGTTGAACCAGGTGAAGCTTGGGCAGTTGGAGGAGGAGCAGCAGTTCGCTGTGCGGGCGGTTATTATCTACCGCCATATCGCGTTGGCGGCGCCTGAGGACCGGCCGGCGCTGGTGGCCAAAGAGCCGCTGCCCAAGGGCGATACCGTGACGCTTTCGCTGGACGCGCCGCTGGACGATACCTACCCGATGCCCTTGCCGGCGCGTGAGGCGGTGCGGGCTGGGATGTTCGCTTATGGCATACCGCCGAGCATCCACCCGCATGGCACGGTTTTGCGCGTGCAGGGTCAGCCGACGCGCTACATCATTAGCTTCGGCCTGCCCGGCAGTGTGCGTTTTTCCGGTGGCATGCCGCATCCGCCGGGCGGTTCTGCAAGCAATGGTACGCCAAGCAATGGTCCGGCAATGTTCGGCGATGGCAGATGGCCGTTTGACGGTGGCTGGCCTGGTCAGGGCCCTGGCCCGGGCCCCGGGGGGCCCGGCGGGCATGAGCCGGACGGTGGACCGGGCGATGGACCAAGCGGGGGGCCAGGCGGAGGGCCAGGCGGAGGGCCGGATGGACCGAATGGTCCCGGCGGCGGCTTTGGCGGTAGCTTTGGCGGGGGCGGCTGGCCCGGTGGTCTGGTGGGGGGGCCTGACATCGCGGCGCTGCTGGCCGGCGTGTTCCCGCCGCCCGATGAGCTGTTGCCGCCTGCCTACTGGCTCACCATCAGCTCCACTTTGCCGCCGGTGGTACCTTGGCGCTCACCGGGTTTTGCCTCGGCCTTTATCGTGATGACGGTACTCGGCGCGCTGATGATCACCTGGGCAGTGCGCCAGCTGCTGCTGCCGGTTAAAACCCTGGCCGCGGCGGCCGAGGCGCTGGGGCGCGACGTTGCCAACGCCCCGAATTTGCCCGAGCGCGGGCCTTCCGAAATCGTCACTGCCGCCATTGCCTTCAATACCATGGCGGCAAGGGTGCGGCGTTTCGTCGAGGACCGCACCTTTCTGCTCACCGCCATAGGGCATGATTTACGCACGCCGATCACGCGGCTGAAACTACGCGCCGAATACATGGAGGATGACGAACAACGCGGCAAAATGCTGGCGGATCTGGACGAGATGGAAGCCATGGTTGCCGCCACTTTGGCCTTCGGGCGCGATGCCACCTCCACCGAGCCGGTAACGAAACTCGACCTCGCCAGCCTGCTGCGCACCATCCTTGACGATGCCGCCGATGGCGATCCCGAGCATGCCGATGCTTTGACCTATGCGGGGTTGAAGCATCTGCCGGTGCTGGCGCGGCCCTTGGCGCTGAAACGGGCCTTGGCCAATCTCATCGGCAATGCGCTGAAATATGGCGATGCGGCGAGTGTGACATTGCACGCCCCGGTGCGCGGCGTTGTGCGTATCGACATCGAGGACCAAGGCCCCGGCATCCCGGTTGAGGATATGGAGCGTGTGTTCGAGCCCTTCCACCGGCTGGAGACCAGCCGCAACCGAGAGACCGGCGGCTCCGGCCTGGGCCTTTCCATTGCCCGCAATATTTTGCGCGCGCATGGGGGTGACATTGTGTTTACCAACCGGCTTGGCGGCGGGTTGCGCGTGACGGTGCATCTGCCCATTTGATCTGCCTGCTTGAGCAATCCGCGATCAAATCTCCGTGTACGAATTAACCAGCGGTTTAACAGCTGCGATTTAATGTTACACTATGGGCCGGAATAATTTAGCGGCACATTTTTGCCAGAGGCGGGGATATGTTCGACGCGCCATTCTGCCTGCCCACCGGGCTGAGCGAAAACCTGACACGGCCGCTGATCGGCATCGACGGCATGCCCTGCGCGGGTAAAACCACGCTGGCGTTTCGTTTGCGCGAGACTTACGGGTTTGAGATTTTGCAGGTGGACGAATTTCTGCTCCCCGAAGCAGCCTGGCCCAACCGCAGCCCGGGTTTTCCGTTCCCCTATCTGCGCTACGATGAATTTTTGCGGGCGGTAACGGAGCTGGCCGAAACAGGCGCCTGCGAATATGCGCCGTTCGATTGGGACACGCTCGCCGTTGCCACGGAAAAGCGCCGCATCACCACGCAGCGCCCGGTGATCGTGGAAGGGATTTCCGCATTGGTGCCGTTGCTGACGCGTTATTACGGGCTTAAAATTTTTGTCCTGAGCGAGCGCGAAACCATTCTGGATGTGGCCTATGCCCGCAATTTTGGCATCTGGACCGAGGAATGGCGCAAGATTTTTCTGCCCAGCGCCGATATGTATATGATGACAAACCCCGAATCCCGCGCCGATATTGTGGTGCCGGGCCGGGGGTATAGTTAATTTAATTAACTATAGGTTGTTATTTCTCACCCCTCCGCGGTCTCCAGCGTTTCGGCTGCCTCCAGCCAGGCCAGTTCGGCAGTTTCGATTTCGCGTTTCAACGCCGCCAGGCGCTGGGTGGTTTTGGTCAGTTCCGCGGCTTTGGCTGGGGTGTAGATCTCCGTGCCGGCCAGTTTCACCTCAATAAGAGTTTTCTCGGCCGTTAGTTTTCCTAGCGCCTGCTCAGCCGCTTTCGCCGCGTGGCGCAAGGGCGCCAGTCTTAGCCGGGCTTCCTGCCGCGCGGCCTTGTCGTTCTTGCGTTCGGCCGCGGAGCGCGGCGGCCCGGCCGCGCGCTCGGTTATCGAGGCGGCATAGGCAGCGAGATCGCCCTCGAACGGCTCGACCTTGCCGTTGGCCACAAGTATCAGCTGGTCGGCAACCAGCCCGACGAGATACGGGTCATGGCTGATCAGCACCACGGCCCCCTCAAACGCGGTGAGGGCTTTTACCAGCGCGTCACGCGCATCGATATCGAGATGGTTCGTCGGCTCATCGAGGATGAGCAGATGCGGTGCGTCGCGCGTGGCAAGTGCCAGCAGCAGGCGGGCTTTTTCGCCGCCGGACATCGCACCCACCTTGGTGTTCACCCGGTCCGCATCGAGCCCGAAACGTGCGGCCTGGGCGCGCAATTGCGGCGGCGTGGCTTTGGGTATGGCGCGGGCCAGATGGTCGTAGGGCGTGTCGGTGAGGATAAGGTCATCCTCCTGATGTTGCGCGAAATACCCGATGCGCAGGCCTTTGACGCGGAATTCCCGCCCGCGCATGGAACTCAACCGCCCGGCGAGCAGTTTCGCCAATGTCGATTTGCCGTTGCCGTTCTGGCCCAGCAGCGCGATGCGGTCTTCCATGTCCAGCCGCAGCGACACACCCGTAAGAATCGCCTTGCCGTCATAGCCGATATCGACGTTGTCGAGCTGAAGCATCGGCGGGGGCAGGTCTTCCGGCGAGGGGAAGGAGAAGGTGGTCGCCTTGTCCTCCACCACGGAATCCAGCTGCGGCATGCGCTCCAGCGCCTTGATGCGGCTTTGCGCCTGGCGCGCCTTGCTGGCTTTCGCGCGGAACCGGTCCACGAAACTCTGCATATGCGCCCGCTGTTCGGCGACTTTTTCCACCACGCGGGCCTGCTGCAGCGCGCGCTCGGTTTTAATCCGCACAAACTCGGCGAACCCGCCGGGGGTGAGGGTGAGCTTGCCCTTGTCGAGATGGGCGATGGATTCCACCGCGCGGTCGAGCAGCTGGCGGTCGTGGCTGACCAGCAGAATGGCGCCGGGGAATTTCTGCAAATACCCCTCCAGCCAGAGCGTGGCCTCCAGGTCGAGATGGTTGGTCGGCTCATCGAGCAGCAGTAGGTCGGGAGCCGAGAACAGCACCGCTGCCAGGGCCACGCGCATGCGCCAGCCGCCGGAGTAGGAACTCATCGGGCGGGCCTGCCACTCCTCGCTGAACCCGAGCCCGGCCAGAATGGCGGCGGCGCGCGAAGGGGCGGCATCGGCCTGGATGGTTACCAGCCGGTCGTGGATTTCCGCCAGATCGTCATGCGGGGTGTCGGGGCTGTCGGCTGCCGCCAGCAGGGAGGCGCGCTCGGCATCGGCCGCCAGCACCACCTCTAGCGGGGTAATCGGCCCGCCCGGGGCCTCCTGCGCCACATAGCCCAGCCGCACCCGCTGGCCAAAGCGGATGGTCCCGCCGTCCGGCCCCATCACACCCGCTATCAATTTCAGCAAAGTGGACTTGCCGGCCCCGTTGCGGCCGATCAACCCGATCCGCCGGCCTTCGTCCACCATCAGGCTGGCGTGCTCCAATAAAGGGCGGCCGGCGATGCTGAAGGACAGGTCATCTATATTCAAAACGCTCATGCGGGAGGCTGTACCTTGCCCGCCCACGCTTGCCCAGCCTGGGCTTCGCCCAGGCCCTTGCGTAAGCGTGGGGCTTGCCCAGCCTGCATTGCCCCGCTAATGGCGGCGCAACATTCACTTTAAGGTTTTTATCACATGGCCACCGAACGCACCCTCTCGATCATCAAGCCGGACGCCACCCGCCGTAACCTCACCGGCAAAATCAACACCAAGTTCGAGGGCGCGGGCCTGAGCATCGTGGCCACCAAGCGCCTGCAGCTGAGCAAGGCCCAGGCCGAAGCCTTCTACGCCGAGCACTCGCACCGCCCCTTCTTCGGCGAGCTGGTGACCTTCATGATCTCCGGCCCGGTCGTGGCCCAGGTGCTTGCGGGCGAGAACGCCATCCAGAAAAACCGCGACATCATGGGCGCCACCAACCCGGCCAATGCCGAGGCGGGCACCATCCGCAAGGAATTCGCGGAATCGATCGAGGCGAACTCCGTGCATGGGTCCGATGGCGTGGATGCCGCGGCGCGCGAAATTTCGTTCTTCTTCGCCGGTATTGAGATCGTAGGCTAAGGCCGGGGGTTTTGCCTCCTGGCTCTCGTTACCTAACATCGTGAAGGTCCGCGCAGGCGGGCCTTCAACGTACTCAGTGCCGCCCGGTCCACTTAGCCTCGTAAACCTTGGCCCCGGGCGGCGGCACAAAAACCTTATCCTCCTCGGCCTCCGCCAATCGCAGCGCGTTCAGCGAGATCAGCAGCGCCGCCGTATTCATCATGCCCGGCGGGATCCATTGGATCATCCCCCCCAGCATCTGATCATAACTCGCTGAAATATTGGGGTACAGCCGCCCGCATAGCGTATAGAACGGGTATAAATCCTGGGTCGTCAGCGCGATAGTCGAGGACACCGCGATTTGCGGGAACATCACCAGAAACCCCGTTGCCGCCCGCACCATATAGGAATAGCGCGCCTCGCCCTTCGGCCGCGGGTCCAGCACCATGATCCAGAACAGCAGCCCGCCCAACAGGCAGGAGAGGTTCATAACCGCGTAGAGCCGCGGGTTGAGCATGGCGGCGAAATGCACGCTGGGGATCAGCCAGACATCGGTCGTGGTGAGGAAAATGACGGTCGCGGGGATGGGATGCGCCAGCCAGCGGGCACGCTGCCAGAACGCCTTGGCCCAGCGCACCACAAAACCGGGGGCGCCAAGGCGCAGAATATCACCCATCCAGCCGATGGCGATGCCGAACGGGCCGGCCATGCCGAGCACCACCGCCTGCGTGCGGTTGAGGCAGAACATATGCTGCGAGACATACTCAAAATGCGTCTGCAGCACGAAATAGATGCTGCCCAGCCCGGCCACGAAGAACCACTGCCGCACCAGCCCCGGCCGCGCCTCGGGGGCTACCAGCCTTATCCCGCGCCAGTACCACAAAGCCACCAGCCAGCAGCCGATGAACACCGGCGCGTTGAACACGAAGGGGAAGACGTAAGGCAGATGCGCGGGGGCAAAGCGGCAGAGTAAATCCACCAGAACCGCCGCCAGAAAGACCAGAAACTCACCCACCAAACCGCTCCATGGGCACGCCCGCCAAAGCCCGGCTGGTGCGGATGGTCTGTAATGTCTGCACTTTCGTCACGGTTGGGCCATTGGTCAGCCGTGCCGTCAGCTGGTTCTCATGCGCCGCATCGCGCGCCACCAGCTTTAGCAAAAAATCCCCGCCGCCGCGGATCATGTGGCATTCCCGCACCTCCGGCCAGCCCGCCACCAGAGCTTCAAAAGCCTCCAGCACGCTCTGCTTCTGGCTCTCCAGCCCCACGATGACGAAGAAGGCGATCTGCCAGCCCAGCTTCTGCGCATCGGTGGCCGCATGGTAGCCGGCAATGTACCCAGCCTCCTCCAGCCGCCGCACCCGGCGCAGGCAGGGGGGGGCGGAAATACCGGCGCGGCGTGCCAGCTCGACATTGGTCATCCGCCCATCCTCCTGCAATTCGGCCAGAATTTTCCGGTCGATATCGTCCAGGATCAGCGTTTCGGCCGTGCTTTGCATTTTGCCCCATGGTCTTTGCTCCGCGTAATATAATTGCGCGGTGGTTTTTTTCTATGGGGCAGTGCGGTTGACACGTCCAGGCCAGAGGTGGAGTTTTGCGCCATGTTCGATGTGGCGGTGGTGGGCGGCGGCGTTGTCGGCTGCGCGGTGGCGCGGCGGTTTACGCTGCAAGGCGCGCGCGTACTGCTGCTGGAAAAGGGTGCGGATATTTTATCCGGCGCCAGCAAGGGCAATAGCGCCATTCTGCACACGGGGTTTGACGCGCCGGCGGGCAGTTTGGAACTGGCCTGCATGCAGGTGGGCTACCGCGAATATTTGCAAATACACGAAAAGCTGGGGCTGCCGTTGCTGAAGAGCAGTGCCATTGTTGCCGCCTGGAGTGAGGAACAATTTGCAAAACTGGCGGGCATTGAGGCAGCGGCGCACGCCAATGGCGTAGTGGATGTGCGGGCGATCTCGCGCGCGGAAATTTTGGCGCGCGAACCGGCATTGTCGGGTGCCGTGCTGGGCGGCGTGCTGGTGCCGGGCGAATATCTGATCGACCCGTGGAGCGCCCCGATGGCGTATCTGCTGCAAGCGCTGGAGAATGGCGCCGAGGTGCGGCGTAATACCGAGGTTTTGTCGGGCAGTTTCGATGGTACCTGGCGGTTGCAGACCAGTACCGGCGAGGTGCAGGCGCGCGCGGTCATCAACTGCGCCGGTTTGTTTGGCGATGTGCTGGAGGAGCGGCTGCTTGGCACGCACGGCTTCACCATAAAGCCGCGCAAGGGGCAGTTTGTGGTGTTCGACAAGGTGGCATCGCGCCTGTTGAGTGCGATTTTGCTGCCCGTGCCGGAAGAGCGCACCAAAGGGATTGTGCTCACGCCTACGGTGTTTGGAAATCTTCTGGTAGGGCCCACGGCCGAGGAGCAGGAAAGCCGCGAGCGGGCCGATACTGATTCAGAGACTTTGCGCATGTTGGTAGACAAAGCCGTGGAAATGCTGCCCGCGCTGCGCGACATGCCGGTAACCGCGATTTACGCCGGCATCCGCCCCGCAACCGAGGAGAAAAACTACCGCGTGCGGCATGTGGCGGCGCAAAAATACATCGTGCTGGGCGGTATACGCTCTACGGGGCTGACCGCCGCTTTGGGCCTGGCCCAGCATGCCTGGGGTTTATATGGCGGCACGCATACGGAAGTAGCCACCCCCGTGTGGCCGCAGGCGCCGCGATTGGCCGAACATTGTGCGCGGGATTGGCGGGATGCGGGCTACGGCGAGATCATCTGCCATTGCGAGCTGGTGACCAAACGCGAGATTGAGGCAGCGTTGGCAGGCCCGTTGCCGGCACAGGATTGGGGCGGGCTGAAGCGACGCACCCGGGCCGGCATGGGCCGCTGCCAGGGGTTTTACTGCAATGCCGCGCTGGCGGCTTTATGCGCGGGTAGGCTGGCATGATTGATGTCGCGATCATCGGTGGCGGGCCGGCCGGCGTGGCGGCGGCGCTGACGCTGAAACGCCGTGGCGTGGGGCGCGTGGTGATTTTGGAGCGCGAAGCCATGCTGGGCGGCGTACCGCGCCATTGCGGGCACCCGCCTTTTGGCATGCATGAGTTTGGCCGCGTGCTGACCGGCCCGGCCTATGCGCGGCGCCTGCGCGCGGCGGCGGACAAGGCCGGGATAGAGATTTTGCTCCAGCATTCAGTGGTGAAACTGCACCCCAATGGCGTGCTGGATGTGGCAACACCCGACGGGTTCAAGGAATTGCGCGCCTCGCGCGTGCTGCTGGCGACAGGCGCGCGAGAGTCCCCGCGTTCTGCCCGGTTGCTGGGCGGCGACAGGCCGCTCGGCGTGCTCAACACCGGGGCATTGCAGGCGCATGTTGTGCTGCACGGCAGCGTGCCGTTTCGCCGCCCGGTGGTGGTGGGCACGGAGCTGGTGTCGCTCTCCTCGCTCGCCACCTGCCGCGGCCATGGGATTCGCCCCGTGGCGATGCTGGAGGCGGGCAAGCGCCCGGTGGCACGCTGGCCTTTAACGCTGCTTCCCAGGTTGTTGCGGATTCCGTTGTATTATGGTGCCGGGATTGCGGAGATATGCGGCGGCGCGCGGGTTGAAAGTGTGAAACTGACTGATGGGCGCGAGATAGTTTGCGACGGCGTGCTGCTGACGGGCCAGTTTGTCCCGGAGGCGAGTCTGGCGCGGATGGGGCATTTGGCGGTCGATGCGGGCAGCGGCGGGCCGGTGACGGACCAATATGGCCGTTGTTCCGATGGCGCCTATTTCGCCGCCGGCAATCTGCTGCGCGGCATCGAGACCGCCGGTTGGAGTTTTCGTGAAGGTGCGGCGATTGCCGATTACATCGCCGATGATTTGTCCGGTGGCCTGCCTTGTGCCGAGGGCGGCGTGGAAGTGCTGTGCGGCGAGGGGCTGAAATACGCTCTGCCGCAAAGCCTGGCGCGGGTGACGCGGCTGCGCGGGGTGATGCAGTTGCGCGTGGCGGCGGCCGTGCGCGGCCAGTTGCGGGTAAGGGCAGGGGAGGTGGTGTTGTACCGCCGCCGTATTGCAGCACTGCCGGAGCGGCGCATTTTGCTGGATCTGGAAAATATCAGGCTGCCGCAGGATGTCTCGCAACTGGTTGTGGAGATTGTGGCGTGAGAATTGCCGCGATCGACCAGGGGACGACGAGCACGCGGGTGTTGCTTTTAGACGAGTCCGGCGCGCGCATTGTGCGTGCGGTAAAGCATAAGCAGTTTCATCCGCAACCGGGCTGGGTGGAGCATGACCCGGAAGAATTACTGCGCAACGTGCGGGAATGTTTGGCCGCGGCCGGCGAGGTGGATGCGATTGGCCTGGCCAATCAGGGCGAGAGCTGCCTGGCCTGGGATGCGGTGACGGGGCATGCGCTCTCGCCGGTGATTGTGTGGCAGGATAATCGTACCTCCACCTGGCTGGAAGGGCTGCGGGATGCGCAAGCAGAGGTGATGGCGCGGGCCGGGCTGCCGCTCGATGCGTATTTTTCCGCTTCAAAATTTTCCTGGATTTTGCGTGAGATTCCAGAGGCACGGGCAGCACTTGCAGCGGGGCGGTTACGGCTCGGCACGACGGACGCGTTTTTTCTGGACCGTCTGGCAGGGGTGTTTGCGACTGATGTAACCACGGCCTCGCGCACGTCTCTAATGAATTTGGAAACGCGGCAATGGGACGCTGCATTATGCCGGATTTTTGGCGTGCCGATGGAGGCACTGCCGGAAATTCGTGAATCCGCCGGGGATTTTGGTGAGATCGGCGGCGTGCCGGTTCGGGCTGCCCTGGTGGACCAGCAGGCGGCACTTTATGGCCATGGCTGCCGCGTGGTTGGCGATGCCAAAATCACATTCGGTACCGGCGCTTTTGCCTTGGCGGTGACCGGAGCAGGCATTGTGCGGGCGCCGGGGCAGGGGCTGCTGCCAACCGTGGCCTGGGCACGTAATGGCACTGCCGATTATGCGGTGGATGGCGGGGTGTATGACGCCGGCTCCGCCGTGGAATGGGGCCAGCGGTTGGGGTTGTTTAACGCGTTTGATGAATTAGATTCGTTCGAGGCTCCGCCTGCAATTACGCGCAAGCTGGCATTTGTGCCGGCATTGTCCGGGCTGGCCTGCCCGCATTGGGACCGTTCAGCCGCCGCTTTATGGGTGGGGATGGATGCGAGCACGACGAAGCGCGACATGGCGCAGGCCCTGCTGGAAGGCATTGCGCTGCGCACCGCCGAGGTTGTGGCGGCGATGCATGCGCTGGTGCCGATCGGGGAGCAAATATCCGTGGATGGCGGGCTGACACGCAGCGCGTATTTTGTACAATTTCTGGCCAATGCGTTGCAACGCGAGATTTTGCTGCCTGAATTCGATGAGCTGACCGCGTTCGGCTGTGCCGCGATGGCGGGCGGCGATGTACCCCGGCCAGGTGGCGTGCAGGCGGTAACACCAGATGTGGCCGATGTTGCAGGCTGGCACGAGGTTTTTGGCAACGCAGTGCGGCGGTCCCAAGCATGGCGGTAAGCCTGCCCCGGCTGGTGCTGCTTGGCCTGCTGGCAGCGGCAATGTTCTCCACCAATTTTGTCCTCAACCGGGCGATAAGCCTGGGCGGGGGCGATTGGGTGTGGAGTGCCGCACTGCGGTATTTCGATACGGCATTGTTGCTTGGCGGTTGGTTGTTGCTACGCCGTGGGCCAAAATATTTGCGCGCGGTGTTTGCCCAACTCTGGCGCAAGCGATACTTCTGGCTGCTCGGCGGCGGGATTGGCTACGGGCTGTTCTATGCCTGCCTATGTTTCGCGGCAGACCACGCGCCGGCCTGGATAACCGCGGCAACGTTCCAACTGACGATTCTAGCCTCGCCCTTTGTACTGCGGGCGTTTGGCAAAAAAGTGCCGGTGCAGGGTGTGGCGTTTCTGCTTTTGATTTTTCTAGGTGTAATCGTCATCAATGCGCAGCGCATTCTGGCCGGCATACCTTTGGGCCAAGTGCTTCTGGGCGTGCTTCCCACGGCGATTGCGGCGTTCGCCTACCCCTTCGGCAACCAGCTGATCAGCGAAGCCAAACATGCGGGCGATGATAATGCCAGGATTCTGGGCGACCCGATCACCTGCGTGTTTTTGATGACGCTCGGCGCCTTGCCGGTGTTTTTGGGGTTGATTCTGGTGACGATGCCGCCGCCGCCGAGCACGCACCAGCTGATAAACACCGCGATCATCGCCGTGTTTGCGGGATGTTTGGCGACCAGCCTGTTTCTCTACGCGCGCAACCTTTCCAACGACCCCTACCGGATTGCAGCGGTAGATGCGACGCAGGCGGGCGAGGTGGGGTTCGCGCTGCTGGGCGAAATGGCGGTGCTCGGCACGCCGTATCTGGGTGTTCTCAGCTGGCTGGGGCTGGGAGCGGTTATGGGCGGGTTGCTGGGGTTTACGCTGTGGCGGAGAGTGTAATGCAATCGAAAACAATCCGAAAATGAAAAGCATTGCCGATATTCGTGTATTCGAAGAGCGGGCGATTAACGCCTGGCCAGCACTCCAGACCATCCTGTTAAATGGCTGGGTGCTTCGTGTGTCAGATGGTTACACAAAGCGCGCAAACTCCGTCAACGCGATTGATCCCGCGGGGTCTTTCGATGAGGTAATAGCGGCCGCGGAACGCCTCTACGCCCGCCACGGTCTTCCAGCGATCTTCCGGCTTTCGCCGCTTGCCGCGCCGGAAGCCGACGAGGCTTTGGAGAAGGCGGGTTATTCAATATTCGATCCATGCCTGGTGCTGGGTATTTCCTTGCCGGGCGAGTTGAGCGGTGGGGATGTCGCGATTGACGAGACACCATCCGCTGCCTGGTTGGATGGATTTGCGGAAGCAAACCAAGTGGCGGCACAAAGCCGCGCTATTCATGACCGTATGGTTTCCTTGATCGCCATGCCTAGTGGATTTGCGACTCTTAAGGAAAATGGGCGGGCTATCGGCTTCGGATTTGCTGTTTACGAACGGGAGGCTGCCGGACTTTTCGATATCGTGGTGGTTCCATCAGCGCGCGGCCGGGGCAATGGGCGGATACTTACTGGCGCGCTGCTGCAGTGGGGGGGGCAGGCCGGTGCGCGGCAAGCTTATCTTCAGGTGCGAGAGCAGAATGAGGGGGCGCGCAAGCTTTATGCGGGGCTCGGGTTTCAGGAGTTTTACCGCTATCACTATCGGGTTCCGAACGCGGAATAGATGGCGGCGGTGCGGGAAAAATCGTCGTGGCCCGCCTGCACGGGCCACGACGAGGAAGTTAAGCCCCGTATCCAACAATCCCCTTAATCTCCAGAAAATCATTCAGCGCAAAATCGGCATACTCGCGCCCATTCCCGGACTGCTTATACCCGCCGAACGGTGCCGTAAAATCAATATCCGGCGAATTCACATAAATACTTCCCGCGCGCAGCCGCGCCGCAACCTCATGCACTTTCGTCATATCCTTGCCCTGAATATAAGCAGCCAGCCCATACACAGTATCATTGGCAATCTCGATGGCCTGTTCAACGGAATCATAAGGGATGATCGACAACACCGGCCCGAAAATCTCATCCTTCTCAATCGTCATTCCCGGCTTCACGTTCCCGAACACCGTCGGCTTGGCGTAATAACCTTTCGCCAAACCATCCGGCAGGCCAAGCCCGCCGATGGCCAAAGTAGCACCCTCATCGATGCCTGCTTTGATCAGCCGCTGCACTTTGTCCCACTGCATCTGGCTCACCAGCGGGCCAAGTACCGTGCCTTCGGCCCAAGGGTCGCCGGTGGTCTGTTTGGCGGCTTCGTCGGCGGCAATTGCCAGCGCCTTGTCGTGCAACGCGCGCGGCACCAACAGGCGTGTCGCGGCATCGCAGCTCTGGCCGGAGTTGATGAAACACGCGCCGATGGCCTGGCGCACTACCAAATCCAAATCCACATCCGGGAGCAAAATATTGGCGGATTTACCGCCCAGCTCCTGGCACACGCGCTTCACCGTATCGGCCGCCGCTTTGGCAACGATAATGCCGGCACGGGTCGAGCCGGTGAAGGACATCATGTCTACATCCTTATGCTCGGCCAGTTTCTGCCCCACATCCGGCCCGGTGCCGTTGATGAGGTTGAACACGCCTGGCGGTACACCGGCCTCATGCATGATCTCGGCGAAAATCAACGCATTGCTTGGCGCGATTTCCGACGGCTTCAGCACCATGGTGCAGCCCGCGGCCAGGGCGGGTGCTACCTTGCAGACGATCTGGTTAAGCGGCCAGTTCCACGGCGTAATAAGCCCGCACACGCCGATCGGCTCTTTCACCACGCGGGTCGTGCCGCGGGTCTCGAAGAATTCAAAATTCTCGAATTTGTCGATGAGTGCCTGGAAATGCCCCTGGCCGACGAACACCTGCGCCTCTTTCGAGAGGCCAATCGGCGCGCCCATCTCATTGGTGCAGGCCTCGGCGATCTCGTCGTAGCGGCGGTTGTAGATTTCCAGGCAGCGTTTTAACAGCGCCAGCCGCTCAGCCGGCGTGGTGCGCGAGAAGGTCTTAAAGGCAGCTTTCGCGGCGGCCACGGCCTTGTCCACGTCGGCCGAGGAACCACCGGAAATTTCGGTGACCACCTCCTCGGTGGCCGGATTGATGACGGCGATGCGGTTCGGCACCACCGGGTCCACCCAGGCGCCGTTGATATAGAATTTCAGGTTGTTCAACATTTTCATCCTTCCTGATGCTGGGGCGAGTATCGCCCCGTTCCGCCGGGACGCGGTTGACCCAGGAACACATAGATTCTGCCGGTCCCCGGCGGGCTTGTGTTCCTGGGTCAACCAGCCCCGCCGCGAACCGTGCCAGCTTTAATGGGGAGCAAAATATGGATGTGAAGACCGTGGCCGCGCCGATTGTACAGCTGGAAGGGGTGGCTAAGGCTTATGGCAGCGCCGTGGCCCTATCGCGGTTGGACCTGACCGTGCGGACCGGCGAGTTTTTCACGCTGCTGGGGCCCTCTGGCTCCGGCAAAACCACGACATTGCGCCTGATCGCCGGGTTCGAGCGCCCCGATACCGGGCGGATCCTCCTGGACGGCGCCGATGTGGCCAACCTCCCGCCGTTCGAGCGCGCGGTGAACACGGTGTTTCAGGATTACGCGCTATTCCCGCACCTCACGCTGATTGAGAACGTCGCCTACGGCCTGCGGGCCAAGAAAATGCCCAAAGCCCAGGCCCATGCCGAGGCCGAGAAGGCGCTGGCGGCGGTGAAGCTCGCCGAATACGGGACCAGAAAACCGGCCCAGCTTTCCGGCGGGCAGCGCCAGCGCGTGGCCCTGGCCCGTGCCATGGTCAACAAGCCCCGCGTGCTGCTGCTGGATGAGCCGCTCGGCGCGCTGGACCTAAAACTGCGCCACCAGATGCAGGCGGAGCTGAAACGCCTGCAGCATGAAACCGGCATCACCTTCATCTACGTCACCCACGACCAGGACGAGGCGCTCTCCATGAGCGACCGCATCGCGGTGTTTTCGCACGGCAAAATCGAGCAGGTCGGCACACCGTTTGATTTGTATGAGCGCCCGGCTTCGGAATTCGTGGCAGATTTCGTCGGCAGCTCCAACATGCTGGGCCGGGCACTGCTGCGGCCGGAAAAAATCCGCCTGCTGCCGGAAAACGCGGCGGTGGCCGGCATCAATACCGCACGGCCGGGTGTGGTGCGCGAGGCAACCTATCTCGGCGCCGTCACGCGCTATCAGGTCGCACTCGATGACGGCAGCGAGCTTGCGGTGATGGAAGCGAACACCGTACCGCTATCGGATCATTTGCGGCTGGGATCGGGGAGCAGAGTTCTCGCCGTCTGGCCACAGGCCGCGGCAATTACCATAAGCAGCACCATCAGCAATCAGGGAGAGGTATCATGAAAGAGGCTTTCAAACGGCAATTCACCAGATTTACGCTTTGTCTTTCCATCGCTCTGCCCCTCGCGCAGGGTGCATCGGCCGCGGAGCCGCTACAGACGATTGGCACAGGCGAAGGCGTGCTCAACGTCGTTGCCTGGGAAGGCTACGCCCAGGACGATTGGGTAAAACCCTTCGAGGCCGCCACGGGCTGCCAGGTGCATGCCAAATACGCCGGCTCGTCGGACGAAATGGTCGCCCTGATGCGCTCGGGCGGCGGCAACCAGTACGACGTGGTTTCGGCCTCCGGCGATGCCACGCTGCGGTTGATCTACGGCCATAACGTGCAGCCCATCAACATGGCACTCATCCCGGCCTGGAAGAATTTCATTCCGCAGCTGCAAGGCCCGGAATTCAATACGGTTAAAGGCGTGCATTACGGGGTTTCCTACGAATGGGGCCCCAATACGCTGCTCTACAGCACCAAGGTTTTCCCCACCGCCCCCACCTCATGGAGCGTGATCTACGATCCGAAATACAAGGGCCAGATCACGGTGCCGGACAACCCGATCCAGATCGCCGACGCGGCGCTGTATCTCTCCAAAACCGACCCCTCGCTCGGCATTACAGACCCGTACGAGCTGACCCAGGCGCAGATGGACGCGGTGTCCAAGCTGCTCAAAGGCCAAGCCGGGCTCATCAAAAAATACTGGGCCCTGGCATCGGATGAAATCCAACTCTTCACCAGCGGCGACGCGGTAGTGGGTGCTGCCTGGCCCTACCAGACCAACACGCTGCAAGCCGCCAAAGTACCGGTAGCCGACACCATCCCCACCGAAGGCGCCACAGGCTGGGCCGACACATGGATGGTCTCCGCCAAAGCAGCCCACCCCAATTGCGCTTATGAATGGATCAACTTCGTAACCACCCCCAAAGTCCAGGCCCAGCAAGCCATCTACTTCGGCGAAACCCCCGCCAACACATTGGCCTGCAAAGAAATGGACGCGCAACAACCCGGCGCCTGCGCCCAATACCACGGCGACGCCCCCGCCTCCTACTTCGACCAAATCAAATTCTGGAAAACCCCCCGCACCGAATGCGGCAACGGCCAAAACAACTGCCTAGACTACACCGCCTGGCAACGCGCATGGCAGGCTATCAAGGGGTGATCATTGTGTGGAAAAAGACCAGGGGGCTTTGCCCCCGGGACCCCCCCCAAGGGCCTTTCGGCCCTTGGTGGGGGGGCATCACGCCGGAGGCGTGCCTTCGGCACGACGGGGGCAAAGCCCCCTCGCCTTTTTCCTCACCATGAGCGCCCCTTTGAAGGCCCTGTCATCCGTTGCCTGGCGGCGTGGCTGGGTGGGCGTTATGTCGCTGCTGGCGTTGCCGGCGGTTTGGTTTGGGGGGCTGTATTTGGCGGCTATTGGGGCGATGTTTGTTACGTCGTTCTGGACTGTGGATGATATGTCCGGGGCTTTGATTCCTGGGTTTTCGCTGGTGAATTTTAAAGCACTGCTGGCTGATCCTACCTACGCGCATATTGCGGAGCGGACGGTTTTTATTGCGGCGGCTGTTACGGTAACGGATGTGATTTTGGCGTGGCCTGTTGCTTATGCGATGGTGCGGCTTAGCGGTCCGCGGTTGCGGGCGGGATTGATGGCGGCGGTGTTGATACCGTTATGGTCGAGTTATCTGGCGCGGGTTTATGCGTGGCGGCTGATATTGTCGCATGACGGTGTGTTGAACTGGGCGCTGGCGGAGGTTGGGCTGCCGGGGTTGCATATTGGTTATTCCAATTGGGCGATGTGGATTGTGTTTTCGTATTTGTGGTTGCCGTTTATGATTCTGCCCGTGGCGGCGGCGGTGGAGCGCATACCGCCGAGTTTGCTGGAGGCATCAGCGGATTTGGGCGAGCACGGGTTTGCGACCTTCCGCCGCGTGATGCTGCCGATGGCACTGCCCGGCATGGTAGCGGGCGCGATTTCAACCTTTTCCCTAACGCTGGGCGATTACGTAACGCCGATGCTGGTGGGCGGCGAGGGTTCGGATTTCATCGGCAATGTGGTGTATGCGAATGTAGGTGTGACCAACGACATTCCCTTTGCCGCGGCCTATGCGGTGCTGCCGTTGGGCGTGATGGCGGTGTTCCTGCTGATCGCGCGCAAGATGGGAGCGTTCGATGCGCTCTAAGGTAATCATCTGGACCGTGGTGGCGGCAATATTCGGGTTTTTGTTCACGCCCGTCATCATCATTCTGGTCTACGCGTTTTCGGCCGCACCCATTCCGGCGTGGCCGCTGCACGGGTTTGCCGTACACTGGTTTGCCGATACCTGGAATGACGACGAGGTGCGGGCCGCGTTGCTGCTCTCGGTGGAGGTGGCGGTACTTGCCACCGTGATGGCGATTTTGCTGGGCACGCTGGCGGCTTTGGCGGTGGTAAAAATGCGCTCCGCCAGCCGCGAGGTGGTAAGTTTCATTGCCGTGCTGCCAATCGCACTCCCGGGCATTTTAACGGGCATGGCTTTGGCCTCCTATTTCGCCTCCTGGGGCATGAACCTCTCCTACTGGACCATCGTCGCCGGCCACGCGACATTCTGCACGGTGATTGTATACAACAACGTGGTCGCCCGGCTGCGCCGCATGCCGCGCTCACTCACCGAGGCCTCGGCCGACCTCGGCGCCGATGCGTTCCGCACCTTCCGCCTGGTGCAGCTGCCGATGATGGGCAGCGCGATCGGCGCCGGGGCGCTGCTGGCGTTTGCCTTGTCGTTTGACGAGGTGATCGTGACGACATTTACCGCCGGCGCGCAGAACACACTCCCGTTGTGGATTTTCGGCGCCATCCGCCTGGGCCAGAAACTGCCCGAGGTGAATGTCGTGGTGTTCGCGATTATCATTTTCACCGCCGTGCCGGTGCTGCTGGCGCAGAGACTGATCGGGGATTCAGGCCGGGTTGCGCGGTAACGCCGCCGGGCCTAGCTTGGCGCCAATTCAGGGAAAATGCCTTGCACCGGAAACGGGCGTAGGAGCAGAAATATGGTGCATGTGAGCGGGCAGGCGCAGGTGGCCTTGGTGGCCGCGGCGGGGCTGGTGCCGTTTTTATCCGGGCTGGGGGCCGATGCCGCGCGCATCATGGGGCCGGCCGGGATTGATGCCGCGCGGCTGGATGAAACCACCAAAGGCAGCGTGTCGCTGGCAGCTTACGTCGAGATGATGGAGCGTGCGGCGCGTCTCTCCGGCCATGATGATTTTGGCCTGCGCTATGGGCGGCAGTTTCCGGCGAGCAGCCACGGTCTGGTGGGGGATATAGCACTTGCAGCGCCCAGCGTCGGCACGGCGTTGCGGCAGTTTGCGGATTTATTCCCGCTGCACCAGGAGGCCAGCGAGGTGCGGCTGACGGCGGAAAATGGGCTTTTGCGCCTGGAATACCGCATTCTCGACTGGCGGATTTTTGACCGCCGCCAGGATGCGGAACTCTCGCTCGCCATGTTCCAAAACCTGCTGCGTCAGGCCTACGGTCCCGGGTTTGCGCCCGAGGAAGTGCATTTCGAGCACCCCGCTCCGGGCAATGATGCCGCGCATGAGGCGACCTTCCACGCCCCGGTGTTCTTCGGCCAGCGCACCAATGCGCTGCTGTTCCGCCCCGGCGATTTGCGCCGGCCCATGCCAGGGGCTGATCCCATCACCTTCTCCCGCCTCGCCGCCGAGGCCTTTCTGCGCCGTCTGCCGCGCGGCGTGGTGCCGCTTTCCGAGCGCGTCCGCGCCGAAATCCGCTCGCGTTTGCCGGAAGGTTCTCCGCCAATGGAAGAGGTAGCGGGTGCTCTGGGGATTGCCCGCTGGACGCTGCAACGGCGGCTGGGGGAGATGGGGCTTTCCTATGCCGAGTCTGTGCAGGAGGTGCGCAAAGCCCTTGCCGGGAGTTATCTGGCGCAGCCGCATTTGAGTATTTCGGCCATTGCGCAATTGTTGGGCTATGCCGAACTCAGCCCATTCTCGCGCGCCTGCAAGCGCTGGTTCGGCGCCTCACCCGAGCAGATACGGGCGCATTAAGCCGGCCATAACCATGCCGCGCCCCGTACGCCCGACGAATCGCCGTGTTTGGCAGGGAGGATGTTGGGGGAGCAAAAATCCGTAAAAATATAGGGCAGCATCAGCGCCGGCAGCACCTCGTACAGATGCGGCAGGTTTGACAGGCCGCCGCCCAGCACGATGGCGTCCGGGTCCAGCAAATTGGTGATGTTGGCGAGGGCGCGGGCCAGGCGGTCCGCATGGCGGCCGAGCGCGGCTTGGGCAGCGGCGTCGCCCTGGGCGGCGAGGGTCGGGATGCTGGTGGCATCGCGGGCGCCGGGCGCGTGAAAATCCTCGGCCAGACCGGTGCCGGAGAGGTAGAGTTCCAGGCAGCCTTGCTGGCCGCACCAACATTTGCGGTAGGGCATCTCACCCTCTTTCGGCCAAGGCAGCGGCGTATGGCCGAATTCGCCGGCCAGGCGGTGGCGGCCTTCGAGAATGCGGCCGTGTACCACAATACCGCCGCCGCAGCCGGTGCCGAGGATGACGCCGAACACCACCGGGCAGCCGGCGGCAGCACCATCCGTGGCCTCGGACAAAGCAAAGCAATTGGCATCATTGGCGACGCGGATTTCGCGGTTGAGCATGGCGCCCAAATCCTTATCAAACGCGTGGCCGTTGAGCGCATTGGAATTGGCGTTCTTCACCAGCCCGGTGGCGGGCGAGATGCAGCCGGGGATGCCAATACCGACGGTGGCACTGGCACCAATCTCGGCCTCGGCCTGGCGCACGAGCCCGGTAATGCCCTCAAGTGCCGCGGCATAACCGCTGGCGGTAGGGATACGCCGGCGCAGCACCTCGGCACCGCCCGGACCCAGAACGAGGATTTCCGTTTTAGTGCCGCCGAGGTCGATGCCGATGCGATAGTTCATGTGCGTATGTTGCCGCATTTTGCGCCTTGCTCAAGCGCGTGCTTGCTGAGTTGAGGGCCGGCGGGCATGTTATGGTTCATGGCCGAGAATCTCATCGACGCGCAGTTCCAGAAATGTCCCATACCGGTGCTGCGGGCGGCGCGCGCGCTACGGGGCATGGCGCCGGGCGAAAAACTGCGCGTGCTGGCGACGGACCCGGCGGCGGTCGGGGATTTCCGGGAGTTCTGCAAAGCCAGCGGCAATGCGCTGATCGCCGCCTCCGAGAGCAAGGGGGTCTATAGTTTTTCCGTAAAACGCGGCGGCACGGTATGAGCTTCATGCCATGAGTGTAGCGCTGTTCACCCACCCCTCGGCGCTGGCGCATGATACTGGCGAGGGCCATCCCGAATGCGCCGGCCGCATCCGCGCCGTGCTGCGCGCGCTGGAGGCGCCGGAATTCGAGATGCTGCTGCGCGAGGTGGCCCCGCCGGCAACCGAAGGCCAGTTGAACGCGGCGCACGGATCAGATTACGTCGCGGCGATTCTCGCACTCCCCACAGACCGCGTAACACAGATAGATGGCGACACGATATTCTCCCCCGGCTCCCGCGATGCGGTTTTGCGCGCCGCCGGGGGTGCCTGTGCCGCGGTGGATGCGGTGTTCGAGGGTTGGGCCGAGGCGGCGTTCGTCGCCATGCGGCCGCCCGGCCACCATGCCGAGCATAACCGCGCCATGGGGTTCTGCTTCTTCAACAACGCCGCCATCGCCGCCCACCACGCCCGTGCCAGATGGGGCATCACCCGAATCGCCGTGGTGGATTTCGACGTGCATCACGGCAATGGCACCCAGGATATTTTTGAGCGCGACCCCGGCCTATTCTACGCCTCCTCACACCAATCCCCCTGCTACCCCGGCTCCGGTGCCGCCAGCGAGCGCGGCGTGGGCAATGTGGTAAACGCCCCGCTCGCCCCCGGCAGCACAGGCGAGGTGTTCCGCGCCGCCTGGGAAACGCAGCTTCTTCCAGCTCTGGCGGCATTCAAGCCCGAACTCCTCATCATCTCCGCCGGGTTCGACGGCCATGCCGCCGACCCGCTGGCCCAACTCCGCCTGCGCGAGGCGGATTTTTACTGGGTGACGCAAAAACTCCTCGATGTGGCGGATAAAACCTGCCTCAAACGCGTGGTCTCGCTGCTCGAAGGCGGGTATGATCTGACCGCGCTGGCGGCATCCGCGGCAGCGCATGTGCGGGCGTTGATGCGCGTTTGATGTGCGCTTGATATAGTTGTGAAAATTACACGGGGCTTGTAGGTCAGGACATGAGCGAACATTCAGATATTGCCGCATTGTCGTTCGAGGACGCCCTGGCGCAGCTCGAAGCCATCGTGCGCGGGCTGGAATCCGGCCAGCAGAAACTGGAAGACGCCATCGCCGCCTACGAACGCGGTGCCGCGCTAAAAACCCATTGCGAGGCGAAACTGGCGCAAGCCGAAGCGCGCGTGCAGGCCATCGTGGCCCGCGCCGACGGCACGCTTGCTTTAAAAAACGAGGATTGACGCCCATGGCGCTTGATATTGTGCCCACCCCGGACGCGCTAAGCGTGGCTCTGACCGAAACCGCCCGGCTGGTGGAAGCCCAGCTGGACGCGCTGCTGCCGGTGCCCGAAAGTGCGGAGGCCAAACTCATCGAGGCCATGCGCTACGCCGTGCTCAACGGCGGCAAACGCATGCGCGCCTTCCTGGTGATGGAAGTCGCCAAAATGTTCTCGGTCAACCGCACCTGTGCGGCGAGAGTCGCCGCCTCGGTGGAAATGCTGCACGCCTACTCGCTGGTACATGACGACCTGCCCGCCATGGACGACGACGACCTGCGCCGCGGCCAGCCCAGCTGCCACAAAAAATTCGACGAAGCCACGGCCATCCTCGCCGGTGACGCCCTGCAAACCCGCGCCTTCGAAGTCCTCGCCGAAGCCGACACCCATGACGACGCCGAAGCACGCTGCGAACTGATCCTGGCCCTTGCCGCCGCCTCCGGCATGCGCGGCATGGTCGGCGGCCAGATGATCGACATGGAATCCGAAGGCAAACAACTCGGCGGCCCCGAAATCACCCGCCTCCAGGCCCTCAAAACCGGCCGCCTCATCCAATACGCCGCCGAAGCCGGCGCCATCCTCGGCCGCGCCTCCGCCCAGCAACGCCACTTCATCGCCGCCTACGGCCGCGAACTCGGCGGCGCCTTCCAAATCTACGACGATGTGCTGGATGAAACCGCCAGCGAAGCCGACCTCGGCAAAACCGCCGGCAAAGACGCTGCCCAAGGCAAAGCCACCATGGTCAGCATCCTCGGCCTAGACCGCGCCCGCGCCCAAGCTGAAAAACTAGCCGAACAAGCCGCCACCCACCTCGAAAGCTTCGGCGACCGCGCCGACCTGCTCCGAACCCTCGCCCGGTTCACGGTGACCCGCACGAGCTAGGGTTTTGCGGGGTTAGCTCCTAGAGCGTCCTCCCAAGGGGCTTCGCCCCCTTGGAGGACGCTCTAGGAGCCAGCTCGCAAAACTCTAGACCGTGTCGGGTATCGCGATCGAGCCGACGGCTTCGTCTTGGGGGTGGGTGATGGGGCTGTCGGCGGC
>JAMFRU010000094.1 GCA_026224875.1 Acidocella sp.
CTTCAATAAACTCAAACAATTCCGCCGCGTCGCAACCAGATACCACAAACTCCTCGCAAACTACCGAGGCTTCGTCATCCTCGCCGCCATAACAATACTGCTCAAATAATTCGTCACTACGCCCTAGTGATTCAATGCTTTCACAATTTCCTCGGTCATCTTTTTGGCATCGCCGAACAGCATCATCGTATTGTCGCGGAAGAACAGTTCGTTATCCACGCCGGCATAACCTGTCGCCATGCCGCGTTTCACGAACAGTACGGTCTTGGCCTTGTCCACTTCCAAGATCGGCATGCCGAAGATCGGGCTGGCTGGGTTGGTTTTGGCCGCGGGGTTGGTCACGTCATTGGCGCCGATCACATACACCACGTCAGCCGTGGCGAACTCATTGTTGATCTGCTCCAACTCGAACACCTCATCATACGGCACGTTGGCTTCAGCCAGCAGCACGTTCATATGGCCAGGCATACGGCCCGCCACCGGATGGATGGCGTATTTGACTTCGACGTTATCCTTTTTGAGAATGTCGGCCATTTCACGCAGCGCATGCTGTGCCTGCGACACGGCCATGCCATAGCCCGGCACAATGATGACCTTGGACGCGTTCTTCATAATGAAGCCAGCATCCTCCGCGGAACCGATCTTCACACCCCTGTCGCCAGCGCCCGGGCCAGCAGCAGCCGCATCACCCGAGGCACCAAAACCGCCGGCGATAACGTTGATGATGGAGCGGTTCATGCCTTTGCACATGATGTAGGACAGGATGGCGCCCGAAGAACCGACCAGCGCACCGGTAACGATAAGCGCCAGATTGCCGATGGTGAAGCCAATGCCGCATGCCGCCCAGCCGGAGTAGGAGTTCAACATGGACACAACCACCGGCATGTCCGCGCCGCCAATCGGGATGATGAGCAGGAAGCCCAACGCCAAAGCCAGCAACGCAATCAGCCCGAACAGGAGGAAGCTGCCACCGGATGCGACAAACGCAATGATCAGCACGATGATGCCGATACCGATCGCCGCATTCAGCTGATGCTGGCCGGGGAAGGTGATCGGTGTGCCCTTCATCAAAGCCTGCAGCTTGGCAAAGGCAATGAGCGAACCGGTGAAGGTCACCGCGCCAATCGCCAGACCGAGCGACATCTCGATCAGGCTTTCCGTATGGATATGATGCGGCAGACCGATACCGAAGCTCTCCGGCGCGTTCAGTGCGGAGGCTGCAACGCACACGGCAGCGAGGCCAACCAGAGAGTGGAAGGCCGCGACAAGCTGCGGCAGCGCCGTCATCTTGATCTTCTGAGCAACAACGAGCCCGATGGCGCCACCGATGGCGATGCCGAGCAGGATCAGCAGACTGCCACCCAAAGTCATGCCGCCGTGGGCAAAACTCGCGAAAATGGCGATGACCATACCGGTGATGCCGAGCAGATTACCGCGGCGCGAGGTGGTGGGATGCGAAAGACCGCGCAAGGCCAGAATAAACAGGACCGCCGCGACGAGATAGGCAAACGAGGTGAATGACTCATTCATGGGGCGGGCGCCTTACTTCTTCTTGAACATGGACAGCATCCGGTTTGTCACCGCAAAGCCGCCAAAAATATTAACGCTGACAAGCACCACGGCGATGAAGCCGAACACATGCGCAGTGGTGCTGCCATGCAGACCCGTGGCCAGCATCGCACCAACGATGATGACCGAGGAAATGGCGTTGGTAACTGCCATCAACGGCGAATGCAGCGCCGGGGTTACGTTCCACACCACGTAATAGCCCACGAATATGGCCAGCACGAAAATGCTGAACAGATAGACGAAAGGCGCGCCAGGAGGGGCGTTCTGCGCCGCCACGGCGGCAACGCCGGCAGCATTCTGGGCCAGAATGGAGGCCTGGTGGGCGAGGTCCGCGGCCTGCGCGGCAAGATCGGCTGGGGTCATGGTCTGCTCCTCCCTTACGCGGCGGGCTTGAAGTTGGGATGGACGATCTCACCGGATTTGGTGAGCAGCGCGCCTTTGATGAGATCATCTGTCTCGGTCAACTTCGGCGCGTTAGCTTCCTTGTCCCAAAAGGTGGTGAGGAAGGTGAGCAGATTGCGCGCGTAAAGCTGGCTAGCGGCGACGGCGATGCGCGACGGCCAGTTGCGATGCCCGATGATGGTCACACCATTGGATGTCGTAATCGTCTCGCCCGGCACGGTTTCGGCGCAATTGCCGCCTGAGTCAGCCGCGAGGTCGATGATGATGCTGCCGGACTTCATGGCAGCGACCATCTCGGAGGTAACGATGACCGGCGCCTTGCGGCCCTGCACGAGTGCCGTGCAGATCACGATGTCATTCTTCGCCACTGTGGCGGTCATCAGGTCGGCCTGCTTCTTGCGAAACTCCTCCGACATCTGCCCGGCATAGGGGCCAGTCTGCTTGGCGGATTCCTCGTCATCGACGCCGATATAGGTGGCGCCAAGTGATCTGATCTCCTCTTTCGCCGCCGGCCGCACATCGGTGCCGGAAACGATACCACCCAGGCGGCGCGCCGTGGCAATAGCCTGCAGCCCGGCCACACCGGCGCCAACAACAAACACGCGCGCGGGCGGCACAGTGCCGGCGGCGGTCATCATCAGCGGAAAGCCACGGGGGAACGCATTAGCCGCCTCAATGACGGCACGATAGCCGGCGAGATTCGCTTGGGAGGAGAGGATGTCCATGCTCTGCGCACGGGTAATGCGCGGCAGCATCTCTAAACCAACGGCATCGATCTTGCCCGCTGCCAAAGCAGGAAGCAGAGCAGCGTCAGTGGTCGCATTCATCGTGCCAATGACCAGCGTACCGGGAGCGATCAGCGCGCGCACAGCTTCATCCGGCGCCTGCACGACAAACACAACGCCCGCGCCGGTCAAGGTCGCGGCAGCATCAGCGGCAATTTCAGCACCCGCGGCGGCAAAATCCGCGTCCGAGATGGCTGCAGACACGCCAGCACCAGCTTCGATGGCGACGCTCAGGCCCAGACCGATCAATTTCTTCACCGTGTCCGGTGTAGCCGCCACGCGGCTCTCCCCCGCACGACGCTCCTTCAAAACCGCGAGACGCATTTACCAATCCCTTAATTTTACCCAATTGCCCGGCACCATGATGGAGCAAAGGCTTTTATTCAAGACTGCGCTGCCAACTAGACGGCGCCAGCCTCTATTGCAACCTGGGCAGACTCATAATGCTAATAACTCGTTCAAACGATCGCTACGGCGACGTGTCCCTTTTCCGCGGACAGGCCAATATATCGGTAAGACAACCCCGTTTGCGTGATAAACTCTTGAAAAGCCTTGTATTCATGCGCCCGCCAGCCGGGGTAGTTGAAATACTCATCAAACACGACGACCGTGCCGGGCTGGATGCGCTCGCGCAGCGCCTGGAAGATCGTCACCGTGCTCGTGTAAATGTCGCAATCCACATGGATGAAAGCACAAGGCCCGGGGTTGGCGGCAAGGAAGCCCGGTAATGTGTGGTCAAACCAGCCAGGATGCAGCGCCACATTGCCCGGCACTTTCGGCAATTTCCCCTTGGCAGTGAAGGCACCCGTTTGCTCTTTGGTGCCGCTCCAACCCTCAGGGAGTCCGTCAAAACTGTCGAACCCATGCACGACCCGCTCCGTCTGGCTGGCTAGAAGGCGTAGCGAGGCGCCCTTGGCGACGCCGAACTCCGCCACCAGCCCGTCTTTCGGCGCGCGGGCAAAGGCGAATTTCAACAAATCATAACGATCGGCCAGCACCAGGGCCTCGCCCATATTGGCGATGATGTACTCCACCGCCTCACGCTTGGCATGTAAGCGTAAGTCGAGCCAAAGATCGTTTACGTAAATTGTGTGCAGAAGCTTGCGGTAGGCGCGGGCATAGAAACCCGAGCGGAAAAATCCGTTGCGCAGAATGGCCATGATCCGGTTCCGTTATACTGGTTGTATTTTATTTAGCAGCGGGCACTCCGGCGATCGCCAAGGCTTCCTCTTGCCTCGCCATCAGCGCGGCCTCGTCGAAATGATCGACGGTTTCATTGAACAGCCGTGCCCAGTTGAGTTCCGCCCCCAGGCGCATGAACACAGAACCCAGACCGATGGCGGAGCGATCCATCAGCACGAATTCCCGTGGCGGACGCACGCCGCCGGTACGCTGCAGCCCGGCATGGACTTTCTGCGCCACCTCGCGGCCAAACTCCGTGCCGACACCCTCCTGGATGGGCCGGACGCGATCCTCAATCAAAGGCTTGTAGAGAAACCGCGCCCAGTCGTTCAGCACATGGATCTGCTCTTCGGTGATGCCCTTAAAACCCCAGATATCATAGGCCTTGGCCGCGCGGGCAAAATCATCGTCGCGGACAGCCGCATGCAGATCCAGCACACCGGTGACGAATTTGGCGGGGAACACGCGGATGGAACCATAATCCAGCAGGTTCAGCCCGCCGTTTTCGCTAACCTGATAATTACCCAGATGCGGATCGCCATGGATAATGCCGTAGCGGTAGAAGGGAATGTACCAGGCCCGGAACAAAGCCGTCGCCAGACTATTACGCTGCTCCTGGCTTGGCCCCTGCGCCAACCAATTCTTCAGGCCCACGCCCTTCAACCAGTCCATGGTAATCAGCCGTTTGGTCGTATATTCCGGCACGGGCGCAGGAACATTCACATCCGGCACATCGCGCAGCATCGCCGCATAAAGGCGCATCTGCGCGGCTTCCCGCGTGTAATCCAGCTCCTCGCGCAGGCGCTCGGACAGTTCGACAAAAATCTCATCCTGGATGATCGAATTATCCATGCGCTTGTACACGGCCATCGCCAGTTTCACCTGGCGCAAATCGGCCTCTACGATGTTCGGCATGTCCGGATATTGCAGCTTCACAGCAACATCGCGCCCATCCGGCAAAGTCGCACGATGCACTTGGCCCAGACTGGCCGCGGCTGAAGCCTCACGGCCGAAAGATTGGAATTTACTCTCCCAATCGGTGCCCAGCTCGCCGGCCATGCGGCGGCGCACGAAGGCCCAACCCATGGGCGGTGCATTGGCCTGTAATTCGGCCAGTTGGGCAGCATATTCCGGCGGCAGCGCATCCGGCACGGTCGAGAGAAATTGCGCGACCTTCATCATCGGGCCTTTGAGGCTGCCGAGGACGGCTTTCAGATCCTCGGCATGCTTGGCCTGGTCCGTTTTGATGCCGAACATTCTTTCGCCTGCGATGCGCGCCGCGATACCGCCAACCGCACCCGAGGTGCGCGCCATGCGGCGCATCTCGCCAAACATATTGCTCTCACGTTCGGTCATTCGGCAGCAAGCTCATCAATGAAACCGGAAATGATGTCCAAGCCCTTCTGCCAGAATTGCGGGTCCGCCGCGTTCAGCCCGAAAGGTGCAAGCAACTCCTGGTGCCGCTTGGTGCCGCCCGCTGCCAACATCTCCTTATATTGCTCACGGAAGCCGTCCTTATCCGGCGTGTCCTGATAGGCGGCATACAGCGCATTCACCAGACAATCGCCAAACGCATAGGCATACACATAGAACGGCGTGTGGATGAAATGCGGCACATATGCCCAGAAATGCCTGTATTCTTCGGCAAAATGGAACACAGGCCCAAGGCTCTCGGTCTGCACCTCCAGCCAGATTTCGCCTATGCGCTCAGGCAGCAACTCACCCTGGCGCCGCTCCTCATGCACGCGCAACTCGAAATTATAGAAGGCAATCTGCCGCACCACCGTGTTCAGCATGTCCTCGACCTTGCCGGCGAGCATGATCCGCTTGCGCTGCTTGTCGGTCTCTGCATTCAGCAGTGAGCGGAAGGTCAGCATCTCGCCAAACACGCTGGCCGTTTCGGCCAAGGTCAGCGGCGTGCTGGCCATCAAATACCCCTGCTTGGCAGCCAGCACCTGATGCGCACCATGGCCCAGCTCATGCGCCAGGGTCATCACATCGCGCGCACGGCCATGATAGTTCATCAACACATAAGGATGCGCGGAAGGCACTGTGGAATGGGAGAAAGCGCCGCCGGATTTGCCCGATCGGGGAGCAGCATCGATCCAGTTTTTCTCGAAAAACGGCTTGATCGTGTCTGCAAGTTCGGGGCTGAAAGCGCCATAGGCGTCCAGAACGGCGGACTTCGCTTCGGCCCAGGAGATAGCACGGTCGTCATCGCCCGGCAGCGGGGCATTGCGGTCCCAATATTCGAGCTTTTCCAGCCCCAGCCATTTTGCCTTCATCGCGTAATAGCGATGCGCCAGCCGCCCGTAGGAGGCTTTGACCGCGGTATTTAGCGCCTCGACAACCTCATCCTCAACCATATTGGCACGGTTGCGGAAGGCGGCCGGCGCAGAATACTGGCGCCAGTTGTCGTCAAGCTCTTTATCCTTGGCCAGCGTGTTTGTGATGAGCGAGAACAATTTACTGTTCTTCTCCATCGCCTCGCCCACCGCCTTGCCGGCAGCCTCACGCACGGCGCGGTCGGAATCGGAGAGCTTGTTCAGCGTGGCTGAAAGGGTCAGCTCCTCGCCATTGAAGTTGAGGCGCATCCCCGCCGTGGTCTCATCGAACAGCCGGCTCCAAGCAGCATGGCCGGTGACATCCTTCTCCAGCAGTATTTTCTCCACCTCATCGGAAAGCTGGTGCGGCAGGAATACGCGCAGATCGCGGAACCAGGGCGCATAGCGGGCCAGTGCCGGGTCCTGCAGTTTTTCCGCAAGTTCTGCTTCGCCGATGCGGTTGAGCTCCAGCGTGAAGAACAGCGTATGCGTGCTGATCACCGTCACGCGTTCGGATATGGTCTGGTAGAATTTACCGCTGGAGGGGTTTTCTGAATCCGCTGAGAACAGCAGCTGCGCATAGGACATCAGCCGCCCCATCGCCTCCTGCAGTTTTTCATATTCGCCAACCGCCGCGGCCAGCTCGGCTCCTGACAACCCATCCAGCCAGCCCTGATAGCGCGCGGTAAATAATTTGGCTGCCTCTTCCGTGGCTTGGGCATCGGCGGCGATTCTCGGGTCGTCCGGGCTGGCATAAAGCGCGCTCAAATCCCAATCCGGCAAAGCGGCGGCACCGCCTGATAAACCCTCGGGGTGATGCGCCATTCTGCTTTTAACCATGGTCCAACCGGCTCCTTGACTTATCCGCTACAGATTTAGGCTGAACCGCGCTGAGGTCAAATGACCAAAGCAGTTGGCAAGCGTGCGCTAACTCCATAAGTCTAGTGGTATGACAGAGACTTCTCTCCGCCGGGACGCCGGCTCACTCGGACTGCTTTTCGCCAGCATCGGCGGCATGATCGGCTCCGGCTGGCTGTTCAGCGCGCTGAACGCCACCAAAATTGCAGGCCCCGCCTCGTTGATCTCATGGGTGATCGGCGGTGCGGCGGTGCTGCTGCTGGCGTTCGTGTATGCCGAACTCTCCACCATGTTTCCCCGGCCCGGGGCTGTGATTATTTTTCCGCAACTCTGCTTCGGCGAATTGTCGGCGCAGATCATGAGCTGGGTGAATTTTCTGGCCTATGTCGTGGTGGCGCCGGTGGAGGCCGTGGCGGTGGTATCCTACGCCGCGAATTTTGCGCCGGCGCTGGAAAGCAGTACCACGGGCGTTCTCTCCGGCGTTGGTCTGGCAGTCGCCGTCGGGCTTATGGCGCTGTTTCTGGTGGTCAATCTGTTCGCCATCCGGCTGGTACTGGCCATCAACAACGCCATCACCTGGTGGAAACTGGCAGTCCCGGCGCTGACCGCCGTCATGCTCATCAGCGTGCATTTCCGGACCGCGAATTTCTACGAACATGGTTTTGCGCCGGCCGGCATTGGCGGGGTTTTTCAGGCCGTGTCCGGCTCCGGGATATTGTTCGCCTTTCTCGGCTTCCGCCAGGCCATCGAACTCGCCGGCGAATCGGCCAACCCGCGCCGCAACCTGCCGTTTGCCATCGTCGGTTCGGTGCTGCTCTGCCTCTTGCTGTATCTGGGGTTGCAACTTGCCTTTATCGGCGCATTGCAGCCGGAAAATCTGGCCCACGGCTGGGCGGCGCTGAAATTCCCTGGCATTTCCGGCCCCTTCGCCGGGCTGGCCAGCATGCTGGGCCTGCCCTGGCTGGCGGCAGCACTTTATGCGGATGCGGCGATTTCACCCGGCGGCACCGGGGTAATCTACAACACCACCGCCGGCCGCGTGCTCTACGCCACGGCTGAGGCGGGCATGATGCCAAAATGGTTTGCAAAACTCACCCCGGCCGGTGTGCCGCTGAGAAGCCTGGGTCTGGCGTTCTGCGCAGGGTTGCTGTTTTTGCTGCCCTTGCCCTCCTGGCGGCAACTGATCGGCTATATCTCATCCATCGGCATTCTGGCCTATGGCGTCGGGCCGGTAGTGCTGTTCTGTTTCCGCCACACCTTGCCGGAACAGGCATTTCCCCGGCCATTCCGGCTAGCAGTGGCCTGGCTCGTCGCACCATTGGCCTTTATCGTCGGTAATCTCGTGGTTTTCTGGGCCGGCGCCGTGGTGACGAACCATCTATTCGGCGGGCTGCTCACCGCCTTCATCATCTATTGCGGCTGGCAATTGTTTAAGCACGGCACGCTGCGGCATTTGGCCTGGCGCGGTGCGGCCTGGATGCTGCCGCATTTCGGCGGCCTCTGGCTGATCACACTTCTAGGGCCCTTGCACGGGCTTGGCGTACTGAACAACGCGGATGGCGCTGCCGTCATCGCTGTATTCAGCCTCGCCATACTGGCATTGGCCAGATTCTGCGCCATGCCCAATCCTGAGGTGGCCAAAGCACGCTTCGGCCACCTGGGGTAATCACATGCCTATGGCGCGGCGATACACGTCCAGCAGCGTCTCCTGCTCCTCTACCTCTGCCGGCTCCTGCTTGCGGATGCGGATGAGCTGGCGGATGACCTTCACATCAAACCCGGCGGATTTCGCCTCGGAATAGATGTCTTTGATGTCGGAGGCGAGCGCCTTGCGCTCCTCCTCAAGCCGCTCGATGCGCTCGATAATACTGCGCAGACGTTCGCCCGCAATGTTGGTCGGCTTGTCTTCAGTTGCAGTTGCGTCCAGCACCATGAGTCATTTCCTGATCTATGAAGGAGAGCGGGGATAGAACCTGCTCAAGGGGGCCGTCAATGCCCCGATGTTTCCTTAAATTTTGCAAGGGCTTCCGGGCTAGTGGGCGCTTGGTGCAGCGCCTGCCACTCTTTGTAGGGCATGCCGTACACAATCTCCCGTGCCTCCGGGTCGGTCAGCGGTACGCCAATGCCTTCGGCCGCCTCGCGGTACCAGCGTGAGAGGCAGTTGCGGCAAAAGCCCGCAAGATTCATCAGCTCGATATTCTGTACATCCGTCCGTTCGCGCAGATGCGCGACCAGCGCCCGAAACGCAGCAGCCTCCAGTTTTTCTGTGGTCGCCTGATCCAATGCGGGGTTGCTCATAGACGTTCTCCTACTCATACAGGCGTTGTGAAGGATGCCAACGCCAACTTCCTGCGCCGCATATATGGCGCGGCAACTGCCGCCGCCAGCCCGGCGCTCTGCGTACCACCCAGCCTGCCGAAGCCCGGGCGTGGGCGCAACATCATCATCGGCGCCGGCAAAGCCGCCGCCGCGATGGCCGTTGCGGTGGAAGCCGCATGGGAGGGGGCGAATTTCGAAGGTGTGGTTGTCACACGCTACGGCCATGCCGTACCGACACGCAAAATCCGCGTATTGCAAGCAGCACATCCGGTGCCGGATGAGGCCAGCGAAGCGGCGGCCCGGGAAATTCTCTCCGCCGTGACCGGGCTGCGCCCCGAAGATCAGGTGGTGGCATTGATCTCCGGCGGCGCCTCATCGCTGCTGGCACTGCCGGCATCAGGGCTGATACTCCAGGACAAAATTCTGGTGAACCAGGCCCTGCTCGCCTCCGGCGCTCCAATCGGCACGATAAACCGCATCCGCAAAGCGCTCTCCGCCATCAAAGGCGGTAAACTGGCCGCAGCCTGCGCCCCAGCCCGGCTGGTAACACTGGCGATCTCGGATGTGCCCGGTGACAATCCTGCCATCATCGGCTCCGGCCCCACCTGGATGGAAGGAGCGGATTACAGGCTGATCGCGACACCGCTCGCGTCCCTCCAGGCCGCTGCAAAGGAAGCCGGAATGGAGACGGAAATTCTCGGTGATGCACTCGAAGGTGAAGCCGCCGTACTGGGCCGCCAGCAAGGCGAACTCGCCCTCCGCAGCACGGGGCCAAAATTACTGCTCTCCGGTGGCGAAACCACTGTGACCATCGGCGCCAGTAGGCCCGGGCGCGGCGGGCGCAACACCGAATTTCTGCTCAGCCTGGCCCTGGCACTGGATGGCGCCAGAAACATCTGGGCACTTGCCGCGGATTCAGACGGTATTGATGGCACTGAAGATGCTGCCGGCGCGATCATCGGGCCGGATACGCTCACCCGTGCCCGCGCCCAGGGGCTGGATGCGGCGCAGTACCTCACGGCGCATGACAGCTACAGCTTCTTCCAGGCCCTCGGCGATCTCGTGATCACCGGCCCGACCTTAACCAACGTGAATGACATTCGTGCCATATTGATCACATGAGGCTTGCATGACTGAACGGCTGCGCCGCCACCGCCGCACGAAAATCATCGCCACGTTAGGGCCGGCGAGCGCCACGCCGGAGATGATTTTGCTCCTGTTCCAGGCAGGCGCTGACGTGTTCCGGCTGAATTTTTCTCATGGCAAGCATGATGAGCATGCCGAAAAAATCGAGATGATCCGCGCCATCGAGAAAAAAACAGGCCGGCCCATAGGCATTCTCGCTGATGTTCAAGGGCCGAAATTGCGCGTCGGCATATTTCAAGCCGGCCGGGTGCAGCTGCAGGCAGGCCAGCAGCTCACTCTAGATATGAACCCGCTTCCCGGGGACATACGGCGGGTCTGCCTGCCGCATCCCGAGATCATCGCCGCCGCTGAAATCGGCGCAACCCTACTGCTCGATGACGGCAAACTGCGCCTACGGGTGCTGCGCAAGCGCGATGATCATTTACTGACCGAAGTTCTGAACGGCGGCGTGCTCTCCGACCGTAAAGGCGTCAATGTGCCGGATGTGGTGCTGCCCATCCCCGCACTTACGGCAAAAGACCGTGCCGATCTGGCTTTCGTCCTGCCTTTGGGCATCGACTATATCGGCCTGTCCTTCGTGCAGCGGCCCGAGGATGTGGATGAGGCCAAAATCCTCGCTGCGGGCCGCGCCGCGGTGATGGTGAAGATGGAAAAGCCGCAGGCCCTGGATAATCTGGACGCTATACTCGACCGTGCCGATGCGGTGATGGTCGCCCGCGGCGATCTTGGCGTGGAATTACCGCCGGAAGAGGTCCCGATCGCGCAAAAACGCATTTTACGCGCGGCACAGCAGCGGGGCATGCCGGTGGTGGTGGCGACACAGATGCTGGAAAGCATGATTTCCTCTCCCGCACCCACGCGGGCCGAGGCCTCGGACGTGGCCAATGCGGTGTTCGATGGCGCCGATGCGGTGATGCTCTCCGCCGAAAGTGCGGCCGGGCAATACCCGCGCGAGGCCGTGAACATGATGGACCGCATCATTGCCCGTGTGGAGCGCGATGCCGATTGGCGCCTGGGGCTCGATGCCAAACGCCCGCAGCCGGAAAAAATCTCGGCAGATGCCATCGCCGCCGCTTCGGTCCAGGTCGCGCATACCATCGGCGCGCAGGCAATCGTAGCACTCACTGAATCCGGCTCCACCGCATTACGTGTGGCAAGGGAAAAGCCCGATTGCCCGATTATCGGCCTTACCACCAGCCTGGCGGTGGCCCGGCGCCTGGCCGCGGTTTGGGGTGTGCATGCGGTGGTTTCCGAGACCGTGTATTCCATGACGGAAGCGGTCGAGCACGCCCTAATGGTGGCCTGGCAAGAAGGTTTTGCCCGCAAAGGTGAAGAAATTATCGTGGTCGCGGGCGTGCCTTTTGGCCGCCCCGGCACGACAAATGCCCTGCAGGTTGCCCGTCTTTAACGGTCAGCTGATTTGCACGCCGGAACAGATCTTTTATTTACAACAACTTACCGTAATATCCTTCAGACAGCTTTGTCTTGGCGCGACTCTCGAATATCTGTATGGGGAGACACAGCGATCGTGCGTAAATGCAAGGAACTTTTTGGTGCAAAATAAATGGCTGGCCGGGACCGCCGGGAAAATCATTCTAACCATGGGTGGCACGGCGTTGCTTCTCGCGGGCTGCACGCATCCGCCTGCACCGCAAGTGGCGCTGCCCCCGCCGGCTCCGGTTGGGCATGTTTACCCGGTTGCCATCAGCGTGCCGCCGCCTGTCTCCGCCAAAATCAAATTTTCGACCGATCAGTCAGAGCAGATTCAGCAGGCGTTCAATGTCGTGGGCTTGAAGTCAGCGCTTATGGTCGCGGCTCTGTCCTGCAATCAGCAGGATAAATATGATATTTTCATGACCAGTTTCCAGCCTCATATTCTGGCGGCCCAGCACGCTGTGGATGCATATTTCCATAAGGCCAGCGGCTCCTACAGCGGGCAGAAGATGGAGGACAGCTTCGTCACTCTGCTCGCAAACAACCAGTCCGACGCCGGCATCACCGAAGGCTCTCTGTTCTGCCTGAACAATGCAGCCGAATTTGACGCCGTGCTCGCCCTGAAGACACCTGCGGATATAGACCATTTCGTGACCGACCAGGCCCCGTCCACGGATGCGACAATCGCCAGCACAGCAGCACCCGGCACCATATCGCATTAGTCCTTGCCCGAGGGGGCTCTGGATTGTTTAACCGCCGCTAAGCTTTCCCAAGTTATCTGTTCCCAACAAAGATGCCCAACAAAAAACCCCGGCAGTTTCCTGCCGGGGTTTTCGTGAGGTAAGCGAAGCTTACTGGAGAACGATTTCGACGCGGCGGTTCTGCGGCTCGCGCACGCCGGGGCCCGTGGCGACCAGCAGATGCGTTTCGCCATAGGCGTGGATTTCGATTTCCGAA
>JAMFRU010000011.1 GCA_026224875.1 Acidocella sp.
AAACTTACGAACAGATCGTCGAAGCCTGCAAAACCGCCTGGAACTGGCTCATCGCAGACCCAAACCAAATCAACTCAATCGGAAGCCGAGATTGGATATGTGTCAACCTTTAGATGAACTGGTATTACTTCGTCAGCTCAGGATACGAGCAAACCTAAATTCATACCGCTCTAAACAAAAAGGCCGGGGTTTCCCCCCCCCCCCGGCCTTTTTCATTTTGATATGCCGGTTTCGGCTAGTTTTTTTGCAGCGTTAGTATCGACCAGGCGCCATCCACAATCCGGTGTTCAAGCCGCAGCCCGGCCCGGCGATGTGCCGAGAGTACCCAGTTGACCTGCGTGTTTAACAGCCCGGCCAGAATAGCGCGCCCACCGGGTGCCAGTTTGGCACCCAATTGATGCGCCATGGCGCAAAGCGGCCGGGCCAGGATGTTGGCAAAGACCAGATCATAGGGCGCAGCGCGGGTGATGCGTTTATCCACCCATCCATCGGCGCGGATGGCGTGTACCAAACCCGCCACCTGGTTGAGCCGCGCATTGGCATTGGCCACGCGTGCCGCACGGAAATCGATATCGCTGGCCAGCACGCTTTTATGCAGCAGTTTTGCCGCGGCGATGGCGAGAATGCCCGAGCCAGTGCCAAGGTCCAGAATCCGCGCCGGGCGGTGGTATTTGGCGAGACGCTCCAGTGCGTTGAGGCAACCGCGCGTGGAATTATGTTCGCCCGTGCCAAAGGCTAGACCAGCATCGAGTGTCAGGGTAATCCGCCCCGGCGCCGGAGGTGCGATAATATGCGTACCCCGTACAACGAAGCGATTGCCGATGAACTGCTCTGGAAACGCCTGCTGTGTCCTGGCGAGCCAGCCGCCCACGGGCACCAGTTCGCGTAAAACCACGGGTTGGAAACCGGTGACGATTCCAGCAATGAGAAGCGCAGAATTCAGCTCATCCTCATCGGCACCGCGCTCCTTAACGCCCTGAATGTCCCATTCATTCGCGTCCTCGTCATGATAGAACGATACGGCCAGGCAGATGCTGCTCAGTGCGGCTTCAAAACTTTCCATCGCCGTTGCCGGTACGCGCAGCGAGATGCAGTCCATTAGTTCATTTGTCATGACGTTCCACAAAGCGGCTCAACACCCGCTTGTCCCCAGAGATTTCGAAATTGATGTCTAGCCGGTCGTCCTCGGCGGCGGTGACGCGACCATAGCCAAACTTTTGATGAAACACGCGCGCGCCGACCGGAATTCTGTCCGCGGCCGCTATGCTGATGGTAGGCGTCGCTGCTTCCGGGCGCCGCGCCGTTACGGGAAAACTCGTAAAGGCTTGCGTGCGCGTGCCTTGCGGCAAAGCGGAGCCAGTATGTCGGATGGCGTCCTCCGGCAGTTCGTCGATGAATCGGCTGGGGATGCTGGATTGCCAGTTGGCATAGATACGCCGGTTGGCCGCATGGCTGATGATCGCGCGTTGCCGGGCGCGGGTGATGCCGACATAGGCCAGGCGCCGCTCTTCCTCCAGGCTCTTATTGCCACCCTCATCCAATGTGCGCTGGTTGGGGAATATGCCTTCCTCCCAGCCAGGCAAGAATACTGTGTCGAATTCCAAACCTTTGGCACCATGCAGGGTCATCATGGAGAGCTTATCGGCCCCGGCCTGCTCCTCAACCTCGGTGACCAGCGCCACATGTTCGAGAAATTCAGCCAAGGTTTCGAAATCTGCCAGCGCGCGCACCAGTTCTTTCAAATTCTCAAGCCGCCCCGGCGCATCCGGGGATTTATCGGCCTTCCACATGGCGAGATAACCGGACTCTTCCAGAATAACTTCAAGCGCTGCCACCGGCCCTTTGGCGGCCAGCACGCTGCGCCAATCAGCGAAGCCTGCCAGAAGTGTGCGCAAACTTTCCCGCAGCTTGCCTTTGAATCCGCCCTCCGCGAGTAGTTTTTCGGTCGTGGCGTGGAGCGGCAAATCGGCCGCCCGCGCCGCTTCGTGCATTGTACGCATCGCGCCATCGCCCACACCGCGTTTAGGCACGTTTACAATCCGCTCGAACGCCAGATCATCCGCCGGTTGAGCCAGTACGCGCAAATAGGCGATGGCATCGCGCACTTCCGCCCGCTCATAAAAACGTAGGCCGCCGACGATGCGGTAGGGAATGCCGAGCACCAGCATACGTTCTTCGAAAGCACGGGTCTGGAACCCAGCGCGCACCAGGATAGCGATTTCCGCAAGTTTGTGACCGCTGCGCCAAAATGATTCGACGCGCCCGCCGATCATGCGTGCTTCCTCTTCCGAATCCCACAGCGCCACCACTTCGACGGGATCGCCCGCGGCATCCGCCCGCCCGGCGTGTAAGGTTTTGCCTAGCCGTCCCTCATTATGGGCGATGAGAGCTGATGCCGCGGCCAGAATCGGCACGGTGGAGCGGTAGTTCGCTTCCAGCCGCACGATCTTAGCGCCAGGAAAATCCCGTTCAAATTTCAGGATATTTTCAATCTCAGCACCTCGCCAGGAATAGATGCTCTGATCGTCATCCCCCACGCAGCAGATATTTTTACGCGCCTGCGCCAGCAACCGCAGCCAGTAATACTGCACCAGATTCGTGTCTTGGTATTCATCCACCAAAATGTAGCGGAACATGCGGTGGTAGGTTGCCAAAACCTCCGGGTCGGTCTTCAGCAGATGCACCGTCAACAGCAGCAGATCACCGAAATCCGTAGCGTTCAATGTGCGCAGCCGGTCCTGGTAGGCGCGGTATAGCGCTTCGGCCTTGCCGCCGGCAAAATCGGTGGCCTCACTGGCGGGAATCTCCCCTGGCAGGAACCCTTTGTCCTTCCAGCGTTGAATTTGCGCCATCAGCGCATTGGCCGGCCAGCGTTTGGCATCAATACGCGCCGCTTCCATCACCTGTTTCAACAACCGCAGCTGGTCGTCAGTATCCAGAATGGAAAAACTGCTGGTCAGCCCGACGCGCTCGGCAAAGCGCCGCAACATGCGGGCGCTCAGCGCATGGAACGTGCCGAGCCATAGGCCTTCCGCCGGCTGGCCGAGAATTTTTGCCACACGGTCGCGCATTTCCCGCGCGGCCTTGTTGGTGAAGGTCACGGAGAGGATTTGGTTGGGGAAGGCTTTGCCGCTGAGCAGAATATGCGCGAACCGCGTTGTCAGCACCCGTGTTTTGCCTGTGCCGGCACCTGCCAGCACCAGCACCGGCCCGTCGGTGGCTTCCACCGCGTCGCGTTGTGCTTCGTTCAGCCCGGCAAGATAATCGCTCATGCGGCCTGCGGCTTCACCCCGAGAATGCGGGCGATGGCATAAACGAGGTCCGGGCGGTTGAGCGTGTAGAAATGGAATTCATCGATGCCGTTGGCCTGCAGGATGCGCACCTGCTCGGCCGTGGTGGCAGCCGCCACCATGCGCCGGGTCTCGATATCATCATCCAGCCCGTCGAACAGCGATTCCATCCATTTGGGTACGGAGGTGCCGCAGGAAGCACAGAATTTGGCGGCCTGGGCGAAATTCGTGACCGGCATGATGCCCGGCACAATAGGCGCCTTGATGCCGGCGGCCAGCGCGCGGTCGAGGAAGCGAAGAAAGATACCGTTGTCGAAAAACACCTGGCTGATCGCCCGCGTCGCCCCGGCATCGAGCTTGCGCTTGAGATTATCGAGATCCGCCTCCGGACTCACGGCCTGGGGATGAGTTTCCGGGTACGCGGCAACGGTGATCTCGAAATCCGCCACACGCCGCAGCCCGGCCACGAGGTCGGCGGCGTATGCGTAGCCGCCTGGATGCGGCACGTAAGCCTCGCCGCTCGGTGCGTCGCCCCGAAGTGCTACGATATGTTTGACACCGGCGGCCCAATAGCGCCGCGCCACCTCGTCCACTGCCTCGGCCGTAGCACCCACGCAGGTCAGATGTGCGGCCGGGGTGAGGTTGGTTTCCTGCACGATGCGCAGCACGGTGGCATGGGTGCGCTCCTGTGTGCTGCCCCCGGCGCCATAGGTGACCGAGACAAAATTCGGCCCCAAAGTCGCCAGCCGCTCGATGCAGGACCAAAGCTGCGCCTCAAGCGCCGGCGTTTTGGGCGGGAAGAATTCGAAGGATATGGCGGGCGGTGCCGCGCCCTCACGCGCGGGCAGCGGTGCGACGCGCGTACCGGAGGCCCAGCGTTCTAGAGTGTCACGGGTTGGGGAATGGGTCATGTCTCGGCTCCGTCGGGTGGGTTACGTGACAGGGCAGGGGTTTTTTCGCAAGTGCCGGTTTATCGCGGGTAATGGCGCCAGGGTGTGGCTTCCCCGTTGAAGCCGGGTTAATGAACTACACATATATATGGCGCCCAGCTTTCGGGCGGGGCCGATGCAGGGAGATTAAGGCAGGTGTTGGACAAGACCAAGGCAACTCTTAAACGCCGGTTCCGGCAGTCTCTTGCGGCCATGGCGCCGGGCCTTTTGCTGGCCACCGGGCTTTCCGGCTGTGCCACGGCCCCGCCAAAAACCGATGCCGCCGATTATCAGGCATATCAGCAACAGAACGACCCGATTGAGCCGACCAACCGCTTTTTCTATAGGGTCAACGACGGGCTGGACACGTATTTCATGAAGCCGGTGGCGCAGGGCTATGTCCACATCACCACCCAGGGCATTCGTAACCATGTTGGCAATTTTGTAACCAATATTGGCGAGCCGGCGCGCTGGGTCAATTTCATGGCCGAGGGCATGCCGAAGGATTCCGGTACAGCCTTCATGCGCTTCCTTATCAACTCCACGATCGGCATCGGCGGTATTTTCGACCCGGCCTCATCGTTTGGCTATAAAGAGACCGACACCGATTTCGGCTTGACTTTAGCCATTTGGGGCGTGCCGCCCGGGCCGTATCTGTATCTTCCGGCCTTTGGCCCGTCCGGCTTCCGTGATGTGCTGAATATACCGGTCGAGTATTTTGCAACGCCGATGGAGGTTGCACCCGAGAGCACCGCGCTCAATGATTTCGGCTATGCCGAGACCGGGCTGCACCTGATCAACACGCGGGCGAATTTCCTGGCGGCCATCGACCAGGTCAAGGCGAACGCACTTGATCCCTATGCCACATTTCGGAGCCTTTATCGCCAATCTCGTGCCTCAGCGATCCAGCAGATTTATATAAGCGACGGAAACACCCCCCCGGATGTGGACCAGCAACAGCCGTAATCGCCTGAAGGAGCCGAAGACTATGAATCTACGCCGCTTTATCCTGGGAGCCGCGGCCGCTGCCCCCATGCTCATCGCCATGGCCGGCACTGCCCAGGCCGACACTGTTTCTCCGGATGCCGCCAAGGCCTTCATTACCCAATCCGGGAAGCAGCTCGTCGGTATCGTCAACTCGACGTCCGGTACGCAGAAGGGGCAACAATTGCGCCAGCTGGTCAATCAGATCGTCGCCGTCGATCAGGTGGGTGATTATGTGCTTGGCCGTTACGTCAACGTTGTCACGCCGCAGCAGCACCAGGATTTCCAGACCCTGTTCCATCAGTTGCTGTCCTACAACATCACCTACCAGATCAATGCCTACCAGGGCATTTCCTTCACGGTGAACGGTGCGACGCTACAGGGCAATGACATGGTGGTGGACACCACCATCACCGCCCCGGGCAAGGCGCCGGCTGATGTCGGCTGGGCCGTGGATAATATCGGCGGCGCGCCCAAGATCATCGATGTGATTGTCGCAGGCACGTCGCTGCGCATTACCACGCGCAACGATTATGCCTCTGTCATCTCCGACAACGGCGGCCAGGTTTCGGCTTTGTTGACGGCGATGCAGAAGCAGATCGATAAATTATCCGCGGCGCAATAGAGCGTGTCCGGCTTTACGGTGCGGCGGGTGCCGCACCGGAGCCATCGCCCGGCGCCTGAACCACTGGCGCCGCCGGGGCCGGCGGATTCTCCAGAGTAGCCCAATCGAGGGGCGGCATATCTGCCTTCCGGGTGCCGTTCACCAACACACCCGGTTTAGCATAGACGACATGTACGTTCAGCACCTGCCCGCCCACATCCGTGGTCGCGAGATAAGGTGAGAGCTGAGCCTCGATATTGACGATGCTCTGCTGCAGCTGCGGATAGGCGTTGATGAGTGCGGTGGTGAAGGCATCGAGATGGTCGGCATTAACATCCGCTGTGCCGCTGGGTTGTGCATTGGCATCGAACGCCACCGTGCCGCCGGCATTCAGCGTGCTGGGGCCAAGCGCCACGCTCATGCTGGCTTTGCCATTGCCGCCATTTTCCGCCCAGTTATGTGCCGCCTGGACGACCAGCTTGCGCCTATCCTGTTCTGACAGCTGGGGCGTATGGAGCTGTTGCATCAGCCCGGCCCAGTCGGCTGGACCGGAGAACGACATGTTGAAGCCGATATGCGTAATTTTGCCGCCAAAAGGAACATGCGCCATCAGAACCAGTGCGGCCGGCAGAGAAAACCCATCGATACTGCCTTCCGCCGTCACCGCGGTCTGAGTTGGGCCGGCGCCGGCATTGATGGTTTCATGTCCCGTGATGTCATCGATGTGCAGGACCGGGAAATTACCGGCGACCAGCCCGTTGATATCGTGGATTGCCATTGTCTGGCCGGTCACGGCGTAAATTTTGCGGTTGAACAGCGCATGCGGGTTGAGCCCCATGCTGATGGCGATGCTGCCAAATGTCGCGCTGCCGACGCCTCTGGGGGTGCTGACATCAACCCGGTTCGGCAGCCCGAGATGCATCACCAGCGGGTTGAAGGCATCGATCCAGACCGTGACCTGCGCCATGCTGATGACCGATGGCGTGTCCTCTCCCGGAGTGCTCAGGCTCCACCGCAGATTACGCAGCGTGGCCGAGGCGGTGAGCGGGTTGCTACCCTTGGTGATGCTGTCATAGCTGACCATGCTGCTGCCGTCATTCGTGTTGCGCAGCCCGGCATTGGTGGCCAGCATGTCGTGCAACCGCCCTTCCGTGTACCACCACAGCCCTCCCCAGGCCACGGCCAATACTATGATAACACCCAACGCCAACCTTGCCATGCCCCGCATCATCTGCCCTTTCCGGCTTGAATCGCTTCGCCTTTCTGCCCCACCCTTGACCGTTGGCCAAGTGTTGGCGCTTTTGCACCTTCATGAAGATTTATGATGATTGGCGGGGCCTGCCGCCGGCCGCGCGCAATGCCAGCGTGGCTCTGGGTAATTTCGACGGCGTGCATCTGGGCCATGCCGCCGTGCTGCGCGCCGCCCACGCCGCGCGGCCGGACGCGCTGCGCGCTGTCCTCACCTTCGAGCCGCACCCGCGCGAGTTTTTCCGCCCGCAGGATCCGCCGTTCCGCCTTACCCTGGCTGCCGAACGCGCGGCGGCGCTAGAGGCTCTGGGGGTGGAAATCCTCTATCAGCTGCCGTTCGACGCTGGTTTGTCGTATCTTTCGGCCGAGGCGTTCATTGCGGAGATTCTGCACGAAGGCATTGGTGCCGCGCATCTGGCCTGCGGTGCGGATTTTGCCTTTGGCCATCGGCGGGGCGGCGATGTCTCGCTGCTCGCGCCGCGTGCCGAGGCCCATGGCATGGGCCTGACCATCGTGCCGGCGGTGGCCGATGCGCAGGGGCCCATCTCCGCCAGCCGGATCCGCCGCCTGCTGCAGGACGGCTACCCCGAGCGTGCCACGGCTTTGCTTGGCCGCCCGCATACCATTCGTGGCGAGGTGCAGCATGGCGACGCCCGCGGCCGGACCATCGGCTTTCCCACGGCGAATATCCCGCTCGGCCGGCATCTGGAGCCTGGCCGCGGCGTGTATGCGGTAACCTCCTCAATAGGTGGAACTCTGGTGAAGGGGGTGGCCAATATTGGGCTGCGCCCCACCGTGGGCGGCACGGAAGCCCGGCTGGAGGTCTATTTTTTCGATTTTGCGGCCGATCTCTATGGCCAGGAGCTTGCAATTGCTCTGCACCATTTCATCCGCGAAGAGCGTAAATTTGACAGCTTCGAGGCACTCAAGGTGCAAATCGCGGCCGATGCCACGCAAGCCCGCACCCTGCTTGACGCTGCACCGTCCAAAAAGCCATAATCCGCGCATGACCGGCATATTTCCTGCACGAATTACCCCGCCTTCCCAGGCTTAAACAGGGTCTCGCGCCGCCGTGCGCGCTCATTTTCATTTCCTGCCGGATTTTTACTCCCATGACTGACACTGTAATCGACTATAAATCCACCGTTTTTCTGCCGCGCACGGAGTTCCCCATGCGGGCCGAACTGCCCAAGCGCGAGCCGGAGATGCTGCAGCGTTGGGAGGTGATGGGGCTTTGGGCCAAACTGCGCGCGGCGGGGCAGGGGCGGCCACCGTTCGTGCTGCATGACGGCCCTCCCTACGCCAATGGCAATCTGCACATCGGCCACGCGCTGAATAAGATTCATAAGGATGTCATCAACCGCGCCCAGCAGATGTCGGGCAAGGATGCCGATTACATTCCCGGCTGGGATTGCCATGGCCTGCCCATCGAATGGAAAGTGGAAGAGCAGTACCGGGCTAAGAAAAAAGACAAAGACCAGGTGCCGGTGCTGGAATTCCGCAAGGAATGCCGTGAGTACGCGCAACATTGGCTGGATGTGCAGGCTGAGGAGTTTAAGCGCCTGGGTGTCGCCGGCGATTGGGCGAAGCGGTACGCTACCATGGATTTCACCTCCGAGGCGGCGATTGCCGGGGAGATCGGTAAATTTTTGCTTAACGGCGCGCTGTATCGCGGCTTGCGCCCGGTGATGTGGAGTCCGGTCGAAAAAACCGCTCTGGCCGAGGCCGAGGTGGAATATCACGACAAGAAGGACATGGCGATCTATGTCCGTTTCCCGGCAACCGATGCTGAGGCCGGCGATTTTGCCGGCGCCTCGATTGTCATCTGGACGACGACGCCCTGGACCATTCCGGGTAATCGCGGCCTCGCGGCCGGGCATGAGCTCGACTATGTGCTGCTGATTGTGAATGCAGTGGCAGAGGGTAGTTTTGCCGTGCCGGGCGAAAAACTGATTGTTTCGCATGCGTTGCTGACGGATTTCTGCTCCAAAACGGGTATCACCGCGCATACGGTACTGTCCCAGTTCAAGGGCCGGGCGTTGGAGGGCAAACGATTCCACCATCCGCTGGCTTTAGCCGATGCGGGATATGATTTCACTGTGCCGCTTATGCTGGGCGAGTTCGTTACCATGGAAGCGGGTACGGGCATTGTGCATATGGCCCCCGGCCATGGTGTGGACGATTTTGTTCTATGCAAGGTGCATGGCGTTGCGGTGCCGGATACGGTCGCCGGGGACGGCACCTATTACCAATCCGTGCCGTTGTTCGCCGGAATGCATGTCTACAAAGCTGCTGATCCTGTCTGCAAGGCTTTGCAGGAGGCGGGAAACCTGTTGCAGCGTAACGAGTTCATGCATTCTTACCCGCATAGCTGGCGTTCGAAGGCCCCACTTATCTACCGCGCCACGGCGCAGTGGTTCATCCGTATGGATGGCGAGGGCAAAATCCGCGAGAAGGCGCTTGCCGCCATCGACGGCACAAATTTTGTTCCCGAGATCGGCCGCAACCGTATCCGCTCGATGGTCGAATCTCGCCCGGATTGGTGCATCTCCCGCCAGCGCGCCTGGGGTGTGCCCATCGCTATCTTTGTCAACAAGACCACGCATGAGCCGTTGCGTGATGCCGAAGTCATGGCCCGTATTGTGGAGATTTTCGCCCGAGAAGGTGCCGACGCCTGGTACGCCCGTCCCGCTAGCGATTTCCTCGGGCCGGATCGCAACGCGGATGATTACGAGCAGATTTTCGATGTGGTTGATGTCTGGTTCGAATCGGGTTCGACCCATGCCTTCGTGTTGGAGGCGCGCGGCCTGCCCACGCCGGCGGATGTCTACCTTGAAGGTTCCGACCAACACCGTGGCTGGTTCCAGGCCTCATTGCTTGAGTCCGTCGGCACGCGCGGCGTGGCACCTTTCAAGAATATTGTTACCGATGGTTTCGTGCTCGATGAGCAGGGCCGCAAAATGTCGAAATCGCTCGGCAACGTCACCGCACCGCAGGAGGTGAACGATAAATACGGCGCGGATATTCTGCGCCTCTGGGTGATGAATTCCGACACGTCGGAAGATCTACGCATCGGCCCTGAAATCTTGAAGCAGCAGGCGGAGCTTTACCGCCGCTTGCGCAATACTTTACGCTGGGTTCTCGGCTCCCTCGAAGGTTTTTCCGATACGGAAAATCTTCCCGAGGCGGAATTCCCGGATCTGGAAAAATTCCTGCTGCACCGCTTATGGGAGCTCAACCAGAAAATCCAGGCCGCGGTGGCAGGCCATGACTGGACGGGCGTCTATCCCGCTATCCATCATTTTTGCGCTATTGATCTTTCAGCTTTCTATTTTGATATCCGCAAGGATTCCCTTTACTGCGACGCACCGGCATCCAAAACACGCAGCGCCTGCCGCAGCCTGCTTGACCTTCTGTTCCGCTGCCTGACAACCTGGCTGGCCCCGGCATTGCCCTTCACGGCGGAAGAAGCATGGGTTTCCCGTTTCGGCGCGGATAACTCAGTGCATCTCGAAGCTTTTCCCACGGTGCCCAACTCCTGGTGCAACCCGGCGCTGGCAGAGCGCTTTGCCAAGATCCGGGAATATCGGGGCAATGTGACGGTAGCCATTGAAGACATGCGGCGCGACAAAACCATCGGCTCGTCATTGCAAGCCGAAGCCATCCTGTCGCCAGCGGCGCATGCCGTGTTGGATGATGCAGCGCTCTGGGCGGAAATCTGCATCACCTCTGCCGCGCGATTCGGGGCGCAAGATACGGCTGTCGCAGCGGCGGGTGAGAAATGCGAACGCTGCTGGCGCGTGCTGCCAGAGGTTGGCCAGACGTTAGCCCACCCCACGCTCTGTATCCGTTGCTGCGAGGCGGTCGGATGATACGCCGTCTCGTAGGGTTCATCATCGCCGCCTTTATCCTGGCCGCTGACCAAGCGAGTAAATACGCGGTTCTGCACCAGCTGCATTTGCAGGACGGGCATTTACTCGTGGTTCTGCCGGTGCTCAGCCTTGTGCTGGTGTGGAATCATGGGATTACCTTCGGCATGTTTGCCGGCACGGCGAGCAAAGTATTTCTTGCCACTGGCGCCTCGCTCGTGGTGTTGGCGCTGTTCGGCTGGCTCTGGCGCACGCGCAGCTGGATTGTCACCATTGCCGTTGGTGCCATTGCCGGCGGGGCGATCGGCAACGTGCTGGACCGCCTGCGTTTTGGCGCCGTGGTGGACTTCATCCACGTCCACGCCGGCCCGCTGGACTACCCTTGGGTGTTCAATGTCGGGGATTCGGCCATTGTTTGTGGCGTTATTACCCTGATGCTGGAAAGCCTGCTGCATAAACCCCCCGTTGCAGCAAATCGGGGGGAAGGTTAGGAAGGCCTCATGAACAGTTTCCGCGCCGCTGCCGCCGCCTCCACGCTCGTCCTTGCCCTGGTGCTCGCCGGATGCAGCGACTCCACCAAAAAGGAATTTGGCCTCGAGGCCAATCCGCCCGATGCTTTTCAGGTCGGTGTTCAGCCGCCGCTGTCGCTGCCGCCGGAACTCGGCCAGCTGCCGCCGCCCAACCCCGGCCAGCCCCGCCCGCAGGCCGTGGATGCGGCGCAGCAAGGCGCCGATGTTCTGGCACCTGGCGGCGCTCCGGCCACGGCCGCTACGCCGGGCGAGCAGGCCTTGCTGCAGCAATCCGGGCCCACGCCACCGGCGGGCATCCGCGCCCAGGTTAACCAGAACGCGCTGATCGCCAGCAAGCCGCCCGGCTTTGTCTCCAACCTGATGGGCAAAGGCCCGGCCCCCACCCCCGTGGTGAATGCCCCGGCCGAGCAGCAGCGCCTGCAGGAGAATGAAGCTCTGGGCCAGCCGGTGACAACCGGTGTTACGCCCCAGGACTCGGGCCAGAGCCCCGGCCTGTGGCAGCGTTTCCTGAACATTTTCTAAGCAGCGCCGCGCCCACGCGCCCGAATGGATGAAGTATTTTTGGTGCTGCGGGGCATCTGCCGTGGCCTGCATCTGGCGGGTTATTTTTGCGCCTTTGGCGCCATGTTTCTGCCTGCTGCATTACTCCGCGGCGTAACCGTACGGGGACTGAAACCTTTGACCTGGGCCGGCTTTGGTCTGGCGTTATTGGCCGGCGTGGCATGGTTTCTTTTGCAAACCGCATATTTTGCCTCGGCGCAGGACTTTGCGGATGTCGTGGCCGCAGCCCCTATCGTGGCGCTGGATACGCGCTTTGGCAGCCTGCTGCTGGGGCGCTTGGGGGTGCTGCTACTGGCCGTATTGCTGGTTCAGGGGGGCTGGCCGCGTCTGGCAGCACTATTCGGCTTTGGCGGTGTGATGGCGGAAGCTTGGTTGGGCCATGGCGGGGCGATGATCGGCTGGGAGGGCAATGTCCTCCTAGGAACCTCGATATTGCATCTTGCTGCTGCTGCCCTCTGGCTGGGCACATTACCGGCCTTGCTCATAGCCGTTGCAAGGGTGCCGGATCCTGCGCCATTGGCCCGCCGCTATTCGCCGTTAGGCATGGGATGTGTCGCCACGCTGCTGCTGACCGCTTTGATACAATACGTTTTGCTTATTGGCTGCCCCATGGCACTGTTCACTTTCGGCTACGGTGCCTTGGCGTTGACCAAAACGATTTTGCTGGCACTGCTGGTAGGCGTTGCCGCCCGCAACTATCTCCGGCTGGTTCCAGAGTTGCCAACCACACGCCCCGCTCTGCGCCGCGCCATTGGTGCGGAGATGCTGCTCGGCCTTCTGGTACTGCTGGCGGCAGGGGTGTTGATGCAACTGGAGCCGCCCGCCATGCCGGGTATGGGCTAAGGCAGCACTTCATCCGCCCATAAATCTTCAAGGCGCTGGCGCGGCGTAATAAGCCGGAACTGCCCATCAGAGACCAGCACAGAGGCCGCACGCGGCCGCGCATTGTAGCTGCTACTCATCACCGCGCCATAGGCGCCGGCATCGAGCAATGCCACGCGCTCCCCCGGGCCAAGGTCCGGCAATTCGCGATCCTTGGCAAAGCAATCGGCACTTTCACATACTGGCCCCACGATGTCCGCTGGGGACGCAATACCGTGAAAAAGCGCCGCGTTGACCGGTAAAATGCCGTGCCAGGCCTCATATAAGGCCGGGCGCATCAGCTCGTTCATCGCCGCGTCCAGCACCACAAAGCGCTTGGCTGCCTGTTTCTGGAGCACCACGGAAGCCAGCAACAGCCCCGCCGGCCCAACCAGATAGCGGCCCGGCTCCATCAAGAGGTCAACGCCAAGCCCGCCCACCTCGCGCTTCACAACAGCGGCAAAAGCGGCGAGATTCATCCCCGGCTCGTCATGATACCCGATGCCGATGCCGCCACCGAGATCCAGCACTGTGACCGTCATCCCTTGCGCACGGAGAAGCCGTACCATCGCCGCGGCTTTGGCATAGGCGGTGGCGTAGGGCTCGGGCGAAAGGATCTGGCTGCCGATATGCAGCGCGAGCCCTCGCATCGCGATGCCGGGCAGGGCGGTGGCGCGCGCGTAAAGTGCAGGGATATCCGCTGCCGCGATGCCGAATTTATTCTCAGCCAGGCCGGTGGTGATTTTGGCGTGGGTCCCGGCATCCACATCCGGGTTCATCCGCAGCACCACTTTCGCCGTGGTACCCGTGCGCGTGGCCAAAGCGGAGAGCATGTCCAGCTCTTCGGTACTCTCCACGTTGAACTGCCCGATGCCCTGGGCCAAAGCTGCCTCGATTTCCGCTTCAGCCTTACCGACACCGGAATACACCACATCCTTGGCCGCAATCCCGGCCCGCCGTGCACGCAGCAGCTCGCCAAGGCTCACCACATCGGCGCCAGCACCCAGTTGGCGGAAAATATCGAGGATGGCGATGTGGTCATTGGCCTTCACGGCGTAATGGATATGCACGTCCAGGTTCTGTGCCTTAAACGCCGCCTGCAGCGCCGCATAACGTGCTTGCATGCTGCCTGCGCCATAGACCCAGACCGGTGTGCCATACTGGTCCGCGATCGCATTCAGCGGCACATCCTCAAAACACAGCCCATCCTGTGCATGCATGGCAAAAGCCGGGCGTGCAGCTAGCAGGTCTGCCAGATCGGGCTCCGGCCCCGTGAATGCAAAATCGGCCATATTATTGCGCCGGATAGGTGTGCGGGTAGATGATGTCCGCGGCCGGCCCGGGCGGGGTTGGGGCACCGCGTCTGCCGCATCCGGCCAGGCTCAATACACACAGCATTGCCAGTAAAACTCTCATTGCAGTCTCTCCAGCCATAGGGACGCCGCTTTCGCCACATTCGCCGGCGCGGTACCGCCGTAAGAGATACGCGATGCCACGGAGGCCTCGACCGTGAGTACAGCAAAAATCTCATTGGTGATGCGCGGTTCGATGCTCTGCATGTCGCTCAAGCTCAGAGCCGAGAGATCGACACCACGTTCCTCGGCCAGGCGCACGAGACGCCCGGTGACGTGATGCGCGTCACGGAAGGGCATTTTCAGCACGCGCACCAGCCAGTCGGCCAGATCGGTCGCGGTGGAAAAACCACTGCCGGCGAGGGCTGCCATGCGGACTGCATCGGCTTTCATGTCCCGGACCATGCCCGCGGTGGCGGCGAGGCCCAGAGTGATGGCTGCAACCGCGTCGAACACCGGCTCCTTGTCCTCTTGCATATCCTTGGCGTAGGCCATTGGCAGGCCTTTCATCACGGTCAGCAGGCCAATCAACGCCCCGAAAATCCGCCCTGTTTTGGCTTTGGTCAACTCAGCCGCATCAGGGTTGCGTTTCTGGGGCATGATCGATGAGCCCGTGGTGAACGCATCGGACAGGGAGATCAGCCGGTAAGGCGAGGAGCACCAGATGATGATCTCCTCCGCGAAGCGCGAAAGATGCATCGCCATGACGGAAACGGCTGACAAAAATTCCAGAGCAAAGTCCCGGTCGGAAACGGAATCCAGCGAATTCGCGGTCGGCCGGTCGAAACCCAGGGCGGAAGCGGTCGCGAAGCGGTCGATGGGAAACGAGGTTCCCGCCAAAGCGGCCGCACCCAGCGGGCACTCATTGAGCCGTTTGCGCGCGTCCTCAAGCCGTCCCGCATCGCGGTTCAGCATCTCGACATAGGCCAATAGATGATGTCCGAAAGTGACGGGCTGCGCCGTCTGCAAATGGGTGAAGCCCGGCATCACCGTACCAGCATGCTCAGCCGCACGCTCGGCTAGTGCCAGCATCAAATCCTTTACCTGGGCCAGAATTCCGTCGATGGCGCTACGCACATAAAGCCGGAAATCGGTGGCCACCTGGTCGTTGCGGCTGCGCGCGGTGTGCAGCCGCCGGGCTGCCTCGCCGATGCGCTCTGTCAGCCGCACCTCGATATTGGTATGGATATCCTCCAGCGTGTCGGAGAAGCCGAACCTCCCATCCTCTATCTCATTGGCGATGTCCTCAAGCCCGCGCGCAATCGCCGCTTGATCCTCAGCTGAGATGATGCCCTGCTTGGCCAGCATTGCTGCATGGGCCTGGCTGCCGGCAATATCCTCGGCCCAGAGCTTGCGGTCGAACCCGATCGAGACATTTATGGCTTGCATCACCGCATCGGGTCCGGCACCAAACCGGCCGCCCCATTGCAGTTCGCCTTTCACCGGAGAATTATCCTTGTCCGTCACGTCCAAGCGTTCCTTGCATTCCCGGCGATCAATCATCGCCGCCGCGACTGGATTAGCGGCGAGTGCCCTGACAGGCAATCGCGCCGCGGCACAGGCGGACGATTCAGGCCTGCCGGATGCCGCTGATGGATTTGATCCAATGGCCCCCATCGCCCCGCCGGCCATGAAATTCACCAATGCCAAAGGGCAGCCTCTCAGCCTTGCCGGCTATAAAGGCCATGTATTGGTGGTAAATTTATGGGCCACCTGGTGCGGCCCCTGTGTTGACGAACTTCCCACCCTTGCCGCTTTGGCAGAGCAAATCCACGCTTTCGGGGGGCTGGTGCTCCCGATCTCGATCGACACCAACGGCGCCAAAGCCGTCCAACCCTTCTACGCCCTGCACGGAATCACCAATCTCCCAGTCCTGCTGGACCCCGACGGCGATAACCTCGACATCCTCAATTCCGACGGTGTGCCCATAACCCTGGTTATCGACCCCGAAGGCAGGCTGGTCGCCAAGCTGGAAGGTGCCGCAAACTGGAACACCCCCCGCGTCCGAGCGTTTCTACAATCACTCGCGCCGGCCCAACTCCAAGCCAAACCACCCCACGTGACGGCATTGTGACGTCTCCCGGCTAGGTGTTTGGGGTGGTCCATGAAAAGGCCAGGGCTCTTCCCTGGACCCGCTAAGGGCCACAGGCCCCAGCGGGGTCAGGGGCAGAGCCCCAGCCTTTTCCGTGGCAACAACCCCAAAACATCCCAGCCGGGAGACGTCAGGTTACGCCGTAGCGCGGGTGAGGCTGGCGGAGATGGCGGCTTCGGCCTGGGCGCGGTCGCCCCAGCCGGTGATTTTGACCCATTTGCCTTTTTCGAGGTCTTTGTAGTGCTCGAAAAAATGGTTGATCACGTCGCGGGTGATGGCGGGCAGCTGCGCCACTTCGGTGATATCGGTGTAGAGCGGGTGGACCTTATCGTGCGGCACGCAGATAATTTTTTCGTCCTGGCCGGATTCATCTTCCATCAGCAGCAGGCCGATGGGGCGGCAGCGGATGACGGCACCAGGCACCACGGCCGTCGGCAGCAGCACCAGCGCATCGGCCGGGTCACCGTCATCGGCCAGCGTGCCGGGAATAAAGCCGTAGGCGGCCGGGTAGGCCATAGGTGTGAAGACGACACGGTCGACCACCAGCGCGCCGCTCTCCTTGTCGATCTCATATTTCACGCCCGAGCCGGCGGGAATTTCGACCACGACGTTGATGTCGCGCGGCACATCTTTGCCGGGGGAAAGCTTAGCTACATCCATAGACCGGAACTCCTTTTTCAAGACTGCCGCGCGTATAGCCTGGGCGGGGGCATCTTGCCAACGCGGCCGCGGTAGCTATGGTGCGCGGGCCTTGTCAGGGACATGCGGTTAGAGCGCGCGGTCAAGGACGTGCGCCGGTAGCTCAACGGTTAGAGCGGACCGCTCATAACGGTTTGGTTGCGGGTTCGATTCCTGCCCGGCGCACCAGTTTTTTCAATGACTTATGGCGTTTTTCGTGCTCCACTGCGAGAGACGAAAACTCCTGGGGCAACATCTGGGGCAACAGAGTGCATGTCAGATATGCTTAACTTTGACGGTTACACGCGCTAGGGGAGCTTGTTGCTGAACGCGGCGAGTGCCGTTGTCCGTTATGTCGTTCCACGCTAGGACAAAGTCGGCTGGGAGGGCTTTAATTGATGAGCGATGAAAAAGCGCCGCTTTGGCCGCCGAGATTTGACCGGGTGGCCAAGCATCAAGGTTGCCCCATTTGTGAGACGAACAGCTGGTGGGCCTTCGATCCCGAAGAAGAGATCGGATCGCTTACTGTCAGGACGCCTTCGGTTGAGTTTTATGCCAGATCCTGTGTCACCTGTGGATATGTGCAGTATTTCATTAAAGCCGTCTTGGATGGCGATATTCAGGCGCCGGGAGGCAATAATGACTGAGATTCACCGACTCCCACCGCCACCACACCGGCCGACCGGAAAAAACCCGTTGCCTGCTGGCGGCGAGCCGCCATATGATGGCGGTATGGAAGCCCGCGTCACCGCAATTGAGCATCGCCTGGACCGCGTTGAGACGCGCCTGGATGGCATTGATACGCGCCTTCGTTCTGTAGAAATTTCCCTGGCTGGGATTACCGGTAAGCTTGACCTGCTGGTGGGCAAGATACCGTCCTGGTGGCAACCGCCCGTCAGCGCAGCTGGGCTTCTGGCTATCCTCATGGCGGCAATAGCGGCCGCGAAGTATTTCAAAATCCTGTCTTAGCAGATTTGGTCAGGGCATGGTGCAGGCCGCGCGCTTGCCGGCACCCAGCCGGAGCCAACTCTCCTGCCCGCGCAATGGTAAACCACCTTGATCTCCTCATGGGCCTTCTGCACAGAACCATGCGAAGTCTAGCGCTGCCCCATGACATCGATGGCTTTCGATAGGGCCGCTCTGATAGCGGTCTCGGCCTGCTGCGCCTCTGCCTCTGTTGAGTAGGCCACAGTGAGCAGCGGAGCGCCGCGGTGATCTGTCACATTGAATCCATAGCCATGCCTGTCAACGGCGGCGGAAAAATGTGCCAGATGGCGGCGCAATAGTGTACCAGTCGGGTTGATTAAAAAGGGCATGGCCGCCCCTGTTGATCGATCCGCGGTGTGAGCCGCACGGAGCGTAGC
>JAMFRU010000095.1 GCA_026224875.1 Acidocella sp.
TAGCTACGAGGCAATGCTCGAAGCTTGCAAACAGGCATGGCTCTTCTTGGTCAACGACCCAGCCAGAATCATTTCAATCGGAACAAGGGGATGGGCGTGTGTCAGAGGCTAAGATGACTGGTATTATGTAAGGAGGCTGGCGTTTCGCGCCGCAGAATTACGGCATCAGCACTTTATTGATGACCTGGATCTCACCATTGGACTGGGTGACGTCCTTGATGGTGATATCGGCGGTATCGCCTTTGGCATCCGTAACCTCAACATTGCCCATATTGCCCATGGTAAAGGTCAGGTCCGGCCCGGCCAGGGTCGGTAATTGGGCCTTGCCGCCATCCAGCTTGATGAGGGCGGCCAGCTTGGCGGTGTTATATGTACCCGATACCACGTGGTAGGTGAGAATCTTCGTCAGCTCGGCCTTGTTTTCTGGCTTCAGCAGCGTGTCCACCGTGCCGGCGGGCAATGCGGCAAATGCCTCATTGGTCGGGGCGAATACGGTGAACGGGCCGGGGCCTTCAAGCGCTGGCACGAGACCGGCGGCTTTTACCGCGGCCACGAGGGTGGTGTGATCCTTGGAGTTAACAGCGTTCTCGACGATGTTTTTGGTCGGATACATCGCGGCACCACCCACCATCGGGTCAGCGGCGGCAGACATCATGGATTGCGCGAAACCGGTTGCCGGCAGCGCGGCAAGGATGATCGCGGCCGAAATCGACCGGAAATATTTGGTTTGCATGGGACGCTCCTATGCCCAGCCTTATTGGCGGGGGTGCATCTAATACGAGGGCGGGCCGCGATTGGATGATTCGGCGTGATCTATTTTTCGGGCTTAAGCCCCGAGTGCATCCAAAGCGCGCTGCAGAATGGCGGCGGCGGCCATTTTGTCGATGATCTCGTCGCGCCTGGCGCGACTGACCCCGGCGTTGATGAGATGCTCATGCGTGTCCGCGGTGGTGAAACTCTCATCCACCATGGCGACCGGCAGGCCCGTGGCGGTGCTGAGCCCATGCGCCCAGTCGCGCGCCGCCTGGGCGCGGGGGCCGAACTTTTGCTCGCCATCCAGAGGCAGGCCGACAATTAACCCCCCTGCCCCTTCACGTGCGGCAATGGCGGCAATCTCGGCGGCGTTTTGCTTGAGTTTGAGCCGGAGCAGCGTGGCGTAAGGGCTGGCGATTTTGCGCTCCACATCCGACAGCGCCACGCCGATGCGTTTGGATCCGGGGTCCACCCCCATCAGCCGTGCGCCTGGAGCAAGCTGGGCAGAAATTTCGGCTAGGTTGTAGAGGGCCATGCCCGCCTGTATGGTCCGGCCGGATTTATAAGCCAAGAGAGGCTAAGCAAATGTCGTTGGATGCCGCTACGGTACGCCGTATCGCGAAACTGGCCCGTATACGGGTCGATGATGCCGAGGTTGAGACGCTGCAAGGCGAGCTCAACGCCATTCTGGGCTATGTCGAGCAATTGGGCGAGGTGAATGTGGACGGCATCGAGCCGCTCTCCGGCGGCGCGCAAATGGCGCTGCGGAGCCGGCCGGATGTGCTGACCGATGGTGGTTTTGCCGAGAAAATTCTGGCCAATGCGCCGGACCGCGTTGGTGAATTTTTTGCCGTGCCGAAAGTGGTGGAATGAGCATTTTTGAATTGACGATCGCCGGTGCCGCAAAGGCGCTGGCGGCTGGTAGTGTGTCTGCCGTGGAGCTGGTGACGGCCTATAATGGGGCGGTGGCGGAGCTTAACCCGAGGCTGAATGCGTATATTACGGTAACGCCGGAGCTGGCGCTTGAGCAGGCGAAGGCGGCCGATGCGCGCATTGCGGCTGGTGATGCCACGCCGCTGACTGGGATTCCGCTGGCGATAAAAGATTTGTTCTGCACAGAGGGCGTGCGAACGACCGCTGCCAGCAAAATACTGGAGCCGTTCATCCCGCAGTACGAGAGCACGGTATCCGGCAAGCTCAAGGCGGCCGGTGCGGTTATGCTCGGCAAGGCCAATCTTGATGAATTCGCAATGGGCTCGTCCAACGCCACCTCCGGCTATGGGCCGGTGGAGAATCCGTGGAAGCGGGCGGGCTCGGATGCCAGACTGGTACCAGGCGGTTCGTCCGGTGGCTCCGCGGCCGCTGTTGCGGCGCGCATGGCGCTGGGTGCGACCGGAACGGATACCGGCGGCTCAATCCGCCAGCCGGCCGCGTTCACAGGCCTGGCCGGTATTAAGCCGACCTATGGGCGCTGCTCGCGCTACGGTATTATCGCGTTTGCCTCCTCGCTGGACCAGGCCGGGCCGATGGCACGGAATGTGGAAGATTGCGCACTGCTGCTGAATGCGATGGCCGGGTTCGATACGAAGGATTCGACCTCCGCCGATCGTGTGGTACCGGATTTTGCGGCGGCGGTTGAGCGTGGCGTGAAAGGTTTGCGCATCGGCATTCCCGCCGAGTACCGCATGGATGGGACCAACCCCGAAATCGTGGCTTTGTGGGAAAAGGGCATTGAGTGGCTCAAGGACGCGGGCGCCGAGATTGTCGATATTTCGCTCCCCCACACGAAATACGGGTTGGCGGTGTATTATATCGTGGCCCCGGCTGAGGCTTCGTCGAATCTTGCCCGTTACGATGGCGTGCGATTTGGCGCGCGGGTGGATGGGGTGGACCTTATCGACATGTATGAGCGTACGCGGGCGGCCGGGTTTGGCGCCGAGGTGAAGCGGCGCATCATGATCGGCACATATGTGCTTTCGCACGGTTATTACGATGCGTATTATCTGAAGGCGCAAAAAGTTCGCAATCTGATCCTCCGCGATTTTACCGATGTTTTTGCCAAGGTCGATGCGATTTTGACCCCTACCGCGCCGTCCGCGGCGTTCGGGCTGGGCGAGAAGATGGATGATCCTGTCACGATGTATCTGAACGACGTGTTCACCGTGCCTGCCTCGCTGGCGGGTGTGCCGGCGATGAGCGTTCCGGCCGGCTTGAGCGCTGAAGGCCTGCCTTTGGGGCTGCAAGTCATCGGGCGACATTTCGATGAGGAAACGGTGTTTGCCGTCTCGGCGGCGATTGAAAAAGCGGCCGGGTTTACCCCGCTGCCAGAGCTGAGGGCAAAGTAATGGGCTATTCGCTGGAAGGCCGTACCGGCACCTGGGAAGTGGTTTGCGGCTTGGAAGTCCATGCCCAGGTTATCTCTCAGTCCAAACTTTTCTCCGGCGCCTCGGCCACATATGGCGGCGCGCCGAATGCGCATGTGTCCTTCGTGGATGCCGGGTTTCCGGGCATGCTGCCAGTGATTAACCAGGAATGCGTGGCGCAGGCCGTGCGTACTGGCCTCGGGCTGAAAGCACAGATCAATCTGTTCTCGCGGTTCGACCGTAAAAACTACTTTTATGCTGATCTGCCCAACGGGTATCAGATCAGCCAGTTTGAGCATCCCATCGTCGGTACCGGTATTGTCGAGATCGAGCTGCAGGATGGCACGATCAAGCATATCGGGATTACGCGGCTGCATCTGGAGCAGGATGCCGGCAAGTCGATGCATGACCAGCATCCGGCGAAATCGGTGATCGACCTCAACCGTGCTGGCGTGGCGTTGATGGAGATTGTGTCGGAGCCGGATATTCGTTCTCCGGAAGAGGCTGGGGCGTATTTGCGGAAAATCCGGCAGATCGTGCGTTATCTCGGCACTTGCGATGGCAACATGGAAGAGGGTTCCATGCGTGCCGACGTGAATGTGTCCGTGCGCAAGGCCGGCGAGGAATTCCGCACCCGTTGCGAGATCAAGAACGTCAACTCCGTGCGCTTTGTGATGCATGCGGTGGAGACCGAGGCGCTGCGGCAGATCGAGGTGTATGAGAGCGGCGGCGAGGTTAAGCAGGAGACACGGCTGTACGATCCCTCCAAGGGCGAGACCCGCTCGATGCGCTCGAAGGAAGACGCGCATGACTACCGGTATTTTCCCGAGCCGGATCTGTTGCCGCTGATTCTGGAGCAGGAATTTGTGGATGCGCTGGCGGCGAAACTACCGGAACTGCCGGATGAAAAACGCCGCCGGTTTTGCGACCAGTACGGCATTCCCTTCTACGATGCCGGCGTGCTGGTGGCCGACCAGACCACTGCGGATTTTTACGAGACCGTTGCCAAAGGGCGCGATGGGAGGCTGGTGGCCAACTGGATTTCCGGCGACTTCTTCGCGGCGTTGAACCGGACGGGCACGAATATCGAGACCTCGCCGGTTTCGGGCGAGGCTTTGGGGCAGCTGCTCGATCTGATCACCGACAAGACCATCAACGGGCGCATTGCCAAGGATGTGTTTGAGGAGATGGTGGAGACCGGCGCGATGCCAGCCGCGATTGTCGAGGCCAAGGGGCTGCGGCAGGTGACCGACACCGGCGCCATTGACGATGCGGTGACGAAGGTGCTGGCTGAGAATGCCGACAAGGTGGCGGAGTATAAATCCGGCAAGGATAAATTGTTCGGTTTTTTTGTCGGCCAGGTGATGAAGGGGATGCAGGGCAAGGGCAACCCGGCGCTGGTGAATGAGGCTGTGAAGAAGCAACTGGGGTGAAGTGATGACCTGGAAAACCGCATTTCGTTCCCTCTACTACCAGGGCGCGCCTGAGCCCGAAAATCCGATGCTGGTGAAGGGCAAGACGGCGCTGCTCGTGATTGATGTGCAGAATGTCTATTTGGTGCGGCCGGAGCGTGATGCGCTGCCAGTTGAAGATCAGGCACGCTACGATGCCTGGACGCCGTTTCATGAGCGGATGCATGGGGTGGTTATTCCCAACACGGCGCGGCTGATTGAGCAGTTTCGCGCGGGCGGGCATGAGGTGATTTTTGCGCGGATTGCCTGCCAGACAGGCAATGGGCGGGACCGGTCACTTTCGCAGAAAAAACCCGGGTGGAATAATCTGCTGCTGCCGAAGGATGAATGGGAGTCGCAGATTGTGCCTGAGTTGGCGCCGCAGGGCGATGAGATTGTGGTGACAAAGACCACTGACTCGGCGCTTACGGGGACGAATTTGCGGCTGCTGCTGGGCAATATCGGGATTACCCATGTGGTGTGCGCCGGGATTTTTACGGACCAGTGCGTTGCCTCGACCGTGCGCAGCCTGGCGGATGAGAGTTTTGATGTGATCGTGGTGGAGGATGCCTGTGCCGCGGGGGATCATGCGCTGCATCTGCAGGAACTCACCATTATGAATATGATTTATTGCAGCGTCATGAGCGCGGATGAAGTGTTGGGGTTTTTGCCTGAGGCCTGAGGCAGAGATGCCCGCTTTCGCGGGCATGATGGTGGGGGTGGGCCGACGCCCCAGGCAAAAGTTGCAAACGTTTTTGGCGCAGCTTTTTTAACCCTGCCGGGGGATCAGCCCGCTGGCCTCGGCCACGGCACGGCTTTGGGCAATCGATTCGCTGACCATGAGTGCTGCGGCGAGTGCGCGCTTCCCAGCTTCGGCGTCCACCAGCACCGGGGCGCCGTCGAGGCAGGAGGCGAAGAAGGCTTCGTGTTCGGCGGCCAAAGCGTCGTGGTCTTGCCAGCCGGCTTGTTCTATGCCGAATTCTTCAAAACCAGGCAGTTTCATGCCGATGCTGCGTCCCACCAGCGTGAGTTTGCGGGCGGAAAAATCCACCGTCATGTAGCCCGTCTGCGAGAAGATCCGCATTTTACGTTCTGTTTTTAAAGAAATGCGGCTGGCGGTGATGGTGGCGACCGCGCCGTTGGCAAAGCGAATGCGGGCGTTGGCGATGTCGTCATGCGCGCTGGCGACCGGCGCACCTACGGCATCCACGCTTACCACCTCGGAGTCGGTGAGGGCGAGGATGAGGTCCAAGTCGTGGATCATGAGATCGAGAATGACCGAGACATCGGTGCCGCGTGGTTTGAAGGGAGCGATTCGCACGGCTTCTATATAGAGCGGCGTGCCCATGCGCTTGGCGACGGCGCCGTGTGCTGCGGAGAAGCGCTCCAGATGGCCGACTTGCAGGACCAGGCCGGCGGCGTGGGCCAGTTCGCCCAGTTCGGTAGCCTGCGCCAAAGTGGCGGTGATGGGCTTTTCCACCAGCACATGCTTGCCGGCCTTTAAGGCGCGCGCGGCTAAATCATAATGAAACTCAGCGGGTGCGGCGATAACCACAGCCTGGGCGGCGGCAAAAATCTCCTCGACGGATTTGACCGGGCAGCCGGCCTCCCACGCCACGGTTTTGGCGCGCTCCGGGCTGGCATCGGCCAGGCCGATCAGTTTGGCCCGTTTGGCACCGGCCAGTTTCAACGCATGATACCGGCCAAAATGCCCTGCACCGATCAGGCCTACCTGAAGACGTTCGCTCATGCCCCCCAGTATTCCGCTCTGGGGTTGCACGCAACGCCTCTCCCGGCCATACCGCACGCGGTTTAGGGATTTTTGCTGGGAGCCGCCGTGCTTTATTTCAGCCGCGCCAAGACGTTTATGATCCTGCTGCTATGCGGGCTTGGTTTATTGTTGAGTCTGCCGAATTTAGCGCCCCGCCCGGGCTGGTGGCCTGGTGCCGCGCCGTGGCCGCAGGTGCATCTGGGGCTCGATCTTTCCGGCGGCTCGTATTTACTGTTGCAGATCGATACCAGCGCGATTGCCAAGCAGGATTTGAACTCGCTCGTCGATGAGGCCCGCCAGACGCTCCGCACGGCCGGGCTTGGCTATACCGGACTGCGAGTCGATACAGCCAAGGGCCAGGTGCTGGTCCGCCCGCTCGATGGGCAGGCAACGCAGGCCATGGCCGCGCTGCAGAAACTCATTACCTACGCGCCAGGGGCAGCCTCGCCTTCGGTGAGCCTGAGCAGCACGCCGGATGGGGCGATTGCCATTGCCATTCCGCCGGCCACCCAGACTGCGCGCAACAGCCAGGCGGTGGGCCAGGCGATTACTATTATCCAGCGCCGTATCGATGGTTCGGGCGTGCTCAACCCCTCGATCCAGCGCCAGGGGACGGACCAGATTGTTGTGCAGTTGCCGGGAATTTCCGATCCGGAGCGGGTGAAGAACCTTATTGGCACCACCGCGCATATGACCTTCCAGCTGGTGGATACCAATGCCGTGCCGGGCCAGCCGGCGCCCTATGGCGATGAGCAGCTGCCGATGAGTGACAATCCACAGCAGCAGCTCAACGTGCTCTCCACCGTGGCGGTGGATGGTGCTGATTTGGAAAACGCGCAGGCCAGCACCGACCCGCAAAGCGGCATGTGGGTGGTGAATTTTACCCTCAACTCGCTGGGCTCGCGTGAATTTTCCGATGTGACGACGGCCAATGTCGGCCGGCCGTTTGCCATCGTGCTGGATGGCAAGATCATCGAGGCGCCGAATATACGCGAGCCGATTACCGGTGGTTCGGGGCAAATCTCCGGCGGGTTTACCGCTCAATCGGCGACTGACCTCGCGTTGCTGCTGCGCGCCGGGGCGCTGCCCGCGCCTTTGACCATTGTCGAGGAGAACAGCGTGGGGCCGGAGCTGGGCGCCGATGCGATCCGTGACGGCGCTCTGGCGCTGACCGCGGGCTTCGTGATGGTGCTGGTGTTTATGGCGGTGTTCTACGGGCTGTTCGGCTGGTTCGCGAATATCGCGCTGGTGGTGAACCTGATCCTCATGCTCGCCATACTCTCGGTGATGGGGGCGACGCTGACCTTGCCCGGCATGGCCGGTATTCTGCTCACCCTCGGCATGGCGGTGGATGCGAACGTGCTCATCAATGAGCGTGTGCGCGAAGAGGTGAAGAACGGACGCAAGCCGCTGGCGGCCTTGGAGGCTGGGTATAAGCGGGCTTACGGGACGATTTTCGACTCCAACGTCACCACGCTGCTGGCGCACGTAACCCTGTTCATCTTTGGCTCGCCGCCGGTGCGCGGCTTTGCCGTAACCATCTGCGCCGGCATCGTCACCTCGCTGTTCACCGCCACCGTGCTGGTGCGCCTCATTACCTCCCGCTGGTATGTCTCCCGCAAGCCGGCTTCCCTTCCCGTCTGAGGCACAAAAATGTTTGCAAAACCTATGTTCCGGTTTGTGCCGGACGGTACCAAAATCCGCTTCATGAATGGGCGCTTCGCCGGGCTCATCGTCTCGGCGGTGCTCTCGACCAGCTCGCTGATTTTGTTCTTCTACCCCGGCCTGAATATGGGGCTGGATTTCCGCGGCGGTGTGGTGCTGCAGGTGGAAACTCCGCAGGCCGCTGATTTTGCCGAGTTGCGCACCGCGCTGGCGAATGCGGGGCTTAAGGACGCAGCACTTCAGGCGTTCGGCCAAGGTAAAAACGGCGTGTTGATCAGCTTGGAAAGCCGCGATAATGCGGCGCAGACGCAGACGGCCATTTCCGAGGCCGTGGGCGCGTTGGACAAGGTGGCGCCTGGGAGCAAGATTCTTTCGACCGAGGCGATCGGTGCGTCGGTCAGCCATGATCTGTTCACCCAGGGGCTTGAGGCGCTGGGGCTCAGCTTCGTGATGATCCTGGTCTATATCTGGTTCCGGTTTGAATGGCAGTTCGCCGCCGGTGCCGTGGCCACGTTGCTGCTCGATACGACCAAGACCATCGGTTTCATGGTGATCACGCGCATCCAGTTTGACCTGGTGACCATCGCCGCCATCCTCACCATCATCGGCTACTCCACCAACGACAAGGTGGTGGTGTACGACCGGGTGCGCGAGAATCTGCGTAAGTATAAGACCATGCCTTTGCGTGAGCTGATCGACCTTTCGATCAACGAGACGCTGAACCGGACTTTGGGAACATCGAGCACAGTGTTTCTTGCGGCCCTGCCCTTGGCTATCTTTGGTGGGTCGGCGCTGTCGGACTTCGCCTGGATCATGCTGTTCGGCATCGTTATCGGCACTTCGTCCTCGATCATGATCGCCGCCCCCATATTGCTGTTCCTGGGCGAGCATCGCCTGCGCCGCAGCAGCGCACCGGTGAAAAAAAATAAGTGATGATTTTTGGACGGATTTCGATTTTTTGATCGTTTTTTGTCGCAAAAAGGTTAACGTTCTGATAACATCTCGCCTATCACGGGAAAATCCCTTAACGGCGCGGTAAAAATTCATGTCTCACGGTGAGCCTGACCCGGCGCTCCTGGTCTCCATGCGAATATACTACCAGCCCATATTGCGGCTGGTGGACCAAAGCACCGACCATGTCGAAGTGCTCTCGCGCGAGGCCGGTGCAAACGGCGTGCTGTACGGGCCTGAAGCCATCGTCGGCGCCATGACCGGAACCGGACACGCATTGCCCCTCACCTTGGCCATCATGCGCCGTGCCATGGCCGAATACCGGGCCTATGATTTTGCCGCCAACAATCTGGCCCTGGCCTTCAACCTGCCGCTCGACGCCATGCTGCACCCCGATTTGGGTGAAGAAATCGCAGCTTTGTGCAACAGCGCCGGAATCGCGCGTGAAAAAATCCGCTTCGAACTCACCGAAACCACCCCAGTCGAAGACTTCGCCGCCGCCGCCGCCAGCATCACCGCACTGCACGCCGCCGGCCACCACATCGCCCTGGACGATATCTCCCCCGACACACCCTACCTCGCCGCACTGATGACCCTGCCCGTACGCGCCATCAAATTCAGCAACACCCGCATCGCCAGCCCCGAGTCGCTGCCCTTCATCCGCGCCATGGCCGCCCGCGCAACCGCCCGCGGCCTCGACAGCATCGCCGAAGGCATAGAAACCCCAACCCAACTCGCCACAATGCGCAACGCCGGCGTAACCCACGGCCAAGGCTACCTCTTCAGCCACCCCCTCCCCGCCAGCGCCCTCGGCACTTTGCTCGGGACTGTTTAGGGGCTTTGGTCCTAGACCGTCCGAGCGAGGGCGAAGCGACGGAGGGTGTCGGAGCGGGATTGGGAGACGGTGGCCATGGTTACGCCGGGGGGGAGCGGGCCTGGGGAGTGGTCGGGGAGGCTGGCGATGTCAGGGTGGAGCTGGGTGTCCGGGGCGAGTTCGGTGACTTTGTTCTCGGCTTTTAGTTTAAGTATGTGGGCCAGCACGTTCCGGGTTGCGGCGACTTTGAGGCTGGGGTCGGATTTGGCGTAGAGTTCGTGGGCCAAAGCGGCGATGCTCCAGTCCTGGATTTGCAGGGCGGCGAGGATGGCGTTTTCGCGTTTTTGGCGGTGCGCCAGGAGCTCGGCGGCCAGGTTTTGCGGTTCAGGCAGTTTGGGGCCGTGGCCGGGCAAATAGAAGGCATCGTTACGCGACATGACGCGGCGGAGCGAGCGGTAGTAGGCGAGCATGTCGCCTTCAGGCGGGCTTACGATGGAGGAGGACCAGGACATGACGTGGTCGCCACTGAACAGGATTTTGCTGCCGTCGGACGCGCTGTATTGGAAGCAGAGGTGGTCGGAGGCGTGGCCTGGCGTGTGCAGGGCGGTTAGGCCGGCGAATTCCGTGTCGTCATGCAGGGGAATATCGGCTGTGTAGCCGGGTATGGCGGAGATGTGGAAGGCGTAGACCGGGGCGCCGGTGGCGGCTTTGAGGGATTCCGCGGCGCCCATATGGTCGAAATGGGAGTGGGTCAGCACGATGCGGGTGATTTTTGTGTCACCGGCGGCAGTGAGGATATCCGCCACATGCTGGGGGTCTGGGGGGCCGGGGTCGATGATGGTCAGCCCGTCTGCCTCGTCGATGAGGTAGGTATTGGTTCCATGATAGGTCATGATGCCGGGATTGCGGGCGACGATCCGGCCGATGCCGGGCAGAACGGGCAGGCGTATGCCGCGCTGCGGTTCCGGTTCCTGTAAAAAAGCCATGGCGTAGTTTGGCATGGGCCTCGCGGCCAATGCAAACACGGCCAATGCAAACAGGGTTAACCGTAGACGTAGAGGCCCCAAAGTATGGCGAGCACGGCGGCGGCGGCGAGGCAGCCGAGTAACGTGTTCGTTACATTATGGCCGCCTGGATCGCGGCTGATGGCCCGGTGGGGTGGGTCGTGGCTGGTGTTGGGCGTGACGTGCGGAAAATCTTTTACAATCATTGAATTATCCTCGATAGTTCGAAGATTACGGCGGTTTTTGCGCCTTTTTGGGTGGTTTCCCGCAGCTAGTATGCGCTGAACATGTTTCGCTGGCAAGAAAAACCGGCTTTTTGGTGCATAACGGCCGGGGTAGATGTGTGAATTGACTTTATGAATATACAGCAAATAATTGATATTTATAAATATTTAAGTTGATTCACTCAAAGAGGGACGTCTTCGATCAGGACAAATGGCCGGATTCAAATTGTGGTGAAATTTTGACAACATTGTGTTTTATCGTTTGAACTCGAGCCATGCTTTCCGCTATGGTCTGGTCATAAAAATTCGGTCATAAAAAGGAGTGTTCGAGATGGCATCTATCCACGCACTCGCTGCTCACCTAGTTCCGGGCGGCACAAGCCCAGGCCACGACCGCATCGCTGCTTTGCGTATTGCTTCCATTTTTCGCGCTACGGCGCAGGAGACGTATTACATCGAGGACGGCTGGGTGTTCCGTGAGCACCACGGCAAATACGTTGAATGCATCTGCCGCACGGAAGAAATTCCCGCGGTCCCGGCCCATAATATGCCGGTGTTTCAGGTCCGCTGAAGCGGGCAAAATAAACACTTAAAAATCAAAACACTATCCAAGACGCTCGCATGAAATGCGGGCGTCTTGCGTTTCGCGGCTAATAACCTGTCGGGCTGCTGGATGAACCACCGGGACCGGCGACGGGTGTGCCCGAGCCGATGGTGGCGCCGGGGTGCAAAGCAATCTGCGGCAGGGTTGGCGTGTTATTTCCCAGAGGTGCGGTCGTGGCATGCGAATGGTCGATCCGCGCGGGTTGCGGCGGGGCGGTGCCCGGCGGCGGTTTGGCTATACCAGTTGAGGTGGTGCCGCTGCTGGTTGCATTCTGCGCCAACGCACTGCCGCCCGCGGACGCGCCAAGGGTAATGGCCAGCGCATAGACCAATATTTTGCGAACCATAAGCGGCCTCCTTCATTCTAATTGCGACTCTATATATAGGACGGCGCAGGCCGGCTTGATATGCTCAACACCCCTGCGCTGGGCTGTTTGAGACGCAATACACGTAAAAATACATCACCAAATCAACGCACAATAAGAATCGCGCCCAACAAAAAACCCCGGCAGTTTCCTGCCGGGGTTTTTCGTGAGGTAAGCGAAGCTTACTGGAGAACGATTTCGACGCGGCGGTTCTGCGGCTCGCGCACGCCGGGGCCCGTGGCGACCAGCAGATGCGTTTCGCCATAGGCGTGGATTTCGATTTCCGAA
>JAMFRU010000096.1 GCA_026224875.1 Acidocella sp.
ATCGCGATGATGCGCTCGTCCTGCGCAAACAACTCGGCAAACAAAGTGAGGTCACCGACGGGCGAGTGCATGGAAATGGCAGGCATGCAGCGCAAGCTAGTCTTTGCCATTAACGGGATCAAGCGGGCTGGCTCAAGCAGGGGATTGTGGCGGCGCGGCGGAGTTTTCTAAACGTTGCTGGTGATGAACCGCTTATCTCCTGCTTTGCTGTGCCTGTTGTTGGCTGCCTGCGGCGGGCCGCGGCTGGAATCGCCCAGCCATTTTGGCACGGCGACGCCGCTGACCTGCGTGCCCTATGCGCGGGAAGTGTCGGGGATTGAGTTGTCCGGGGATGCTTATGAGTGGTGGGGCGAGGCGCAGGGGGTGTATCCGCGTACCCAGGTGCCGCATGCGGGGGCGGTGCTGGTGTTCGCACCCCATGGGAACATGAGCGTGGGGCATCTGGCGGTGGTGACATCCGTGGAGAACGCGCGGCGGGTGCTGGTGACGCAATCGAACTGGCTGCCGCACAGGATTGAGCATGATCAGCCGGTGATTGATGTTTCTCCGGGGAATGACTGGACGGCGGTGCGGGTTTGGTATGAGCCGGCGCATGGGATGGGGCGGAGTGTTTATCCGACCTATGGGTTTATTTTGCCGAATTAGCCGAATTAGGGGGCTGGATGGACCAGATGCGCAGCCTTCCCCGCCACGAAACCATACTGTAGAGCCACGAACATGATACGGGGCGCCTTCACAGTCGGGCTTTGGACGATGGCGAGCCGCATCCTCGGCTTCGTGCGCGATATCCTCATTGCCGCCATTCTCGGTACCGGGCCGATTGCCGATGCGTTTTTCGTCGCATTGCGTCTGCCCAATTTGTTCCGCCGGCTGTTTGGCGAGGGTGCGTTCAATGCCGCTTTCGTGCCCGCTATCTCCACCATATTACACCAGGAGGGGATGGAGGCCGCCACCTCCTTTGCCGAGGAAGCCACTGCCGTGATGGCCTTCTGGCTCGGCGGCATAACCATTCTCGGCGAAATTTTCATGCCATGGGTGCTGTATGTGCTGGCACCAGGCTTTGCCGGGAATCACGGTAAATTCGCCCTCGCCGTGGTGTTTACGCGCATCATGTTCCCGTATCTGTTCTTTGTCTGCCTTACCGCGCTGTTCTCCGGCGTGCTCAACGCCATGGGGCGGTTTGCGGCGGCAGCGGCAGCACCTATGCTGTTCAACCTGTTCTCCATTGGCTTCATGCTCGGGCTGTCGCGCTACACGCCCAATCCGGGTTATGCGCTGGCCTGGGGGGTTACGGTCTCGGGCATTGCCCAGCTGGCTCTGGTGGTGTGGGCCATTCGCGGCGCCGGCATGCGGTTTACCTTGCCAAAACTGCGTTTTACGCCACGGATCAAGAAGCTTTTCCAGCGTATGGCGCCGGCTTTGGTCGGGGCGGGGGTTACCCAGCTCAATGTCTCGATCGACATCATCATCGGCACGCTGCTGCCTGCCGGTTCGGTTTCCATTCTGTATTACGCGGACCGCGTGAACCAGCTGCCTTTGGGCGTGATTGGCACCGCCGCCGGTACCGCGCTACTGCCGGCGGTGACCAGGCACATCGCCCTGAAGCAGGACGGCGAGGCGATGAGCGCGCTCAATCGTGCCATGGAATCCGTGCTGATGTTGACCCTGCCCGCCGCGATTGGGCTCTCTGTTGCGGGCAAGCAGGTGATGGATGTGCTGTTCGTGCGCGGTGCCTTTACCGAGCATAACGCCATACTGGCCGGGCATTCGCTGGCGGCCTTTGCCATTGGCCTGCCGGTGTTTGCACTGATCAAGATTTTTACGCCTGGGTTTTATGCGCGGGGCGATACGATGACGCCGCTGAAGATCGGCGTTGCCGCTGTAGCGCTGAACCTCGGCCTTAACCTGCTCTTCATGCATCCGCTGAAGGCGGTCGGCCCGGCATTGGCGACCTCACTCTCCTCGGCCTTTCAAGCGGTTTTGCTGGTGACGATCCTGAGCAAGCGCACGCATTTCGGGCTGGACGCGATGGCGCGCCAGCGCACCCCGCGCATTCTGCTGTGCGGCGCCATTATGGCCGCGGCCATCTACGCTACCGAGCGGCTGCTGCCGGGGGGTAAGACCAGCATTCCGGAGTTTCTGCTGCTCACGGTGGTGGGTGGTGTTTTCTATTTCGGGCCGGGCTTGCTGCTAAAGGCCTTTGACGTGGAGCAACTGCGGCACCTGCTCAAACGGCGGCGCGCAAAAGCCTGACTTGCCGGGCTACACGGGCTGCGCTAGGTTTTTGTCCATGAACCCCGGTTTGCCCACGCTCAGCCGCCTTTGGTGGCGCTCCTTCTAGGAGCGGCACGGGAGTTCTTTACTCGCAAGCGCCCGCCACGTAACGGACCGGTGCTGCTGCTTGCCCCCTGCTCACCCCATTGTCTGTTGCTGGCCCGGCGGCTAACCCAGCCTCGTAAACGGAGACAACGGCACATGGCACGCATATTTTCAGGCATTCAGCCGACTGGCATCGCCACCCTCGGCAATTACCTGGGCGCCCTGCGCAACTGGGTGGCGCTGCAGGAGGGCGAGGATGACTGTGTCTTCTGCCTGGTGGACATGCACGCCATTACCAATTTTCAGGACCCCGCCGCCTTGCGCGAGCAGACGCGGCAGATGGCGGCGCTGCTACTGGCTTGTGGTATCGACCCCGCACGCAGCATATTGTTCCACCAATCGGCTGTTTCCGCCCATGCGCGGCTGGCCTGGATTTTTAATTGCGTCGCCCGCATGGGCTGGTTGAAGCGCATGACGCAATTCAAGGACAAGGCCGGCAAGAACCAGGAAGAGGTTTCCACCGGGCTGTTCGTATACCCCAATTTGATGGCCGCCGACATCCATGCCTACCACGCCACCAAAGTGCCGGTGGGGGATGACCAGCTGCAGCATCTGGAACTCGCCAACGATATTGCCGAGAAATTCAACCATGATTACGGGGTTACGTTCTTTCCGCGCATAGAACCGCTGATTTTGAAGGAGAGCGCGCGGGTGATGAGCCTGCGTGACGGCACCAGGAAGATGTCGAAATCCGATCCGTCGGACCAGTCGCGCATCAATATGACCGATACGGCCGATATGATTGACCAGAAGATCCGCAAAGCGAAAACAGATACAGCACCACTGCCCGATAATCTGCATGATCTGGTCGAGCGGCCGGAGGCGCGCAACCTGGTGGGGATTTTTGCCACCATTACGGGCCAGACGCCGCACCAGGTGCTCAACCATTTCGCCGGCTCCGGCTTTGGCCCGTTCAAGTCGCAACTGGCCGAGGCGCTGATCGCGCATGTCGAGCCGATAGGGGCGCGGACACGGGAGTATTTGGACGACACCGCGGCGCTGGACCAGATATTGCGCGACGGCGCGCAAGCGGCAGCAGCGATCGCCGAGCCGATTGTGGCCGAGGCCGAACGGTTGGTTGGGTTTTTACCGCGTTAAACGGCGAGGGCTGGGCCAGGGCCGGTGCTGGGTGGGCTTGGCCGCAATCCAAGCCTACCCAGCGACAGTTGCTTCGGCCCGGGTTTTGCGGATACAAGGCGGACAGACGGACCCGTAGCTCAGCTGGATAGAGCGTTGCCCTCCGAAGGCAAAGGTCACGCGTTCGAATCGCGTCGGGTCCGCCAGTAATATTAATGACTTGCGGTTGATTTTGATGGCCGCAAATTCTGCGTAGGTGTCATATATCGGTGGCGCCGGGGCTGAGGTTGTTCACACGAATGCAGCTCCTTTAACTCCATGGCCCTGGTCCGCGCGAACAACCGCACGGCGGCCTCCGTGGCGCAATTCCATGCGTGGGCAAACCTTTTAGATGCCGGCCCGATGCAACCAAAGCAATGGAGCTGCCGGGGGTCATGAGGGGCAGCGCCTTCTGATCGGTGAAGAAAGCACCGCGCACGTTGATGCTGAAAGTCTTGTTAAAATATCTCGGCGTTGCTTCGTCGAGGCATTCCCTCATTCCTGGCGCTGAATCTGCCTCACTGGGAATCATATTCTGCTATAACCCTCTTCACGCAGTCCAAAAACTTCGCCTGGGCGGTGGTCGGCAACCAGCCTTGGCGCGCGGTGTAGCCAATCGTCCTCGCAGCGGTGCTGGCGCGGATGTCCAGGATCGACAGCGGTGCGTCGCTGTCTGCACCGAGAGCAAGGGATCGTGAGGTGATGGTCAGAAAATCATTCCCTCGCAATGAGGCCAGGGTCATGTTGACCGAATTTGTTTCCAGCACTACGCGGGGCGATCGGCCATTTTTGCTGAAGAGCTTTTCTAGCGTCACGCGCCTGGGCGTACCAAGAGGTGCCACGACCCAGCCGCAGCGTTGCAACGCGGCAAGACTGAGCCTATTGCGGCCCGCTAGTGGATGGCCCATGCGGGCCACGACGACATAAGGGTCGTCGAACAAGGCGGTCTCCTCGATATCGGCCGCGCCCTCAAGCCGTAACGCGCCCATTATGAGATCGAGCCGGCCATGGCGCAGATCCCGTATCAGCTGGTCGTAAGAATTTTCCTCAAGCGTGAGGGTGAGGTTTGGATTCTGCGCCAGGGCGGTGCTGAACATTTGTGCCAGCAGCGGCTTTGGCATCAGCGGCAGACAGCCCATCGCGATCCTTCCGCCGCTCAGCCCCATGGCCGCGTCAATTTCGTCGCGCGCCTGAGATAGCTCGGTCATGGCAACACGGAGCGCCTGGGCCAGTTGTTCGCCGGCGGCCGTTACCCCGATATGCCGCGGCATGCGGTGATAGAGCGGCACGGCGACCAGCTGCTCGAACCCGCGCGCCGTCCGCTGCAGGGCTGGAAGCGAAATACCGAGGGCACGCGCCGCCAGGCTGAAAGTACCGTGCTCGGCCACTGCCGTATGGCAGGCCGCCTGTGTGCTGGTGATGGCATCGGCATAACGCGCCTCGCTGGTACCGCGTGCCTGGACCAGCGAAGCATCCAGTTGCAGGCGCATCCGCATCGCCCGCCGGTGCAGGATCCATCCAGCCTCGGTCGGTACCATACCGCCCTGGCCCCGGTTTAATAAAGGCTGCGTAAAATATGTCTCGAGTTTCGCCAGCGCATGGGTCACGGCAGGCTGGGAGAGACGCAGCACCCGCGCCGCACCACCGGCCGACCCGGTAGCCACCGTGGTCGTGAAAATCTGCAATTGCCGGAGCGTGATGGCGGGCAACAAAGCATTAGAACCCATGCCTGTTTAAGTTAACCAAAATTTATGGGTTGGGTCAATCTATATATGATCCCCATTAGATCAAAGCGGCGTAGATGATTTGGCCAAGAGACTTCGAGGAAACCCAAATAGATGCTGATAGATACACATACGCATGTGATTTCGCCGGATAACGTGCGCTTCCCCACCGCGCCGTTGGGCGGACATCAGTCAAGCTGGTCGCAGGAACGTCCGGTTGATGCGGCGGGTCTTTTGCTGGCCATGGACAAAGCGGGTGTGGACAAGGCCGTGGTGGTGCAGGCTTCCACCGTTTATGGACATGACAACCGCTATGTCGCCGAGACCGTGGCGGCGCATAAGGACCGCATGGCCGGCGTGTTTTCCGTCGATGTGCTGGCGGTGGACGCCGTAGAGCAGATTTCACGCTGGCTGGATGCCGGACTTTCCGGATTGCGGTTATTCACCACCGGTAGCACGATGCCCGGCCAGGCGGGCTGGCTGGATGATCCGCGTTCCTTTCCGGCCTGGGGCTTCTGCGAGGCGCATAACGTGCCGGTCTGCCTGCAGATGACGGCAGATGGTATTCCGATGCTGCGCGGTCTGTTGCGGCAGTTTCCCAAAGTTCGTGTGCTGCTCGATCATCTTGCCCGGCCGCAGTTGCAGGATGGGCCGCCTTACGAGCTTGCCGCCCCCTTGTTCGGGCTGGCCGACGAGCCCGGCGTGTATCTGAAACTCACGAGCCGGAATTTGGCTGGGGCGGCGAGTGGGCAGTCCAGCCTGGAAGCGTTCTTTGCTGCATTGCTGCAGCGTTTTGGCGCCAAGCGGATCACATGGGGGTCGAATTTTCCGGCGGCGGAAGAGGCTTTGCCACAGCTGACGCAAGCCGCGCGCGATGCGCTCGCGTTGCTGGAACCGGCGGACCGGAGCATGATTTTCGCGGGCACGGCGCAGTTGCTTTATCCTGCCCTGAAGGGAGCGGCGCATGGCTGACACGGTGACGTTGCGCACGGCCCTGGGCAATTATCCACATACCCGCGCGTTGAAGCAAGGGGAGGTGACCAGCCCTGAGGTTGCATTTGACTTCGTTGATGTAGAGCCGATCCACAAGGCCTTTACCCCCATGATCCGGCAGCAAAGCTTTGACCTTTCGGAGCTGGCGATCGTGGTTGCGCTGCAGGCGCTGGAAGCGGGCAAGCCGATCGTGCTGCTGCCTGCCGTTGTGGCGGCGCGGCTGCAACGCGGGTGCCTGATTTATTATCGCGGCCGGGGCAGCATCGAGGACGGTGCCATCGCCGGCAAGCGGGTCGGCGTGCGGGCCTACAGCCAGACCACGGGCATGTGGGTGCGCGCGGCACTGCGGGAGGATTACGGCCTTGAGGTGACCGATATGCAATGGACGACGCAGGATCCTTCGCATCTTGGCGAATTCGCCGATCCTGCCTTCGTGCAGCGCGACGAAACCGGCAAGAGCCTGCCCGACCAGTTGCGCGATGGCGATATAGATGCCGCCATTCTCGGCAATGACCTGCCCAAGGATGACGCTTTCGCGCAGGTCATGCCCCGCCACCGCCAGACCGATGAGGCCTGGTATGACAGCCACGGCTATATGCCGATCAACCATGTGGTTGTGGCCTCGGCGGCCGCGGTGCGGGAAAACAGCGCGGCCGTGGCCGCCGCCTACCATCTGCTGTGCGAGAGTGCGGCGCTGGCGGAATGGGCCCCTGGAAGCCTAAATCCGGCGTTGTTCGGCACGGACAGATTGCGTAAACCGCTGAACGACATCATCGCGGCATGCACACAACAGGGTTTGCTGGCCGGCCGGCTGGATGCTGAGGCGCTACTGGCACCGGCAGGGGCCTTTCTGTGACAAACATGGGTGAAACCCCGAGGCCGCCTCCTGCGGCAAACGGATAGATATCCGGAAAAGGGAAAGCGACAAGAAAATGGACCAAATTATAATGGCCACACCAATGCAGGCGAAGAAACGAAAACCGTTCTATCGCGACATTTCGTTTCAGGTGCTGCTGGGCATGGTGCTCGGCGTTGCCGCCGGGATTCTCTGGCCGCAGTTCGGCGTGGCGATGAAACCCCTCGGCGACGCCTTCATAAAACTAATCCAAATGGTGATCGGCCCGGTGATCTTTTGCACCGTGGTGACCGGCATCGCCCGCGCCGGTGACATGGGAGCGGTGGGGCGTATCGCGCTGAAAGCGATGATCTATTTTGAGGTCGTTACGTCATTCGCGCTTATTATCGGCCTGCTCGTCGGCAATCTCTGGAAGGCGGGCGCGGGGCTGCATATCGATCCTAAATTATTGGATCCGAACGCGGTAAAGGCCTATATCGGCACCGGCGCACAGCAGCAGGGGGTAGCTGCCTTTCTATTAAACATCATCCCCAAAACGGCGGTGTCCGCATTCGAATCCGGCGATATTCTGGCGATTTTATTCTTCTCGGTCCTGTTTGGCGCTGGGCTGGCGGCTGCCGGTGAAGCCGGCAGACCGGTGGTGGCGGTCGTGGAGGGTGTGTCCAAGGCGTTTTTCTGGATCATCGGCTTCGCCATGCGTTTCGCTCCGCTGGCAGCATTCGGGTCGATTGCCTTCACCGTCGGAAAATTTGGTGCCGCCACCTTGTTTTCACTCTTCAGCTTCATCCTCGAATTCTACATTACCTGCGGCATTTTCATCCTGCTGGTCCTCTGGCCCATCAGCCATTTTTCCGGCTTCAGCCTGGCGCGGCTGATGAATTACATCCGCGCCGAACTGCTTCTGGTGCTGGGCACGAACTCATCGGAAACCGTGTTTCCGCAGCTCACCCGCAAACTCGAACAGCTGGGCTGCGAGGAGCGCGTCGTCGGGCTGGTTCTGCCGACCGCCTATACGTTCAATCACGATGGCACATGCCTGTATTTTTCCGCGGCGACGTTGTTTCTCGCCCAGGCCACGCATACGCCCCTGGGCCTGCTGCATCAGCTCGGACTGCTGGCGGTGCTGCTGATCACCAGCAAGGGTGCCGCGGGGGTTTCAGGCGCGGCACTCGTGGTGCTGGCGATGACACTGGCGGCCAGCCACACGGTTCCGGTTGCCGCAATCGTGCTGGTCATCGGCATTCACCGCGTGCTGTCCTCAGCCTTTGTCTTCACCAACATCACGGGCAACGCCGTGGCCACGCTGGTGGTGGCGCGGTGGGAAAAGGCGTTGGACCGGACCCGGCTGCGGGAAGAACTCGCAGCGGGATATCACGACTGAACAAGAGCGGCAGTTCAACCATGCCGCCATAATGAGGAAGGAGAAACATGATGGGAAGGCAGAGACTGGCCTGGGCGGGAGCCCTGGCCTTGATGGGAGTACCTGTTCACGCGCAAACAGCTCAAGCGCAAACAGTCCCCGCGCAGCCGAAGGTACAGCTGATCGCGCCGGGGCAGCCGCAGTTGCAGCCGCAATTGCAGACGGTGACGCAATCGGAAACCGCCACGGGACGCGCGCAGACGACCGGCCCCTTATCCGGGGTGGGCAAGACGCTGGCGGATGACGGGATTTACTTCCGCGGCCTGCTGACCAACGAAGCCGCCGGAAACCCCACGGGCGGCGCCAGGCAAGGCTATACCAATGTTGGCCAGGTCTATGTGGGTGCGGATCTGGACCTGCAGAAACTGATCGGTTGGGATGGGGCCACTTTCCATGTTACGCTCTACCGCGATTACGGCAACGGCCTGGCGAATACCACTACCGGCACCTTCTTCAAACAGCAGGACATCTACAAGAATAATTTCACCAAGCTGCATCTCGGCCTGGTGTCTCTGGAACAGAAATTATTCGACAACCGGCTGGACGTGACCGTAGGCCGGCTCGGCACTACGGCCTTCTACGGCCATCTGGTTCCCAATTGCTATTTCCAGATGGGTGTGACGTGCGGCATTCCCGTGGTGCTGAATTCAGAAGCCGGCTTCGGCCTGCTGCCATCGGCGACATGGGGCGCCAATATACAATATTTCGTCGAACCGAAAATCTATGTCGAAACCGGTGCGTTCGAGGTAAATCCTGTGATTTCCAAAACCAACGGCCTGGACTGGTCCACCCATGACGCCACCGGCGTGACCGTGCCGTTTGAGGTTGGTTATGTTAACCCAAGCTTCAAGCAAACCGCGTTTCCCGCGGCGCTGAAGGGCGGCTATTACGCGAGCACCGCGCCACGTGTTAATCCGAATTTAAATACCAAAGGCCAGTCTTTCGGGCTTTACGGCGGCAAGCAGGCGAGTGCGAATTCGCTGCGTCAGGGCGGTTATATCATGGGTGACAGGGTGATCTGGCGCCCGGACCGTAATTCCAATCACAGTATTGACCTATTCGGAGGCTATATCCAGCCTTTCGAACATGACGAGGTGGTTGACCGGCAGATTTATGGCGGGCTGCTGTTGCGCCAGCCTTTTCCGGGACGCGATCTGGATACGGTGGGATTTTCTGCCACCTATCTGCATCTCAGCGGACCTGAGCTCGCCTATCTGCGGGATGCCCGGCACAAGGCTGGCGGGACAGGCGGGAACAGCCCGAATGAATGGGCGTTCGAGTTGAATTACGGCATCGGGCTAACGCCGGCGGTGCGCCTAACCCCGAATATACAATGGGTGATCAACCCAGATAATTCTCAGGTTCCGAATATCAGCTACGTGCCGAAGAACATGTTCGTCATCGGTGTGAAGCTGACAATAAACCTCGCCGGCTTGGCGGGGCTACCGCCGCCGGAAACTGCGGCGCCGGAATAGGATGACGAATATGGCCGCGGGCCTAGCATTTAAAGAAACCAACGCGGCAACGCGCTTGCGAGCAGGAGACGATGGATCATGGCAATAGTGGTAACGGAAATCGACCGCGCCGATGCGGCGGTTGCGGCGGCGCTCGGGGCCGCCGGTGTGGCGACGGTGCATGAAGCGCAGGGCCGCACAGGGCTGATGGCCTCGTACATGCGCCCGATCTACCGCCCGGTATGCATTGGTGGTACCGCGGTGACATGCGAGGTGGCACCTGGTGACAACTGGATGATCCATGTCGCGGTGGAGCAGTGCCGCCCCGGCGACATACTCGTGGTGACCCCGACCAGCCCGTGCGAGGACGGGTATTTCGGCGATCTGCTGGCCACATCGCTCAAGGCACGCGGCGTTAAAGGCCTCATCATCAATGCCGGCGTACGCGACATCGCGACATTGACGGAGATTGGTTTCCCCGTCTGGTCGAAGGCTGTTTCCGCGCAGGGTACGGTGAAGGAGACCATCGCCAATGTGAATGTGCCCGTGGTGTGCGCCGGCGCATTGGTAACGCCGGGAGATGTGGTGGTGGCCGATGATGACGGCGTGGTGGTGGTGCCGGCCGCCAAGGCCGCCGCCGTGCTGGAGAAGGCCAAAGCGCGCGAAGCGAACGAGGCCGCCAAACGGGAAGCTTTAGCCGGCGGCGTGCTGGGGCTCGACCTGTACAAAATGCGCGAGAGGCTTGCGGCCAAAGGGTTGAAATACGTCGAACGTCTCGGCGATGCCTGAGACAAATGGCAACAGACCCAGGTTTCCCGGCACGATACGCATTGGGGCCAGACGTGACATGGAAGGAACGGATCATTGATTATCGATTGCCACGGTCATTATACGACGGCGCCCGCCGCGCATCAGGATTTTCGCAAGCGCCAGCTGGCCTGGGCCAAGGATGGCGGCGGCACCCCGCCGGTACCGGGCGCCATCGGCGATGACGAGATACGCGAGAGCATCGAGGCGAATCAGCTGAAACTGCAACGTGAGCGCGGCGCGGATATGACGATTTTTTCGCCCCGTGCCTCGGCCATGGCGCCGCATGAGGGCAATGAGCGTGTCTCGCAGGATTGGGCGCGCGCGAATAACGATCTGATCGCGCGGGTTGTCGGCCTGTACCCTGAGAATTTTGCCGGTGTGTGCCAGTTACCGCAATTTCCCAATGCGCCCATTGCGAATGCCGTGGCTGAACTGCGGCGTTGCGTGAGCGAACTTGGATTCATCGGCTGCAATCTGAATCCCGATCCGTCGGGCGGGTCATTCAGCGCGCCACCGCTGACGGACAGAAGCTGGTATCCGTTCTATGAGGCGATGGTGGAGCTGGACGTGCCGGCGATGATCCATGTCTCCAGCTCCTGCAACGCCTGTCTGCATGCCACCGGCGCTTATTACATCGCGGCCGATACCATGGCGTTCATGCAATTCATCGAAGGCGATCTGTTCCGGGATTTCCCCACCTTGCGTTTCATCATTCCACATGGCGGCGGCGCCGTGCCGTATCATTGGGGGCGCTACCGAGGCCTGGCCGACATGCTGAAACGCCCTGCCCTGCGTGAGCATGTGATGCGGAATGTCTTTTTCGATACCTGCGTCTATCACCAACCGGGGATTGATTTGTTGGCACGTGTGATCGATGTGCAGAATATCCTGTTCGGCTCGGAGATGGTGGGGGCGGTACGCGGAATCGATCCCGAAACTGGGCATTATTTTGACGACACCAAACGTTTTGTAGATGCCCTGGCATTGAGTGACGAGGATAAGCAGAAGATTTTCGAACTAAATGCTAGGCGCGTGTTTCCCAGGTTGGATGCGATCCTTAAGGACCAGCGGCGCTGAGCCTTTGTCCGGACCATCAGGCCCGGTATCATCAGCTCGTTCATGACTGCTGTGCGAAGACACCCGTGCAATGTTCACCAATAGTATTCGTGCTATAAACGCCGCTACTCCTGTTTCTGGCCCACCGTTGAAAACCCGACATTTGGCTTTCGGCCCCAAACTTCCTAAGTTGATTCCATCCCATCTTTCGGCTCCCCGGCCGATGGAGGCCGGCTTAGCGGAGTGCAAAATGGGGCATTCAAATATGATCCGGGCGTCAAAGTTCGGCTGCCATGGCATTCGGGCCGAATAGTGGGCGCCAAGCGCACGTTGAAACTTCAACAAGTTTGGGCAATCAGATTCTGGCTCAATAGCGAACGCAGATTGCGCGACCGGGCATTGTCGCAATTGCAAGTTTGCGCGCGGAGTCAGCCGTGAGCTTTCCGTGCCGACCGATGGTAAGCCTCCGCCGGATGCCCGCCTTACTCCGGTAATCCACAAAATAGGTCAATTTACCGGAGGGCAACACGTAGACGCCAAACCCTGGCAAGCCGCTGCACCATAAGGAATACTGCTTCTCTTGAGGGATATCCTCCGAAGGTTAAGGTCACGCGTTCGAATCGCGTCGGGGTCGCTAGTTTTCCATGCAAAATCAATGAGTTATAATAACGTGCCGGCGGTGTCCAAAGTGGCGATCTCTTCGCGGAAGCATCACGGAAGCACTCGGTGCAACCTTTCTCATGGTCCGGCTTCCGGCAGAATGTCATAGACGCCGCTTTCGAAGCGTCTGCTCTTCGTTTCGAAAGAAACGAGTATTGCGTGGCTCCAACCAAAAATATTCAATTAAATCAACTGATTGGTAGTGTCTCTCTATTCGGATAGCATTTCTTCCCTCCAAAACCACCGGAATCATGCAGGAGAAAAGTCTGGCATGTTCCTGTGTTAGTAATTCACCGATATATTTAATATGTCGGAGGCAGGTGAGGGGGACGCGCATTATGACAGAGGGAGCGAAGCGCCCTTACTTCCAAAATTCGATCATGCAACTCGAAGCCGTGTTCGATAGTGCGCAGGCTAATGCCAGCATGCTCGGATCTCTGGATTATGAATTGAGTTTCAGAGCAACAGAACGTGCGGTAAAACTCCGCGCGAATGTTGCTGATGCTCTGGCGGCGATATCTGCCAGGCAGGTGGCGGTCGGTGGGGCCTCTGCTTTGGCTGGACCCACGGCATCAGTCATTGCGTTTCCCGTAACTCCCAGCTCGGGGGCGCCGGCATCTCAGACAAAAATATCTGCCACAATCGATTTGCCACCGGCGATTGATCTAGGCGATCTTCCGACAGTACCGCCTCCTCAAAAGAAGAACGAACCTCAAGCCATTCTTGCAACATGGACAGCGCTTGAGGCGCTCTCCCCTCAAACCTATCGGCGGCCCGAGGATCTTGCGGCAGGTGATCGCCAATGTGTAGCAGACCTTGCGACAGGACGGGTCCCTTGGGGAACCGGCGAGCGCTCCAGGCCGAAGAGGCAGCTTTATTATCAGGTGATCCTCGGCGCGATCCAGATGGACAGGGCAACGGCGGCGTTAGTGAAAGCTTTCGGCGAGGATGAGGAACGCAGTCCTCGTATTCGTGAGAAAGCGGCCATAGCGGCGATCCTCGTTGATAAGAATGGTGTTCTTATCGAGGAAAACGGAGTTGCGGTTTCGAGCTTTGCCTGGGCACTGCCACGAGCTCTAGAACTGAAGCTCGGCGCATTGGGGGCTTGGCCGAAGATTGAGCCGAAAATTATTGAGAAGCTCAGCACTATCCTGCGCCGTGTCGATGAAGATGGAGCACCGCTTCCACTCAACCTGCCGGCGATAGAAAGCGCTTATCGTTGGCTCGTGGTGCAATTTGGATTGCCGGACCACCTCATCGAGCCACCTACGTTCGCGTTGCGTGTCTACCATTATTTTAAAGCTAAAAACCCGCCAGAGGCGACGTTGCTCAACTCCTTCTTTTTGGGTGATTTAAATCGTGGTGCCTCGCTCGTTGGCCAAAATAAGGCTCCCGTGGGCCTTCGGCGTTATCTAGATATGGCGAAGCCGAAACAGATTTTTGATTTATTCACCGATCGGGTAACCCTGGAGAAGGCCGTCGCGCCTACGATGATGCCCGCTGCGCGATGGCCGAGCCCAGGCGGTCACCCGCTGGTGCTGCTCCAACAAGCGGCTGTAAATCTGGCAAGATTCGAACTCGCGAGCGGCGAAGGCATCATCGCGGTGAATGGCCCTCCAGGAACAGGCAAGACGACTCTGCTGCGAGACATCGTCGCGGCCTGTGTGCTCGATCGTGCGCTGGCGATGGCGGTGTTCGACGATCCGGGAAAAGCTTTCACAGCTTCCGATGAAAAGATGCCGGCAGGCGAGAAGGCATTCTTCCACCTTTATGCACTGGCACCAAGTTTGAAGGGCCATGAAATTCTCGTCGCCTCCAGCAACAATAAGGCCGTGGAGAACGTCAGCAGGGAGCTGCCAGCCATAAAGGCCGTGGGAAGGCCGGTGGAGGAGTTGAGTTACTTCAAATCGGTCAGTGATTTGGTTCACAATCCGCGCGGTAGCAGCACTGACGACGAAGAAGGCGGCAGCGCACCTGACCCGCTCGAGACTTGGGGGCTGATAGCAGCTGTTCTCGGCAACGCAAAGAATAGAGCTGCCTTCCAGAGGTCCTTCTGGTGGGATGATGATCTCGGTTTCAGACTGTACCTGAAGGCTGCCAAGGGCGATTCCGTGGTGCGCGAGATCAAGGACCCAATCACCGGAAAGATCGTGGAGCGCCGTACACCTTTGGTTGTCCTTTCGGAGAAACCGCCATCCCCTTCGGCGGCCAGCGAAAACTGGCAGCGAGCCCGGGAAAAGCTGTTCTCGCTCAAGCGTGAGATTGATGCGGAGCTTAAGGCGTTGGAGGGCGTTCGCCAGCTCTGCTTGCGTCTTTCTGAAAGCCGCCGCGAATTGACTGAATCTGAGGTCACGCTTGGATCATTGGTAAAGCAACGATCATCGGCGGAAGCGGATATATCGCATTGCCAAGAACAAGCCTTCGATGCCAGGCGAGTCAACGAGCGGTGCGTGGGAGACTTGCAGAAGCACCACCGCATTCGGCCGGGTTTTATCGCGCGTCTCTTTCGAACGGAGCGCTGGAAACTATGGTCTCAATTATACGGACCGCTGCTTGAAGCAGCGTCACAGGCTGCAAAAGCACTGCAAAATGCTGAGTTCACCCTCTCGAGTGCGACTAAAGTTCTTGAGATGCTGGCGTCCGAAATTCGGAAAGCAGAAACGCGCTTGGCGAGCATGCGGCAAGAAGTTGCTGAGCTTGTTAGGAATGTCGATGCGCATCGCAAAACGCTTGGTGGCAGGCTGGTCGACGAGCAGTTCTTCGCCAAGGGGCACGAGGAGTCGAATCTCGCTTCGCCCTGGATACCGGATAGTCTGCACCGCAAACGAGAGAAGCTCTTCATCGCGGCCTTGGCCGTGCATCGTGCGTTCATCGACGCATCGGCACAAAAGGTCTTGCACAATCTTAGTGTACTGATGGATATTTTTTCGGGCGCCCCTGCGCAGAATGAAGATAAACGGAAGCTGCTTGGTGATCTCTGGTCGACTCTGTTCCTCGTCGTTCCTGTCCTTTCGACCACTTTTGCATCGGTCGAACGCATGCTGGGCGATCTGCCTATTGGCAGTATCGGTTGGCTTCTGGTCGACGAAGCCGGTCAGGCACTACCGCAGGCAGCAGTCGGCGCCGTTATGCGGGCGAGGCGATCCATCATGGTAGGGGATCCCTTGCAGATTCCACCGGTGGTGTCGCTGCCTGAACGTCTGAACTCAGAGATTTGCCGATTCTTTAAGATTGATAAGCCGGTTTGGGCGGCTCCAAAAGCGTCCGTCCAGACACTGGCGGATCAAACCTCCCGTTTTCAGGCCGCCTTTCGTTCGGATCTGGGGTCGCGACGAGTTGGTGTTCCGCTCCTTGTTCATCGGCGTTGCCAGGAGCCGATGTTCGGTATCTCGAACAGGATTGCCTATGATGGGCAGATGGTACACGCACCGGGTCCCCGAAATACTGGGACGATTGGTGCTGCGCTTGGGCCATCCGCGTGGCTCGACGTGGATGGCGAGGCTGATTCGAAATGGTGCCCAGCTGAAGGCGAACTTGTCGTTAGCCTTTTAGAGAAAATCGCTGCTGCCGAGATCAAGAAACCAGATCTCTTCATCATCACACCATTCCGGATTGTGGCTCAAGAATTGAGGCGGCGGCTAGAACGTGAAAAGCTGCTGTTTTCGAATCTCGACGTAGATATTCGCGAATGGGCACCAGATCGTATCGGAACGATTCATACGGTTCAAGGCCGAGAGGCTGACTCTGTCATTCTGGTTCTTGGTGCGCCCAATGCATCGCAGAACGGTGCGAGAAGTTGGGCAACGGGGGCGCCAAATATGCTAAATGTCGCCGTATCGAGAGCAAAGCAAAACCTCTATGTGATCGGATCGCATGGCTCTTGGTCCGGGATCGGGCACGCGCGGGAACTTGCATCCATCCCGCGCATTCGGATGTGAGTTGATATAACGAAATATCCGTGAACCGCCGATACGAGCGAAATGCCGTAGGTCTTTCACACAAGGTGATAGTCGAAGGCATGGGCTTGCCAGTTCGCCGGCGCGCCCTATACATTGGTGGCAACGGCCCGGGCCGTGAAGGCAATGTGCTTGCCGCCGTAACGGACGCCCTGCCGGGGGTAACCGGCATCGATGTGGCGCAGATCCTGCACGAATTTTCCGGACTGCTGGGCGAGGTCGGCACCGCCGTGAGTGCCGTGGGGCTGGTGGCACTACTGGCCGGCGAGCTGGTGCTGGTGAGTGCCACCGCGGCGGAGCGCGAAGCCCGCATCGCCGAGGCCGTGGTGCTGAAAACCTTGGGCGCCAGCCGGGGACAAATCCGGCGCGCCTGGCAGCGGCTGTTTTCGGCACGCTGGCAGCGGCGTTGACGGTCCGCGAAGTGTTTCACACCGACTGGCATTTTGAGGCCGGCATTATGATTGTGACGCTGCTGGTCAGTGTGGGATGCATGATGGTGTTTGGCTTTGTCTCCACTGCCTAGGCCTTACGCGAACCGGAAGCCGCCCGGCTGCGCCTGGAGACTGGCGGCTAAACAGGGGAGCAGGGTGCCATCCATGCTCAGCCCACCGCGAGATTTTCTGGCACGCGCGCGGCAATATGCGCCGCCACATGTTCAGCGTCGCGCGCAACACCGGAGAAGCGGCCTGAGCCCCAGGTGTGCAGCCAGGGCAGACCGAGAAAATACAGCCCGGGCTGAGAAGTGATGCCGCGATGATGCTTGGGATTCCCAGCACCGTTGAAAATCGGTGCATCGAGCCAGCGAAAATCAGGGGTGAAGCCGATGCACCAGATGATGGTGGAAATACTTGCGTTTTCCAGAGCCAGTGTGGTGACTTCTTCCGTAGGCTCCCAGACGGCTTCGTAAACCGAGGCCGACGGTGCGGTAATATCGTTATCGGCTATGTATTTGTCGATGGAGGCGTTGATACCGTTGTAAACGCGATCCGCCGCATCGAGTGAGGTTTGCAAATTCGGCCGGAAGGTAAGGCTCGTGCCCTCCAGCGCCTCAAGCGCACCGTAAAGCGACATGCCCTCCAGCGCGAATTTGCGCAAATCAATATCACGTCCGCCATCACGGCCGGTGACGTAATGGTTCGTGTTGTCCCGCACACCTTCACGCAGCGGATGGCGCTCTACCGGCAGCTCGTAATACTGCATTTCGGCGAGCCAGGTCACCACATCCTTGCCGCGGTAGAACCGCGCACAGCGCGGGGCATTGCCGATGGCCAGATGCACTTTACGCTTGGCAAGATGTAGATCCTCGGCAATCTGCGCACCGGACTGCCCGGCACCGATGACCAGGATTTCGCCCGGCGGCAGCGATTCGGGGTTACGGTATTGCTCGGAATGCAATTGCGTGATGCCGGCGGGCAGACGCTCGGCAAAACGCGGGATAACCGGCACGGTGTAACCGCCGGATGCGGCGATGACCTGGCCGGCTATAAAATTGCCGTCGCTGGTGCTGACATCGAACGCACCATCATCGCGCAACGAAACACGCGAGACAGCGACATTTTCGCGGAGCGGGGCGTTAAGTTTTTCCTTGAAACCGGCGAGATATTCAAGAATCTCATCTTTTCTCATGAAGCCGTCTGGATCGCTGCCCGCGTAATGATGCCCAGGCAGCTGGCATTGCCAATTGGGAGTGACCAGGCAGAAATTATCCCAGCGCCGTTCCCGCCAGACATGCATTGCCGTGCTCTTCTCGAACACCAGATGTTCTATGCCTTGCTGCGTGAGGTAATAGCTTGCGGAAAGCCCGGCCTGGCCGCCGCCGATGATGGCTACCGGTATATAATCTGTCATGACGATCTCCTGTTTGTGAAGCGTTATTCGTCAAAATTACCGAAGCGCACGTGTGCTGCGGGAATATGAGTGTACCGCGCGCAGGTGGCTTCAATGGCGGCCAGCTGGCCAAGCGCACGCGAGCATGGGAAGCCGAATTTTTGCGCAACACGGTCGCTGGCGATGCGAAGGGATATCCGGCTACGGTCGAGAAAATCGGCGATGGGGTAGTCGGTGCCTGGCGTAAAAAATTCCCGCACGATGAGCGAAGGGGAATAGCAATTTTCCTGCGCGCCATCAGGCCAGGTGATATTGAAACGAATCTCAGGCATGGGTGAGGCCTTTCATTCTGTCATAAATGGCGAGATGCGCTTGCGCGGTGGTCTGCCAGTCATGCCGTGCGGCGACATGCGCGCCGTTTTGTGTAAGCTGCATCCGGCGCCCGGGCTGTAATATCTGCATCATGGCGGCGCCAATGGAACAAAAATCCTGCGGGTTGCACCAGATAACGTCATCCGCGCCGAGATATTCGGTGAAAGGCGCGATGCGTGAAGTGATGACAGGCAAATGGCTGGCCATGGCCTCCAGCACGACGAGCCCAAACCCCTCTTTTACCGAGGGAAACACCAACGCGTCGGCGATGCGGTAGAGCGCGGGCATATCCGCCTGCGGCAAAGGCCCGGTGACAATCACCGCGTGCGCGGGAAGACCACTCGCGGTGAGAGCCGCGTAAAATTTCTGCTGGTAGCCGCGGTGGTCAAGCAGCGAGGCGCCCCCGGCGATGAGCAATTGGGCAGCGGGATGAGATGCACGCAACGACTGGAAAGCCTGGAGTATTCGTACGGTATTTTTGCGCTGCTCGATGCCGCCGACCGACAAGAACACCGGACCGGCGGCCAGGCCAAGCCGCTTGCGCAAAGCGGCGTCGCCCAGTTGCGGTGCAGCGGTAAACCGCGCCAGGTCAACACCATTGCCGACGAGATGCGCGTGAATACCAAGCTCCTGCGCGAGATGTTCCCGCCACTGCCGGCTCACCACAAAATGCGTATCCGCCGCTGTAATGGCGTGGTGCTGCAAAGCTGTGAGACGCGGGTCGGAAAAATGATCGATATGATGCACGGTGCGGGCGAAACGGCCGATCAGTCTCTTTTGCTTCATGGCTGCCAAAGCGTTGCCGGAAATACTGTCCTGTGCGTGGAAAATATCGAAGCACCGGTTTGCGGCACTTTGGAAATACCGCAGGTAATCGCCCACGCGGGCATGCACCATGGCGGCTGTGTCCGGCCCCGCTGGGCTGGCCGGCAGCGGCCTGGTTTCGCATAACGTGGGGCGAAAAAACCCGGCGCCATGCGGGTCCGGCGCATGCACAACGGCTTCATAGCCGAGCCGGGCGAGTGCATCGCCCAGCTCCAGCGCATGCACAACGCCCCCGCGCGGGCTGGTGGAATGTGCGAGAATGGCGATGCGCAACCCGCTCATGCGGCAACGCCCGGCGCACAGCCGGTCAGCGGCGCTTGAGCGAAATCCCAGATGATTTCTTGCCCGATACCATCGGTAATGGTGACGCAACTGCCGGCAGCAATACCGCCAATGTCCGCAGCGGCAATTCCACGGGCATGGAAAATCGCCAGCACAGTTGTAACATTTTCTGGTGCAACAGAAAGCAGATAGCCAAAGCTGGGAAAACTCAGGAGCCAGCGTTCCATTGGAACATCCTCCGGGCACGGTATCGCGGCAATATCGATGGTTACAGCCACGCGCGAGCATTCAGCCAGCATCGCGGCGGTGCCAATAATACCGGCCTGACTGATATCCTTACCCGCACGCGACAGACCGGACTCAGCAATGAGCGACAAAATTTCGAGATCGCCGCGCAACCTTGCCGGCGGTGCAGTGGTGGCAGCCTCCCAGTTGGAAAATGGCTCACGATAGCGGCCACGCAGATCGATGGCGGTAATGAGCCGGTCGCCCGGCTTTGCGTCAAAACTCGTGAGGAGTTTTTTCGCGCGCCCCAGGATCGCCACAGCGAGCTGGCCTTGTTCGTTACGGATATTTGTATGCCCACCAACAATCGGCACCCCGTAAGCTTGAGCCGCAGCGCGCATGCCGGCCAGCACGTCCGCGGCTCCCGCAACGCCTACCGACCAAATAGCATCGACCACCGCCAAAGCGCGCCCGCCCATGGCGGCGACATCGGAGATATTGACCATGACGCCGCACCACCCCGCGAACCAGGGGTCCTGGGCCACGAATTCATTCATGAAGCCCTCGATGGCGAGGAGCAGAAATTCGTCGCCATCGGGGATGGCAGCGCAATCGTCCCCGGCATCGGCCAGCGCTACACCGAGACGCTGTGTAATCGCCGCGATATCCGCCTTGGCGGCAAGGCCGCGGCTGGCGCGTAAAACCGTGGCGAGGGCGGCCAGGGTCATCACGCGGCCCGCTTTGCCAAAGAGCGAAATCCTGTTTCCGGCGCCGCAAATGGTGGGTAGGCGGCAAGATTCGCGCGCATGCGGTGATGCACCATGCCGTGCAGCTCAACCTCCTCCAGCGTCTCCCAGTTGAGCTTACGGAACAAGGGCACATTTTGTCCCTGCACATGGGCGAGAAAGGTACGGCAGCCGCGCGCATGGGCCGAACATACAGCCAGGCGGATGAGGGAGGCCCCCAGCATGCCGACGCGCCGATACTCCGCCGCCACGGCCAGGCGCGAGCCCCACCACAGCCCTGGTTCCGGCTGGTAAATGCGCACCGTGCCCACCACCTCGTGCGCCGTGCCGCCGAGCAGCGAGACCGCAACGATGGGAATCGCGGTATCGTCGATTTCATCCCGGTCATCGCCGGTAAAAACGCCTTGTTCTTCACAGAACACGGCCCGGCGCAGGACCGCGGCACCGCGCTGCTCCCAATGTTCGGTCGCAAATTTCACCTGAAATTCGCTAGCCAGAAACGGTTGGAACGGATCAAAAATCATGCCGGAATCCTCCGCTCATAGGTCGAAAGCGCCGAGCAGGCGCCGCATTTGGCGCAACCGGCTTTAACGGTCTCCGCCGTCATGCCGGCTTGCACCAGCATTCGCGCCAACGGGCCCAGAATACCGTGCATGAAGTCCGGCGCAGGCGAGGGGTGGCCTGCCAACGGTGTGCCCGAGACCGGAACGAATGGCACCACGAAGGGGTACACGCCAATGGCAACGAGCCGCGCCGCCATATCTAGAATCGCTTCAGCAGTATCGCCAAGCCCGGCAAGAATATAGGTGGAAACCTGCCCACGCCCGAACACCGGCACCGCCGCTTCAAACGCGGAAAAATACCGTTCCAAAGGCACCTGCGCCTTGCCCGGCATAATGCGCGCGCGCACCTCCGGCGTTACGGCCTCAAGATGCATACCAAGCGCATCCACGCCCGATTCTTTCAGCCTACCAAACCACGCATCATCATCCGGCGGCTCGCATTGCGCCTGGATGGGCAGGTCCACCGCCGCTTTTACCGCCGCCGCACTCTCAGCCAGTATCGCCGCCCCACGGTCCTTGCCCGGCGGTGTGCCGGTGGTCATCACCATATGTTTTACGCCATCAAGCTCAACAGCGGCCTTGGCCACTTCAGCAAGTTGCGCCGGCGTTTTGCGTTCTATCGTGCGGCCCGCAGCGAGCGATTCACCAATGGCGCAGAACTGGCAGGTTTTCTCCCGGCTCTGATAGCGCACGCAGCTTTGCAACACGGTGGTCGCCAGCACATCTGCCCCATGCAGCACGGCAATCTTGGAATATTGTATGCCGTCCGCCGTGGTAAGGTCGTAAAAACGCGGCCGGGCGGGCAAGGAGATGGCGCCCATATCAACCCCGTTACGGCTGATACGGCGGGCACCGTGTGCATCCGGCGAACCGACGAGATAAGGGCTGGCGGCAGCGGGTTGCGTATGCACCGGCACCATGATGGTAACGCCATCGATGGTGATGGCCTTGTGGTCCGAAGGCCCCGCACCGCCCAGCCTGCTTGCGGCACCCGCCGTGGGGTCGGTCATGCGCGCGCCAAAACTCTGCAGCTCATTGAGCAGTTGCGCTGTTGGCAAAGATCTAGTCATGGTCTGGGACATTTTGCGGACTCCCGGTTTCGGTTAAGGGCAACGGCGCGGTATCGTGGCGGGGCACCGCCGGGCGCGTGTCGTGGTTGAGGCTGAGCAGCTCGGGTCGTGCATAATGGCCGACGCTATCCATCATGCGTTTGCGTTTGATGATCAGCCCCATATCGAGATCGGCGATCAGCAACCCCTCGCCGGAGGTAAGCGGCGGCACGACATGGCTACCCTCAGGCGAAATAATCGCGCTCATGCAGCCGCCGCGCAGCGCCTTTTGCAAACGCTCCTCCGGGGCGATGGACACTATCTGTGCCTCGGTCAGCCAGCCCGTGGCGTTCACCACGAAGCAGCCGCTTTCCAGCGCGTGGTGGCGTATGGTCACCTCGATCTGCTCCGCGAAAATCGGCCCGACCAGGGAGCCCGGAAATTGCGCGGCGTGGATTTCCTCATGCTGGGTCATCAACGCATAACGGGCGAGTGGATTATAATGCTCCCAGCAGGCCAGCGCACCGACTTTCCCAACCGCCGTATCCACGACCTTCAACCCCGCGCCATCGCCTTGGCCCCAGATCATGCGCTCGTGAAACGTAGGGGTGATTTTGCGGCGTTTCAGTAACAACGCGCCATCGGCATTGAAGATAAGCTGGGTATTATAAAGCGAGCCGTAATCGCGCTCATTCACCCCCAGCACGATGACCATGTTGTGCCGGCGCGCGGCGGCCGAAATCGCCTCGGTAACAGGCCCCGGCACCGCAACCGCGTTTTCATACAAGCGGATATGTTCCGCCCCGGTAAGCACCGGCGGGTAGACGAAGGAAAAATACGGATACCAGGGAATAAACGTTTCGGGAAACACGGAAAATTCCACGCCCTTTTCCCCAGCCTCCGCAATGGCGGCCAGAACGCGGCCGAGCGTTCCATCAGATGTTTCGAGATCAGGCGCAATCTGCACCGCCGCGACCCGTACGAGTTTGCGCTCGGCCATATTCCGTGCCCCCTAGAGCGTCCAGGTATCGAGGATGAAGGCGCCGTCCTTACGGTGCAGCAGCACCAGGTCGAGCACATCGAGTGGGCTGATCGGGCGGATCCCTTCAATCAGCGATCCCTCGCCATGGCCGTACAGCGCCTGAAGCGCGAAACGGCAGGCATAGACCTTGCCGCCCTCTTCCATGAATTTGGCGATCTGCTTGTTGAAATTCTGATGGCCCGGAAAAGCTTCATCGCCCAGCTTGGGGAAGCCGCGCTGCACGCCGAGGGTGACGCCAGGGCCGTAGAGCAGGATCGCGGTTTCAAAACCCTTTCGCAACAGCCTTGTGGCCTGCAGCAGGTTCACGAAACCGATCGAGCCCTCAAACGCCACGGTGTGAAACGTAACGAGCGCTTTTTCGCCCGGTGCCGCTTTTACATCCTCAAAAACTTTCTCTTCATAATCGACCAGAAAATCGCCCGGTTTATGGGCTGTTGCGGTGACTGTCGGCATGACAAACTCCTCATGAGGGCGCCCTTGGCTGATCCAGGGGCATGAGCGATGGAGAGCAAGTGCCGTGCCAAATTGAATGGCATTTTGTGGGTCAAATAAAACAGTCATTTGCAAGATAAATGCAATCAATAATTAATATTGAATGTATCTATGAACGGCTTAATTTACCATCAATCTGCGCCAAAAATGTGCAAAAACTGCATTTTTGCCCCGGTTCTCTCTGATATTTCGGCGTTTCTGCATGGAAAATCATCCATCTTCCGTGCCAGGCAGTCCACGACGATACAATGTGCAGTCAATTGACAGACTCGCGCGCTTCCGTCATTTTTGCGCGGACATGACCGTACAGAGCCCCAGCAAACCCGTGTGGACCCCCGAAATAAAAGCCACAGGCATGCCCCGCTACATCGCCATTGCCGATGCCATCGCGCGCGACATCGCCATCGGGCGGCTCGCCGCGGGCGACCGTTTGCCGCCGCAACGCAGCCTGGCCCAGTCGCTCAACATCGATTTCACCACCGTGGCGCGCGGCTATGTCGAAGCGCAAAATCGCGGCTTGGTCAGCTCCACGGTAGGACGAGGCACATTCATCACGGCCGCCCCCGCCGCCAAGCCACAACCATCACCTCCCGCGCGCCGGCCGGTGCCGGTGGATTTCTCAATGAACCTGCCGCCGGAGCCCGATGACCCGGAGCTGCTGGCGCGCATGCAGGCCGGGCTGGAGCGTGTCAACCAGGATCTCGTGCCTTTGCTGCGCTACCAGGGATTCGGCGGCTCGCCAGACGCCAAGGATGCGGCGTCGAGCTGGCTTGGCCGGCGGGGTCTCGTGCCTTCGCAGGAGCGCCTGTTCGTGGCAGCCGGGGCGCATGCCGCCTTGCATGCTATTTTCGGCGCCGTCGCCAAACCCGGCGAGATCATTCTGGCCGAGGCCATCACCTATCCCGGCGCCCGCTCGCTGGCGGCCCAGCTCGGCATCCGCCTCGCCGGCCTGCCGATGGATGGGGAGGGCATCGACCCGGAAGCTTTGGCCGATGCCTGCGTCCGCCTGAAGCCAAAAGCATTGTATTTGAATCCCACTTTACAAAACCCGACCACGATTACCGTGCCGGTTGCGCGCCGCATGGAAATTGCGGATGTGGCACGGCGTTTCAAGCTCACAATCATCGAAGATGACGCCTATGGCTTCATCCCCGCCCACGCGCCGGCACCTTTCGCGGCACTGGCGCCGGAGCTGACCTGGCATGTCGCGGGGCTGGCCAAATGTTTCGGGGCCGGCCTGCGCTGTGCCTATGTCGTGGCACCAGACGCACGCGCGGCCTGGTCCTTTGCCGCCGCCGCCAGAGCGGCCACCATCATGGCATCACCCCTCACGGTGGCTTTGGCGACGCATTGGATCGAGGATGGAACCGGCGATTCTATTTTGCGCTTCATCCGCAAGGAGGCCGCGGCGCGCCAGGCCATTGCGGCGGAGGTGCTCGCACCCTTGTCCTTCCAGTCGGACCCGCTCAGCTTCAATCTCTGGGTGCCGCTGCCTTCACCCTGGACGCGCTCGGCTTTTGCCGGCCAGATGCGCGCCATGGGCATCGGCATTGTCGCCAGCGATGCTTTCACGGTCGAAGGCGACCCGCCGGAAGCCGTGCGGGTCTGCCTCGGCGGCCCGACCAAACGCCCGGAGATACGTTCAGCACTTGAATTCATGGCACATGCGCTGATGGAATCACCAGCGCTGGCTTCAAGTTATTTGTAGCTCCAGCCTGGCTGTAAGTTATTTAGTGCTACATTGGAATGAAAAGGCGCCACGTCCCAACCGCTAATCCAATCCAGCATCATCATTTCCCAACGCGACTTCATGAATGCCGTCGATGTCGCTAAGTGCTGCAATGAGATGGGAAACCGGCCGCTTTCCTTTAACCAGCATGGCCAGGCGGACGGCGTTTTTCGGTGGTAAAGCCAGCGCCGCCCCCTCCTGATCTTCCATATCCGTGGCACTTTCGTGGTCCTCGATAATCCCGCCATCATGGCCGAGCCGCACGCGGTCGATGGCAAAACGCAGCTCCGTGCATCGGATCAGGATATTGCGCAGCAACCCTCTTCCATCTTCGTAGGATATGTGGATTTCCGTTGCGAGCTTTCGCGACCTGGGCAGCCGGCGGGACAGGAGAGGGAAAGCCAGCATGATGATGCAATAGCCAAGCATGGTCGCCACCGCGAGCGCGAACAAGCCAGCACCGCACGTCATGCCGAGTGCTGCCGTAAACCAGATCGAAGCTGCCGTCGTCAGCCCGCGCACCATGTCGCGGCGCATAAAAATCACGCCGCCGCCGATGAAGCCGATGCCGGAGACCACCTGTGCCGCAACACGCGATGGATCGAGGATAACCTTGCCGTAATCAAGGACATCCATGAACCCATATTTCGAAATCAGCATGAACAGGGCAGCGGACACACCGACCAGCGTATGCGTTCTAAGCCCGGCACTCTTCTGGCGGATTTCGCGTTCCACCCCGACCAGAGCGGACAGCACGAAAGCGAGCGCCAACTCACTCAGTTGAAGCCAGCCTTGTCCGGTCACATCAAGAAATCCTGCGAGCATGGATAGACCTATACCGCATGGTTTGTACGCGAGCGAATTACCGCATCGGCCGCTTCCACGAAGCCTGAACCGCCGGGCCCGCTGGTAATCCAATGCGGCGGCGTCGGTATTTCAGGCAGGTAGCGTGTTACGGTGCTTACGCCGACCGTGTGCCGGAAAAAACTGAACATTGGCGTGTCATTGGTGGAATCGCCCACATATAGCACGGCATCCCGATCGGCATCGATATCAACATCATAGATCTCGGCCATAACCCGCCTGGTCATGGCCAGCTTGTCATAGTTACCAAGCCAGCCGAGTACCCAGAGATTATTGACGGTCACATCAGCCCCCGCGTGGCGCAGTGCGGCGATGATCGCGGCACGCGTGGCCACATCATCCGGCTGCGCGAAGGCGACACTCGTCAGCCGAAAAGCCTGATCCTCGGCAAAAACCGCTGCTGGGACCGCATCCCGGACCTGCTGCCCGATTTGCGCCAAACGGTCAGCGATTCCACACAGCTTGTCCCCGGCATGCCAGAATTTCCGGACAAGCTCATGGCCCTCGGCTGCCCTCTGGAAAAACAGGCCGCCATTCTCCCCGATCACACCATCCACGGGCCACATGCGCGCCATCTGGTCGCACCAGCCTGCAGGTGCTGCCGTAACCGGAATAACTTTTACCCCAGCCTGCTGCAGCCGCTCCAATGCATCGTAAGTTTGCGCCGCAAGCCGTCCTTGGTAAGTAAGGGTTTCATCCATGTCTGTTAGAACGAAACGGACAGTCTCAAACGTAGCCGCCGTGGCTTGGGCTAAAGCCTGCATGTCTCTCGTTATGTCTACCAGAGCGGGCGCTGCTGCAAGGCGGCGCGGCGGTTGCGGGTGATCTGGTCGCGCTCCTGCGGGGTAACTTCCGGCGTACTGGCGGGCAGGGCCGCGCGCACATCGGCCAAGGCCAGCTTGCGGATGGTGGGCACGGGCTCGCTGGAGCAATCCACCCAGCGGCCCTGGATGACACCCGTGGAAAACCCCGCGGTATCGAGCCAGTTCGGCACGCCCGGGTCACGCGCCGAGACAACGATACGCAGAATCCCATCGTCATCCACTTGTGCCTGCGCGCCGTTGAGGCTGCTGTGGTTGTTGTACCAGTCGGTGGTCTCATAAAGGTCGTTGGTGAGGATGACCGAGCGGTAGGCATATGTCTCCGGCACCGTCGTCTCGATGATCAGCGCCTCGTCGTCCTGCAAATCATAGGCGCCCTCGTAATAGAACTGCCCCTTAAGGCCGCCCATTTGGGAGAAATCGACGGCCCTGAGCTTGTTGACAACGCCATCCATGTGCAGCTTCTGTGGCCGGTCCACGAGCAGCGGCGCGATGAAGCCGGCCGCGGCCGCGATGGACCGGAGATTGGCCTCCAATACCGCGGCCGCCGGGCGCGGCCGGGAGGCGGGGCTGTCGAGACGCTCAATGGACAGGCTCGGTTCCAGCTCCACGCCCCACTCAGAGCCGACAAGGCGGACAAGTAGCCCGTTGGAAGTGGGATCGAGCCGCCACCAATCGCCTGTATAACCTTCGGGCCGGGCCGGGCTGAGAATCACATCATAACGCCCTTGCGCATCGAGGGTGAGTGCGTTGAGATTATGCACCGGCCTGGGCGCGCCGAGATTGACGCTGCCTTCCATTTGCTTGGGCCGTGGCCCGGTCTCGGCAATAACGGCCTGGTTCATGGAGCCGCGGCGCCCGCGCAGACGGTACGTGCCGCCGGCCGTGATTTTGGCCGAGCGGTAGTTGGTATCCGCATTGGGCTGGCCAATGGTGATGTAGTTACTGAGCTGCGGCAGAAAGACGGGATGATCGGGATCGCTGGTCAGTGCGTCAATGCCGGCGGCCACGAAGGCGGAAAGGGCAAGGCGCCCTGCTTCCTGGCGAATTTGCGGGTCGGCCTGCTGATCGGCAGGGAGCCGGGCGAGAACGCGGTCCGGCAAATCACGCAAACCATCCAGAAAATCCGTCCAACCCGGCACAACGCTCGTCATGACCCTGCCCTTTCGGTGTATTTTCGATAGGCTTATAGGGTTATTATATGTCTGTCGAGTTGCTCCGGCGCCGGCCCGAAATGCTGTAGGCCGCGCGCCTAAATCAGCCCCGCAATCTCGGTAAAAATCGCACCAACGCAGGCTGAGGCCGGAATGGTAATCAGCCAGGCGATCACGATCCGGTACGCCACACTCCAGCGCACGGCCGAGGCCCGGCGCGCCGCACCCACCCCCACCACGCAGCCGGCGATGGTATGGGTGGTGGAAACCGGTATGCCCAGATAGGTCGCGGCAAACAGCATAATGGAGCCGCCCGCCGAGGCGCAAAAACCCTGGTGGTGCGAGAGCTTGGTAATGCGCGAACCCATCGTCTGGATAATCTTCCAGCCGCCCGAAAGCGTGCCGAGGCCCATGGCCGTATAGCAGCCCAACACCACCCAGCCCGGTACATGAAAATGCCCGCCCGACATGCCCTGCGAATAGAGCAGCACCGCAATAATGCCCATCGTCTTCTGCGCGTCATTGGCACCATGCCCCAGCGAATAGGCCGCCGCCGATACGAGATGCAATTTCTTGAAAATCCCCTCCGCGGTAGAGGCCCGCGCCCGCACGAACAGCCATGAGGTGATCAGGATCAGCAGCATGGAGACCACCAGCCCGAGCACCGGCGAGATCACGATGGCACTCGTGGTCTTGGTCAGCCCCTGCCATACAATCGCCCTGGGCCCGGCATGCACCAGCCCGGCACCAACCAGCCCGCCGATCAGCGCGTGGCTGGAGGATGAGGGAATGCCCTTCCACCAGGTGATGACATTCCAGACCATCGCACCCATCAGCGCGCCGAACACCACCCCCGGCGTGACGACATTCTCATTGATGATGCCCTTGCCCACGGTTTCAGCCACTTTAAGGCCGAAGATGAAATAGGCGGCGAAATTGAAAAACGCCGCAAACAGCACCGCCTGCACCGGGGTTAACAACCGGGTGGAGACCGCCGTCGCGATTGAATTGGCGGCGTCGTGCAGGCCGTTGAGAAAATCAAATGCCAGCGCCATGGCCACAAGTGCGATGAGCAGCGGCAGCGCTATGCTTGCATGCGGCATTGCCGGGCCTCAGGCGTGGTCGATGACGAGATTGTCGATCTCATTGGCGACATCCTCGAATTTATCGACCACACGTTCGAGATGGCTGTAGAGTTCGAGGGCGATGATGAAGGCCATGGTATTGCCGCCGCCATGCTTCTTGAAGGCTTTCTTCAGGCCGATGCCGTGGATATCATCGGCCTGGCCTTCCAGGCGCACGAGCCGCCCGGTCAGCTCATGCAGGCGCGCCGCGTTGGGGTGAATATTGCGCAGCAGCGGCAAAGCCTCGGCCAGCAGCCTGGCGGAATCCACGATAATCGCCGCCATGTCGCGCATTTCCTGCTCGAACGCGGTCACCTCATAAAGTTTTATCCCCCGCGCGGTCTGCTGCATCTCATCGATGGCATCATCCATGGAGGAGATCAGGCTGACGATCGCGCCGCGATCAAACGGGGTTAAAAAACTGCGGCGTACGGTGCGGAGCACCTCGCGGGTAACAGTATCAGCCTCTTCCTCGCGCTCATGGATCTCGCGGATATGCTGCTCCATCGCGGGGCCGCCCTGCAGCAGCCGGGCGAGCGCGTCGCCGCCCTTCACCAATGTCTGGCCATGCGCCTCGAACAAGCCGAAAAAATTGCCCTGCCGGGGCAGCAGCGACTGGAACCAGTGAAACATGCGCAAACCTTCCTTTACGGATTTCACGCCGCCGAGCAGCGCCTTGTTCCCGGTCATCCGCCCTGTCATGCGCCCCACGCGGCCGAATTCCGAGGCGCTGAAGCCGCGGATCAACGCTTTGAGATCTTCCTCCTCCACCGCCGCACTCGCCTCGGCCAGCGGGAACCAGCGCCGCGTACGCTGCGCACGCTCAGGCCAGTCCGCCAGCTCGTCGGTCACCGCGAAGGGGAAAACCTCGACATCGACCAGCAATGCCGCGCCCGACTCCAACCGTTTGCGATAGCGATATGTGCCCAGCGGCGCGGGACAGGTCGCACCGACCACCCCCGCCTCCTCCAGCGCTTCCTGCGCCGCGGCGGCATGGGGCGTCAGGCCCTTAATCCGGTTGCCCTTGGGCAGCACCCAGCGCTTTGTCTCGCGCGAGGTGACAAGCAGCAGTTCGACAGGCGAGTCGAGCCCTTCACCCATGAGACGGTACGGCAAGGCAGCGATCTGGCGGATTTTTATGGCTTTCTGAAGGGGGTGTTCTGGGAATGTGGCGCTTAGCTGTCACAAAACCCGCCGTCAATGTTTTGCCTGGGGTTTGCCCGGGCGGGGGGCGCCAGACTTAATATAAAATGCATTATCTGCAAAATGCGCGTATGGTAACAGGAAACCCCTTGGCGGGCCGCCGGGTCATCGAACTCGGCACGATGGTCGCAGCCCAGTTCGCGACACATATTCTTTCCCAGCTCGGCGCGGAGGTGATCAAGGTCGAACCGCCAAGCGGCGATACCACATGCTGGCGACTTTTCCTGGGCTCCGGTGCGGGATAAAGGCTGACGAACCAGCAGGCGCGTATGGGGTTCAAGCATGGAGTTCAAGACCAAGGAAAACAAGGTCGCAGACTACTTGCGCGAAGGCATCATTGCCGGCCGTTTTCCACGCGGCGCGCGACTCAAGCAGCAAGAACTCGCCGTCATGCTCAACACCTCGATCACGCCGGTGCGCGAGGCATTGAAGCTGCTCGTGGCCGAAGGCTATGTCCTGGGCGACAGCTACAAGGGCGCCGTTGTCGCACCGTTCGACATCGAGGCATCGAAGGAGATGCTGAACCTGCGTATCCTGCTCGAAATCCAGCTTGTGCGCGGGGGGGTGGAACATGCCACCACCAATGACATTGCCGAATTGAAGCAGCTGGCGGGTGCGTTCTCCGAGGCTTTCGATGCGGGTGATAATGAGGCGGCGCGCGCGGCGAATTACCGCTTGCACCAGTGCATGTTTGAAACCGCACATCTGCCGCAGACGCTGCATTTCGTGCAGATTCTATGGGCGCGCTATCCGTTCGATGTGATCAATCGCGTGCAGGGGCGTATTTCCCGCGCTGCCGAGGAACACGATAAAATACTCGCCGCATTCATCGCGGGGGATGCGGCAGGTGCGATGCTCGCCACACGGCAGCATATCGAGGCGGGCTGGCATGAGCTGCAGGATGCACTCGCAGCGGAGGTCAAGACGGCGCGCTAATCGCCTGATGATCGCCTGGCCCAACGCGCCGCGATGATCCGCATGGGCGATCCGCGCCTGGCGGAAACCGAAATGGGCATGGCAGCGAACGAGCCGCAATTCAACAATATCCTCTCTTTCATCGAGGCTGCCAAAACCGATGGCGCCAGGCTTGTGGCCGGCGGCGGCCGTGCCGAAGGGCCTGGTCTGGAGAAGGCTTCTTCATTCAACCCACCATATTTGCGGACATGCGCAACGAGATGAAGGTCGCCGCCGAGGAAATCTTCGGCCGCGTATTGTCGATCATCCCTTTCGACGAGGAAGAGGAGGCCGTGCTGATTGCCACGACACGCCCTATGGTCTTGCCAGCGGCGTGTGGTCGGAGAATATCGGGCGTTGCATGCGGGTGATGCGGGCCATCAACACCGGCGTCGTGTGGGTAAACACTTATCGCGTGGCAGCGCCCCAGGCACCGTTCGGCGGCATGAAAAATTCGGGCTTCGGGCGGGTGCGCGGTGAGGCCTGCATCCGCGAATTTACCCAGACGAAGACCGTGTTCATCGATTTTTCGGGCGACAAGCGCGCCCCATTTTCGATGATGTTTTAAGCGGGGAAGTTCTAATCGGGGCGGCCGGAGCGTAAAAGAATCACACAGGAGACGCTGGCGAAACGTATCCAAACGCTCAGCACGACCAGATACCAGACGAGGCTGGGGTATTGCCGCCGGAAAAATTTTTTATAAAAGCGCAGCATGCCGCGGTGCTTATGCCATTCCACGAAAATCGGCCGCTTCTGGCTGCTCACACCTTTTGAATGAGTGACCGATGCGGACGGCACGAAAAGAATGGACCAGTTTTTCTGCTTTAAGCGCATACAGAGATCGAGATCTTCGCAATGCAGAAAGTAGTTTTCATCCCAATTGCCGACATCGGTCATCACTTCGCGTTTGGCCAGCATGCAGGCGCCGGAAATCGCTTCGACCTTGATGTTGCCGGCGGGCAGCGGTTCACCGTGCTGGTTGAAGTCCGCGACGAAATGGGGGATCTTTTTGGTCAGGAAGGACAAACGAAAAGCATTGATGAAGGCGCTGCCGGGCGTCGGCAGCGCGCGGCGGCCGCCGGCCTGCTCGCTGCCATCCAGATTGCGGAGCAGGCCGCCGACCATTCCGACATCGGAAGCGCTGTAAAGTGCCTCGAGCATGCTCGTCAACGCCTGACGGCTCAACAGCGCATCCGGGTTTAAAAACAGCACGGTGGCGGCGCTGGAATTTTTCAGCCCGATATTGCAAGCGGTCGAATAACCCAGATTTTTAGCGTTGCGGATGATGACGAGCCCCGGCAATTTCACGCTGGCTTCAAGATGCTCGATACTGCCATCAACGGATGCATTATCCACAACGACCACATTGCGCGCACCAGCAGCAAAAGCGGATGTCACACATTCTGTAAGCAATTGCCCGGTGTTATAGTTAACCGTAACAATATCCACGTCGGGATGCACGTCGGGCATAGGTTGCATCAAATTTATTCGTGTCGGAGGAGAGGCATGATGCCGTATTTAGGTTGTGAGATGAGTTGAAATCAAGTGCGTATCGCCATGATGCGGGTATTCCGGCCGGCCATGCAATGAGAATTCGGCTGGGAGGCTGGGCATGGCCAACCGTTATCGCAGGTTGCGGCGGCTTGCAATGCACAATAGTATTGGGCTTTGGCATTCAGGTTAGGTCATGAATACAACTTCCGGTAGCATAAAGTTTGGCGGCGCCGTCTCATACGCTGATTTTGGGGCCTGTTGCTGCCAGAAATCCGGACAAACCAGAGCCTGCTCCAGTTCACTAAAGGTTGAGAGCAAAGAGGTTTTATGAGGACCGGCCGGATATTCATGACGTCCCAGGGCGTTGCGGCGGTTTCCCCAACCTCGCTGTTGATCAGTCTACTGGACAACCACCGGTTGATTTTTCAGCTGGCACGGCGCGAGGTGGCGAGTCGCTATAAAGGGTCGGTACTGGGGATGGCCTGGACGCTGTTCACGCCGATTTTCATGCTCGCGGTATATACTTTCGTGTTTTCCGAGATTTTCAAATCGCGCTGGGGCGGCAGCGCGAGCGGCGGGAATGAAAGCCGGAGCCAGTTCGCGTTGATTCTGTTCACGGGCATGATCATGCTCAACCTCTTCAACGAGGTGTTGAACCGCGCGCCAGGGCTGGTGATTGCGAATGTAAATTATGTGAAAAAGGTGATTTTTCCCCTGGAAATTTTGCCTGTTGTCGCGACTTTAAGTGCATTATTCAATGCGCTGGTCAGCCTTGCCGTGTTACTCGCCGCCTTTATCGCATTTAATTTATATGTGCACTGGACTGTGATTTTCATTTTTCCGGTGTTGCTGCCCTTGGTTGTTCTCACCTTGGGGCTGGCCTGGTTCTTGGCGGCACTAGGTGTTTTTCTGCGTGATGCCGGCCAAACGATCATAATTGTAACAATGGCGCTGATGTTTCTGTCGCCGATTTTCTACCCGCTGAGCGCTGTGCCGCCGCGGTTTCAGCCCTATGTACTGGCAAATCCTTTAACGTTCATCATAGGCCAGGCGAGGGATGTTTTGATCTGGGGCATTGCACCGGATTGGCTCGGGCTCGGCGCATATATGATCTGCGCTTGCGTGGTGGCCTGCGCCGGCTATGCCTGGTTTCAATATATGCGCAAAGGATTCGCGGATGTCCTTTGATGCGGCGCCCCCTTTGTCTGGAGCTGAGGATATTGCCATCCGTGTGCAGGGCGTTGGCAAATGCTACCATATTTACAGCAAGCCGCTGGACCGGCTGAAGCAGTTTTTTCTGCCCAGGCTGCGCCGGTTATTCGGGCTTTCCAGGGCCGGTTACCACCGTGAATTCTGGGCGCTGAAGGATGTGACCTTCGAGGTACGCCGGGGTGAAACGGTGGGAATTGTGGGGCGTAATGGCGCGGGCAAATCGACCCTGCTGCAGTTGATCTGCGGCACGCTCACGCCGAGCTGCGGTACGCTGGAGACCAATGGCCGCATCGCAGCACTGCTGGAACTGGGCTCCGGGTTCAATCCGGAATTCACCGGGCGTGAAAATGTGTTTTTGAATGCCACGGTACTGGGGCTGAGTGCGCTGGAAATCGCAGAGCGCTTCGATGCGATTGTCGAATTCGCCGATATCGGATTATTCATCGACCAGAGCGTGAAGACCTATTCGAGCGGCATGATGGTGCGCCTGGCCTTCGCGGTGATCGCCCATGTGGATGCGGACATACTGGTGGTGGACGAGGCGCTCTCGGTGGGCGACGTGTTTTTTCAGCAAAAATGTCAGCGGTTTCTGAAAGGGTTTCAGGCGCAAGGCGGCACGATTTTATTTGTGAGCCACGATACCGGCGCCGTGACAGCACTTTGCAACACCGCGATTTTGCTCTCCCGCACGCAGGATTATGCGAGTCTGCAGGGAAAAACCGAGGATATATGCCGGATTTATCTGAACGAATTATATCAGGAGCGGGCCGCACCCAAAGGGCTGGAGTCGCCGCGCGAAACGGTGCTGGAATCGCACCGTCAACAACGGCATTATGAGGCAGCGGAGCAGACAGAAAACCTTTATAATATTTCCGGTTTTCAGTCTCACTCCGAAAATTTCGGCGAGGGCGGGGCAAAAATCCGCGATGTGTGGTTTCAGGATGACCATGCCCAGCCTGTGCATGAGGTGCTTGGCGGGGCCGAGGTTTGCCTGTGCATGCGCATTGAAGCGCTGTCGCGGGTCAATGCGCCGGCTTTTGGCTTCATGATCAAAGACCGGCTGGGACAATATATATTTACGGAAGGCACGAATGCGCCCTTCAAGCCCTATGGGCTGGTGCTGATGCCTGGTGAAATCGTGACGGTTTCGTTCTCCTTCACCATGCCGATTTTAATCCGCGGTGAGTATTCGCTGAACGTCGCGGTGGCGCAGGGAGATGATCACGATCATTTTCAACATCACTGGATTCACGACGCGGTTATCATTCGCTCGCTGAAAAGCCGCCTGGTGCATGGTATTGCCGGCGTGCAAAATCTCGCCATTAACATGACGATTGAAAGTTCCAAATTGGAAATGGATTTATGACTGCTGTCGCAACGCGTTACGGCTTGATGGATATCATCGAAAGCGATTCGACTGTTTCGAAATCGCTGCGGTTATATGGTGAATGGGCCCAGGAGGAGCTTGGGTTACTGGCGCGGTTTATTGCGCCTGGTGCTTGCGTGTTGGATGCGGGTGCGTTTATTGGCACGCATACGCTGGCTTTTGCCCAGATGGTGGGGCCAACAGGCAGGGTTTACGCGTTTGAACCGCGCCGTGAGATTTTTGCATATTTGCAACGGAATATTGACACGAATGGTCTGGGGCAGGTGCATGCTCGCAATGTAGCCCTTGGCGCGCAGCCGGCTGAGCTGGCTATGGGTACACTTGATCTGCTGCATGCTGATAATTTCGGCGGGCTGGCGCTTGCATCGCCGCGCGATACCGCGGCGGATGGGCGGTATTTCGTTTCGATTGTTACGCTTGATATGCTAGATTTACCAAAAGTGAACCTGATCAAGCTCGATGTTGAAGGCATGGAGGGTGAAGTGCTGGCGGGCGCGCGCGATATGATTGCGCGTGACCGGCCGGTGATTTTTGCTGAATGTAATTCGCTGGATGGCGGTGTTTCGCTGTTGGGTTTTGCCCGGGAAAATGGCTACCGGGTGTTTGGCAGCGTGAGCGGGGCTTATAGCACGGCGAATTTCAACAATGTGCCTGAGAATATTTTCGGGGCCGCAAGGGAACTGGGGCTTTTGCTGCTCTCGGCTGACCATATTGAAACATATGAGGCAGCTCTTGGGCAAATGCGGTTACCCGAGGTTGAGAGTTTCGATGATTTATCGTGCTTGCTCCTGAGCAAACCGCAATATTACGATGAAATACTCGCGCCGTTTTGCACAAAGCATAAGGTGAAGCTGGCACTGGCAAGCCCTGAGCTGGCCGCTGCGGAAGCGGCAAAGGGACGGTGCGAGGTAGCGTTGAGTGAGGCGAAGGAACTCGCCTTTGCCCGATTGGATGAGATTAATACGCTGGGCGCAGCGCTCAGTGAGACGCAAAGCCTGGCGTTGGAGTTGCAGGCGCGGCTTGTATCGGCCGAGCAGGCGTTACAGGCGCTGGAGCAGACCGCGGCTATTCGCATATTGCGCCGGGCGGGCCTGCTGAAATCGCGAACATGAATTTGCAGCACAACATCGACCAGGTGGTGGTGCGCGACGGGCAGATTTTTGCCTATGGCTGGGGATTCGTGCCTGGTGCGGTTATACAACAACTAAGTCTGCGGCTGGAATTCGAAGGCGGGGTGGTTGAGGATATTGACGCGGAATACGGCAGGCAGCGTGACGATGTACAGGCGACATTTGCCGGCATAAGTGAAGCGCGGAATGCCGGGTTTTTAATCCTGGCCGGGCTCGGCGGGCGGCGTGTGACACGCGCGGTGCTGCTGTGGGACCTGGCGGATATGCCGCAGGTCGAAACAATTTTGCCGCTGCCGCAGATGGAGACCCGGCCGGCCGAGCTAGCACGGTTTGGCTATTATAAAATGCTGTTCCGCAAGGCCGTGGCATTGCTCAAAGCCGCGGGCATACGGGCGCTGTTTCGGAAAGTTTTCCGCTATTTGTCGAACCGGCCGCGCGTGGCGAATGAGAATGCCTGGGCGCAATTGCAAAAAGGGATGGCTGGGCGCACTTTATGCGTGATCGTGGATCATGACATGGGTGGCGGTGCTAATATTTACCGCAACGAGATGATCGCGCAGCGTGGTGAAGCCGGTGAGACGGTGGTGCTGTTTGGCTTCCATATAGCAACGTTGCAGTATTTTTTTGAAGTTTTTGGAGGTGGCCCGTCGCAGCGCTATTCTGTGGCGCAACTGGATGACGCGCTGCAGCTTGTGGCGGCGGCCAACGTGCGGCAGATTATTTATAACTGCGCTGTGTCCTTCCGCGCGCCGCTGCAGGTGCCGGAGCTGCTAATTTCGTTGCGGCACCACACGGGCGCGCCGCTGCTGTTTTTGGTGCATGATTATTTTGCCATTTGCCCGAGCCATTTTCTCATCGATGCGGATGGAAAATTCTGTGCCGTGCCGGCACCCGCTGCGTGCAATGCCTGCCTGGTACGGCACCGGGATGGGTTCGTCTCGCTTTCGGGCATTCGCGCGATTGAGGTATGGCGGGATAGTTGGGGTGCCGCACTCGATTTGGCCGATGAGGTTCGCGTATTCTCAGACTCGTCCAAAGAGATGATGCTGCGCGCCTACCCGGCGCTCGATGCGGCGCGCATCCGGCTGGTGCCGCATGTTCTGCATACGCAATTGGCGCCACAGCCTGTGGCGGCAGGCGATGGGCTGCATATCGGCGTCGTCGGCGCGGTGGGGCGGCATAAGGGTGCTACGATTGTTGCTGCACTGGCCGAAGAGATTCAACGGCGTGGAACGAACGCAAAAATAACCGTCATCGGTACGCTGGAGGCCAAAGTGCCGCGTGAGATCGTACGGGTGACCGGGCCTTACGAGGCGGCGCGTCTGCCGGTGGAAATTGCAAAATCCGGCGCGAATGTGTTTCTGTTTCCCTCGATCTGGGGTGAGACATTCTCCTATACATCGCATGAGCTGATTGCGATGAAATTGCCGTTTGCCTGTTTTAATTTCGGCGCCCAGGCCGATCTGGCGCGGCGGTATGAACAAGGACTTGTATTGGACACCATGGATGTGCCGGAGATTCTTGACCGTCTGGAAGAATTCTGGCGCGCCTGTTATCGTGTGAAAGAGATTACACCATGAAAACTATTCACGTTTTTACCAGCGCCGCATGCAATTATATTCCCAAAGTGCGCGTGCTGGTGGAGTCCATCCGCAAATGGCATCCAGAATGGCGCATCCATCTGGCACTTTCCGATGAGCTACCGGAGGGGATCGATATATCGCAGGAGCAGTTCGATGAGGTGCATCCAGCAAGTTCGCTGGATATCCCGGATTTCAAAGGCTGGGCCTTCTGCCACACGATTGTAGAATTCTCGACGGCGATAAAGCCGTATATGCTGAAAAAACTGCTGGCGCGGGATGATTGCGCAGGCGTCGTGTATCTAGACCCCGATACTGTCGTGTTTTCCCGGCTGGATGATATGCTGGCAGGGCTTGAGGCGAGCAATATCGCGTTGACACCGCACCAGACGGTACCGGAGACACGGCTTTCCGCGGTGATCGATAATGAAATCTGCAGTCTGAAACATGGCATTTATAATCTGGGCTTCATCGCGGTCCGGCCGACCGAGGTGGGCCGCGCATTTGCCGCCTGGTGGGCTGAACGGATCTATTATTTCTGCCGGGCGGAGATTCCAAACGGGTTGTTTACCGACCAGCGCTGGATCGATCTGGTGCCGGCGTTTTTTGAAGGCGTGTGCATTTTGCGCACCTCGCGGCTGAATGTTTCGACATGGAATCTGACCATGCGCGAGATGACCGGCACGGCGCCGTTTGATGTGCAGGTGGATAACGAGCAGTTGGGCTTCTATCATTTCTCCGGGTTTGACAGCGGTGCGATCAACGTTATGGCGGAGAAAAATGCCGGCGGGAACAAGACGGTTGAAGCGCTGGTGAACTGGTATACGAACCGCACCGCGAGCACTAAAGACGACCCGCTAAGCGCGGTGCCGTGGCATTACGGGCGGTTTGCCGATGGCAGCCCGATTGCGGCCGCCTCCCGGCTGGTATACCGGCAGCGGCTGGATTTGCAGCGCAGCTTTCCCGAACCTTTCGTTACCACGGGTGGTGGCTATAAGGCCTGGTGGGAGAAGCGTGGTCGCGTCGAGTTCAAGAAATTATTCGACCCGAAAGAAAGTGCGGCGGAAATGGCGCGGATACGCAATGTTCTGACGCCGGGATTTCAGGCGGGCGGAAATGCCCAAGAGGTGAGTTTGCCGCTGCTGGCAGGGCAGATTGGCAAGGCGCTGACGAATGCCAACCACCGGGCGTTGGTAACGCGCCGGGCCTGGGAGATTTTGCGGACCGAAGGCCTGCCGGGAATTAAGCGTCGCCTGCTGAAGTCCTAGCCGGTTTTGCCGGCGCGGCGCGCCTGGATCAGTGCTGTGAATTCGGGGCCGTGGCCGGGGCTGTGGTGCAGTTCCCAGGCGTTGCCGGCGGCAAGGTTGAACCCGTCGGTATCGGTGAGCAGTTTTTTGATCTCGCGGTTGGAGCGGGCGCTGTTGGCGATAATATCGGCGCAAAAAGCATCGACCTTTGCATCCAACTCGGCCTCGGGCACAGCGAAATTGGCGAGGCCCATGGCGGCGGCCTCGATGCCCGAATAAATACGGGACGCAAAGATCATTTCCTTGGCTTTGGCCATGCCGATGCGCCGCGGCAGGCGCTGCGTCAGGCCCCAGATCGGTACCAGATCGAATTTGGCATGGGTGTCGGCAAAGCGCGCGGTCTCGGCGGCGATGATGATATCCGCTGCAAGCACCAGTTCCAGCCCGCCAGTGTAGCAATGGCCGCGCACACTGGCGACGACGGGGAAGGGCAAAGTGGCAAGGCGTTCGACCAGACCGTTTTCGATACGTTCTGCCCGCCCGCTTTCATCGCCGGATGCGAGATCGTCGAGGTCGTGCCCGGCGCAAAAACTACGGCCGGCGCCGCTGAAAATCAGGCAGTCGATGGTGCTGTAATCGAGCCGGTCGAGATGGCTGGAAATTTCCTCAAACATCGCAACGTTCAGCGCGTTGAGTTTTTCCGGCCGGTTAAGCGTGAGGCGGCAGAGGCGGTTCTCGACCGTGCAGAGGATAGCGTCGCTGGTCATTTGTATTCCTTTGCTAGCGGATCACGCCCGATTGCGTCAGCCGTTCCTGTTCTTCCGCCGCCAAGCCGATAATCTCACCGAAGACGTAATCATTATGTTCGCCAAGCCGTGGCGCGCCGTCGGTATTGGCGGCGCCATCCGTGAGGTACCAGGCGGGGCCGGTTGTGGCTTTGGTCTCGCCGGCGCCGTCGGTAACGTAAAGGTAGAAATTACGGGCCCAGAGATGATCGTCGGCAACAAGATCGATGGAGTTCGCACTTTTGGCTGCGGCCACGCCACGTTGTTGCAAGGCGGTGGCAAGGTCTTTGGCGTCCTGCCCGCGTGTCCAATCGGCCAGCATTTGCTCTAGCGCCGCCTCATTTTTCTTACGGGCGGCGAGGGAACAAAACCGCAAGTCGTCGGCCAAAGCGGGCCGCGCCATTGCTGCGCATAAAGCGCGCCAGGCGGTGTCGTCTGACACGGCGATGCTGATCCAGTCTTCATCGCCGCAAGGGTAGAGCCCGTGCGGTGCCATGTCCGCATGGCGGTTGCCATCGCATTGCGCGATTTTGCCGTTAAGGCTGTAATCCATAAAAATATCGCCAATCATACTGCTCATCGTCTCCACGGCGGAGAGGTCGATGAACTGGCCCTCGCCGGTGCGCTGGCGATGCACCAGTGCGATGAGCGCGGCATAGGCGGCGGCGGTACCGAAGCTGGAATCGGCATAGCGTATGTTCATGCCGCGCGGGGTTTCGCCCGCGTAACCCACGAGCGAACTCAACCCGCTCAACGCCACGAAACAGGGAGCATATCCCGTTTGGTACGCTAACGGCCCGTCATTACCGTACATGCCCATGGAGACATAGACGATGCCGGGATGCGCAGCCTTCACCGCGGCATAGCCCAGCCCCAGACGGTCTATAGCGCCGGGCCGCAGGTTTTCCACCACAATATCGCATTGCCCGATCAAATCCTTCAGCAGCGCAATGCCTTCTTTGGATTTCATGTCGATCTGCGCGCTGAGTTTTTGCGGATTGACGGCCTGGAAACCAGGCGCTTTGTTAATGTCATCGACGCCATAGCTGCGCGTGACATCGATGGAGCCGAGGCTTTCAATGCGGATAACCTCGGCACCGAGATAGGCAAGTTGTTTGCCCACGCAGGGGCCGGCCCAGACTTTGGTCAGTTCCAGCACGCGCACACCTTCGAGCGGGCCGCCACGGCGTTTTATGGTTTTATGCTGCGTGCTTGCGAGAGCTGCCACGTTTGCCATTTGTTTCGGTATCGCAGCACTCCCAAGCAGTGGCGCATGGCGCTCGATACGTGCCGGCGTGGCGCTGAGTTTATATGGCGTCGTTGGGTAAAGCGCGCGCCCCTGCACGGGGTGCTCCACCTCCGTGAAAAAACCGCGATGCTGGAGTTGCTCGGAACGCGGCAGGTCGCTCACATTATTCACCGGTGCCAGCGTCAGCCCCAGGCTTTGCGCCGCGGCAGCGGCTTCATCCTTGCCGAGTTTGCTCAACCACGCCGTAATGTGCTGGCGGCAGGTGGCAACCCGCTCCGGCGTCAGCCCGCGCTCCATCCAATTAGAGGGAAAATCATCCATCCAGGCGGTATCGTCGAGCAGTTGGCGGATCGCCTCCCAATGCGAGGGGGCGGACATCCAGATGTACACGAAACCATCGAGGCAGGGAAAAATACCGGAGGGCCCGCCGAGGTCGAAAAGCGTGCGGCCGGTGCCCACTTCCATGTCGCCCGCGACCATCTGCGCCAGCACGTAATCCACGCGTGAGGCCATCACCTCCTGTTTAGAAACATCGATGAAACGCCCGCGGCCTTGCGCGCGGCAGCCATACAGGCAGGCCGCGATGCACAAAGCGGCATCGAGCCCGGATTCGTAACTCACCTGGAAGCGCCCCGCACCTTTGAGCGGCGGCAAATGGGCCTCGCCGGCGCTTGGCGTGTGGTAGCCCCAGCCGCTGGCGTGCAGCACGGTGAGGTCCTCGGCATGGGCGCGGTCCGCGGGGGCGTTTTGCCCGAACGGTGTAATGGCGCACAGGCTGAGTTTGGGATAGGTGGCAAGGTATGTCGCGGGGTCAAGCCCGATGCCGGCCAGCCAGCCGGGGGCGTGGTCATCGATGACCACATCGGCATCTTGCAGCAAACCGGCGAGGGTTTGGTGTCCCGCCGGCGTCGCAAGATCCAGAGTAAGCGAGCTTTTATTGGTGTTGAGATAGGCAAACAGCCCGCTATGTTCCGGCCCGGTACCGCCGGGCGCGAAAGGCCCGAGCTGGCGCGTGGGGCTGCCGCCGGGGCGCTCAATTTTAATCACCTCGGCGCCAAAATCCGAAAGCAGTTTTCCGCAATACTCGCCGGCTACGCCCTCGGACAGCTCGATGATTTTGACGTTTTGCAGCGCGGACACCGGATGCTCCCTGTTTGTGGCTTCATGTCATCGCCTAGCCGGAACCGCCAGGCAACGCAGAGCGCTGTGACCTAACACCTGCACCGCCCGGGCGGCTTGTCTCCGTTGGCAGTATGATCAGTCGGATGAGGCATTATGCGCCGCCTTTGCCGTGAGGGCGCGGTTTAAGTGCTACGTTGCGCCCGCTATCGCGCCAGAAAATTGGGGGTTGCCGCCAAAAACAAAAATGGCTAAACGAAAATTGTGGAACAATCCTATAAAATGCCGAGGGATGAAATATTGGTGCCAGCGGATTCTGGCGCATCGCGCCGGGTCTCGCGCGGGATTATGAGGGCGCTGGAGCAGAACCGCCTGGTGCCGGGCCAAAGGCTGGTGGAAACCGCTTTGGCGGCGGAGTACCGCGTCGGCCGCAATGCGGTGCGCGAAGCGGTGCAGTGGCTGGCAGCCCACGGGGTGATCGACGTATCCCGCCACCGCTCCGCCGCGTTGCGCCAGCTGGATGCGGCGGAAACCCCCGATGTGCTTGAGGTCGCCGAAGCGCTGATCGGCCTGCTGGCGAAAGCGGCGGCGCGCAATTACCAAGCCAAAACACATGAAAACCGGCTGAAAACGGCGCTGGACGAGGTTGAACAGGCGGATGCTGGCGGGTTTGCCCGGGCGCGCCGGCACCTCTACGGCACGCTGCTGGAAATTGGCGGCAATAAGGAGCTGCAGCGGCTGTTTCCCGCGGTAGGGCTGCATATTCTGCTGGCACAATACCGCACGGCAATACCCGCGGCCCAATGCATCAGCGATTTCCGTGCCATGGCGGTGGCGGTGGCGGCCCATGATGCCGACCATGCGCATGCGCTGGGGCGGGCGCATATCGGCCGCATCCGCAAGGCCATTCTGGCCCAGGGTGGCAACTGATGATTGTTCTACAATCATCGCCGTTTTCAATGGAAGGGCGGGTGGCGCTGGTTACCGGCGCATCCTCGGGGCTTGGCGCGCATTTCGCACAGGTTCTGGCGGCGGCAGGGGCTGAAGTCATTCTGGCGGCGCGGCGCGAGGATGCCCTGGCGCGTGTGGCCGGGGGAATTACGGGGGATGTTTCGACACTGCGGCTGGATGTGGCCGATGCCGCGAGCATTGCCGCGGCGGCGGGAGTTTTGGCGCGGGTGGATGTGCTGATCAACAATGCCGGCGTGGTCGCCGAGGCTGCGGCGCTCGACCAAAACGAAGCGGGCTGGGACAGCGTGCTGGATACCAATTTGAAGGGCATGTTCCTGCTGGCCCAGGCGGCGTGCCGGGCCATGCGCGCGCGCGGCGCTGGTGGGGCGATTATCAACATCGCCTCGATACTCGGGCTGCGCCAGGCCGGCGGGGTGCTGCCCTATGCGGTTTCCAAAGCCGGGGTGATTCAGCTGACCAAAACGCTGGCGCTCGAAGTGGCGCGGTTTGGCATTCGGGTGAATGCGCTGGCACCTGGTTATATTGAAACCGATTTGAATGCCGCGTTTTGGGCAAGTGATGCCGGCAAGGCGATGCTGAAACGCATTCCGCAGCGCCGGCTAGGGCGGTTGGCGGATCTCGACGGGCCATTATTGCTTTTGGCTTCCGATGCGGGGGCATATATGACCGGCACCGTACTCGCGGTTGACGGCGGCCATCTGGTGAGCAGCCTATGAGCCGCGCGCAAGACATTGCAGACAGGGTCGAGGCTTTCGTGCGCCAGGTGGTCGTGCCTTACGAGCGAGACCCGCGGTGCGGCACGCATGGGCCCTCCGATGATCTGCTGCACGAGATGCGCGCGAAAGCCCGTGCAGCCGGGGTGCTGACGCCGCATGTGCTGGCGGATGGCTCGCATTTAACCCAGCGGGAAACGGCAATTGTGCTGATCCGCTCGGGGCTTTCGCCATTGGGGCCGCTGGCGGTGAACACCATGGCACCGGACGAAGGCAATATGTATTTGCTCGGCAAGGTCGGCACGCCTGCGCAAAAGCAAAAGTTTCTGGCACCACTTGTGGCGGGTGATGTACGCTCCGCGTTTTTCATGACCGAACCCGCGTCAGAGAACGGCGCGGGCTCCGATCCGTCGATGATGCAGAGCACGGCGGAATTTGACGGCACCCATTGGGTCGTGAACGGACGCAAAGCCTTCATCACCGGAGCAGACGGCGCGCGCGTCGGCATTGTAATGGCAAAATCCACCGATGGCGCCTGCATGTTTCTGGTCGATCTGCCAGACCCCGCCATCACGATAGAGCGTGTACTGAAAACAATCGACAGCTCCATGCCAGGCGGGCATTCCATTGTGCGGATCGAGAATTTGCGCGTGCCGCCAGAGCAGATGCTGGGGCAGAGCGGCGAGGGATTCAAATATGCGCAAGTGCGGCTCTCCCCGGCGCGGCTCTCGCATTGCATGCGCTGGCTGGGTTCGTGCATCCGCGCCAACGAAATTGCGGTGGATTACGCCAACCGCCGCCAGGCATTTGGCAAAGCGCTCATAGATCATGAAGGTATCGGCTTCATGCTTGCCGATAACCTCATCGAGTTGAAGCAATGCGAACTGATGATCGACTGGTGCGCCGGCGTGCTCGATGGCGGCTCGCTGGGCACGGCGGAAAGTTCCATGGCGAAAGTCGCCGTGTCCGAAGCGTTAATGCACATCGCCGATCGTTGCGTGCAGGTAATGGGCGGCACCGGCGTATCGCAGGATACGATTGTCGAGCAGGTGTTCCGCGAAATCCGCGCATTCCGGATTTATGACGGCCCGACCGAGGTGCATAAATTCTCGCTGGCCAAAAAGATCAAGCGCGATTGGAAGGCAGCACTTATATGAGCGGCGCTTTTGCCGGTACCACTGCCATGCGCAGCGGGTTTGAGCTGGACAGCGTGGCATTGGCGCGCTGGATGGCGGCATATGTGGAAGGGTTTGCGGGGCCGCTTAGCATTCAGCAGTTTCGCGGCGGACAGTCCAATCCAACCTACAAGCTTGTCACGCCTGGCCGCAATTATGTGCTGCGCCGCAAGCCCTCCGGCACACTGCTGAAGGGCGCGCACGCAGTGGAGCGTGAAGCAAAGGTAATGTCAGCACTTGGGGAAATTGGATTTCCCGTGCCGCATGTCTATGCCTTGTGTACCGATGAGTCGGTCATTGGCGCCTGGTTCTACGTGATGGACATGGTGGAGGGGCGCATTTTTTGGGATGCCGCCGTGCCTGGCGTGGCACCCGGCGAACGCGCCGCGATTTTTGCCTCAATGAATGAGGTGTTGGCAACGCTGCATCGTGTTGACCCGGATACAGTGGGGTTGGAAGATTTCGGGCGGCGGGGCAATTACGTTGAACGGCAGATTGCGCGCTGGTCGGCACAGTATTTTGACGATGCCGAAGCCGGGCGCGATGCGGATATGGACCGGCTAATTGAATGGCTGCGTCACAATATTCCGGCGGATGATGAAAGCGGCATCGTGCATGGCGATTACCGCATCGACAATATGATCTTTCACCCAACAGAGCCGCGTATTGTCGCCGTGCTGGACTGGGAACTTTCAACAATTGGCCATCCGCTGGTGGATTTTGCGGGGCATGCGATGATGTACCATATGCCGCCGCATATCGTGGCCGGGCTGGCGGGTGCGGATATTTCTGCCCCCGGTATTCCGGCGGAGGCTGACTACATCGCGGCCTATTGCCGGCGTACGGGGCGTGACGCCATCCCGGATTATGCCTTCTACCTGGCATTCAATTTTTTCCGCCTCGCCGCGATTTTCCACGGTATCAAAGGGCGTGCCATTCGCGGCACGGCCGCATCCACCCAGGCGGTGGAGCGCGGAAAACATTTTCCAGAACTTGCAACCCTGGGCGCGCGTGCCGCAAGGTTACAGGCGTAAAATTCAACAAGAGAGGAACGACCATGAAAAAAGACGATATTCGCCCGCCGCCGGAAGAGATCATCCTGTACGAGAAGAACCCGAAAACCAAGATCGCGACGATCACCATCAACCGGCCGGATCAGCTAAACTCGCCGACCATCGCGGCGCGTCTGCGCTACGCCAAATTGATCCACCGCGCCAATGTCGATGACGATGTCAAAGTCCTCGTCATCCGCGGCATCGGCAACAACCTCGGCGGCGGTGCCGATCTCGCCGAGCAAGCAGATATGCTGGGCGACAACCCGGATTTTTCACTCCTGCATGAGTTTGAAATCGGCCCGGACGAAGATGTGAAATACCCGCCGAAAGGCAGCTACCGCTACCTGGCGCAGCTCACACAGCTTTATGCGAATTCAAACTTCGGCTGCCGCAGCCTACAGGATTTCAAGAAGATCAGCATTCTTGAAGTGAAGGGCTATTGCTACGGCTGGCATTTCTACCAGGCCGCCGATGCGGATATGATCATCTCGTCCGACGATGCCTTGTTCGGCCACCCTTCCTTCCGTTACGTCGGCTGGGGCCCGCGCATGTGGCAATGGGCCGAAACCATGGGCCTGCGCAAATTCATGGAAATGGTATTCACGGGCCGTCCCTTCACCGCGAAGGAAATGTATGACTGCAACTTCGTGAACAGTGTGGTGCCGCGCGAAAAACTCGAAGACGAAGTGGCGAAATACGCCAATGCCTGCGCCATCAACCGCCCGACCGACACTGTATATATGCTCAAAACCCTGTTTGAGACGTTCAAACAGCAGAAGGGCGAATATATGGGCAGCGTGCTGACCGGCTGGCTGGAATCGATGCTGCCGAGCGTGAAAAACGACGGCAATGAGCTGAGACTTGACGATGAGACGTTCGACAAGGGTGTCAATAACGCGGTCAAGGATAATGATGATCTGTATCCGCCCGAATGGCGCTTGAGCAAATCGGGCCGTAAAAAATCGACGTAATTTGATCCGGTCAGCCGGTGCTCCCGGCTGACCGATTTTGGGATAACCGGCAATGCAATACACCATGCTCGGCAATACCGGGATGCTGGTCTCGCGCCTTGGTTTTGGCGCGGCCACCTTCACCCAGGGCAACCAGACGCTCAGCACGCTCTACAAAGTGGGCGCGGAACTGGCTGACCAACTGGTCGGGCGGTGCATCGATGCCGGGGTGAATTTTTTCGATACATCCGATGTCTATGCCGACGGTGAATCTGAAACATTGCTCGGTGCTGCACTCAAGTCACATCGCGAAAAAATTATCATCACCACGAAGGTTGGCAATCGCGGCACCACGGATCGCGAACTGCTACGCGGCAATCTATCGCGCCGGCACATCATCTGGTCGGTGGAGCAAAGCCTGAAACGGCTAGGCACGGATTGGATTGATTTCTACGTGGCGCATCGCGAGGATTTGTACACACCGCTGGAAGAAACGCTTGAGGCGTTCGATGCGCTCGTGCGTGCGGGCAAGGTAAGGTATATCGGCTTCTCCAACTGGTCCGCCTGGAAGGCAGCGGCCGCGATGGAAATTCAAAAAGCCAACCGGCTCGCGCAATTCACCCATGGGCAAATGTATTATTCGCTGCTCGGGCGAGATGTGGAACGCGATGTCATCCCGATGATGCAAAGCTACGGGCTGGGCATGACCGTGTGGGGGCCGCTGGCGTTCGGCTTCCTCAGCGGCGCCTATACCCGTGAGGATTTATCCAAGCCAGATAACAGATTTTCCAATTTCGACATGCTGAAATTCGACCGCGACAAGGCATTCGAGCTGCTCGATATTTTGCGCGAGGTGGCCGCGGCACGTTCAATCAGCGTGGCGCAGGTCTCGCTGGCCTGGCTGCTGGGGCGCAAGGGTGTTTCCAGCGTGTTGATGGGGGCCACCAAACTGCACCAGGTGGAGGACAATCTGGGTGCGGCGGATATCATTCTCAGCGATGAGGAAATGCGCAAACTCAACGATGCCACCGCGATAAAACCACTTTATCCAAGCTCGGATTGGATTGAACCAGACCGCCGGGCAACCAAAGCGCTAGGCCGGCGATGAACCGCTTAAAGGGAAAGAAGGCACTCGTTACCGGCGGCGCACAGGGGCTGGGTGCCGCGATTGCGCGCGCCTTGGCGGCCGAGGGTGCGTTGGTGGTGGTGAGCGATGTGAACGAGGCCGGGGCCGCGGAAGTTGCCGCGTCCATCAAAGGTGCTACCAGCATCCGGCTGGATGTCACGCTTGAAAGCGATTGGATCGCCGCCATCGCCCATGCAAAAGCCGCCATGGGCGGGCTCTCGGTGCTGGTGAATAATGCCGGGATCGTCACGATGGGTTCGGTCGAAGATCTAGACCTTGCAGCCTGGCGCCACACCATGGCGGTGAATGCGGATAGCGCCTTCTTGGGGTGCAAATATGCGCTACCGTTACTGCGCGAGACGCAGCCGGGATCGATCGTCAATATATCATCCATTTCCGCAATGATCGCCTCGCATAACATGGTCGCCTACAACGCCTCCAAGGCGGCGGTGTGGATGCTGAGCAAATCCGTCGCACTTCATTGTGCGAAACAGGGTTGGGATATCCGCTGCAATTCCGTGCATCCAACCTTCGTGCGCACGCCGCTGCTCGATGGCATTGCCGGCACCACGGAAGAAGCACTGGCCAAGCTGGCGCGCCAGATACCGCTAGGGCGGATTGGCGAGGTTGAGGATGTAGCGGCGGCGGTGCTGTATCTCGCATCGGATGAAAGCCGGATGATGACGGGCGCCGAGCTAAAACTCGATGGCGGCCTGTCGGCAATGTGAAGGGGACGACCAAATGAAAGCGCTGGTTTGTGAGCATTTCGGCCCGCCGGAGGAACTGGTTTTTACCGATGCCGCCACGCCTGAGCCGGGCGCCGGCGAGATACTGATCGAGGCGCAATTTTGCGGTTTGAATTTTCCAGACTCGCTGATCATTCAGAACAAATACCAGATGAAGCCGCCATTGCCCTTCAGCCCTGGTGGTGAAGTTGCCGGCAAAATCATCAAACTCGGCCCGGGCGTACAAAATTTTCGCGTGGGCGACCGTGTGGCGGCACTCACCAACTGGGGCGCATTTGCGGCGTGCGTCGTGGCCTCCGCCGCGCAAACAACGCTGGTGCCCGATAGCATGGATCTGGCAACCGCCAGCGCCTTTACCCTGGCCTATGGCACCTCGCATCACGCGCTGGTGCAGCGCGCGCAATTGCGCGCCGGCGAAAGCATTTTAATTCTGGGTGCCGCGGGCGGCGTCGGCCTGGCGGCGGTTGAGATTGCCAAGGCGCTGGGCGCGCATGTCATAGCCGCGGCATCGAGTGCGGAAAAACTGGCACTGGTGCAAGCACATGGCGCGGACGAGCTCGTGAACTACGCCACGGATGATCTGAAATCCACGATGAAAACACTCACCCACGGCCGCGGTGTGGACGTAGTGTTCGATCCGGTAGGCGACATTCTGGCAGACCCAGCGTTCCGCTCCATCGGCTGGGGCGGGCGCTATCTTGTCGTTGGCTTTGCCGGCGGGAAAATCCCCTCTCTGCCGCTCAACCTGCCGTTGGTAAAGGGTGCCGCGATTGTCGGCGTCTTCTGGGGCGATTTCGTGGCCCGTTCACCCGAACTACACGCGCAAAACATGTCCGAGCTTTACGCCTGGCACGCGGCAGGAAAACTCAAACCGCTAATCAGCGCGCGCTTCCCCCTACCCCAAGGCGGCGATGCAATCCGCTGGATGATGGACCGCAAAGCCGTAGGCAAAATCGTAATTGAAATCTAAGTAATAAAAGTTTTTTGGTGCCGCTTTTTTACAAAAAAGCGGCGGTGGGTTCAACTGATGAGCGCAACGGCCTGAGCGAATGTAGCTCCTGGCGTCTGAAAGCCAAGGGTTTTTCTGGGTCGAGTATTTAGCTTGAGCGCGACGTCGTTGAGGTCGTCCTGGTTGTAG